>NZ_JBEYWX010000007.1:0-296954 GCF_040644655.1 Streptomyces sp. NPDC046931
CTGCTGATCACACTGCCGTACGCCACTCTCGTCACCGTCGTCACCACCGCGCTGCTCGACGACTGGCCCAAGCTGCCCGAGGTGCTCGGGCTGTCACGGAGCGCAGAGGTTCCGGCACCCGGCTCGCCGCCGGCTTCCCGGCGGCTCGGGGCGTGCTGGTCAGCCCACGTTCACGGCGCTCCACGCCGCCGCGACCGCGTTGTACTCCGTACTGCCGGCCCCGTAGAGGTCCTTCGCCGCGTTCAGCGTCGCGGTGCGCGCGCCCGCGTAGTTCGTGGACGACGTCATGTAGACCGTCAGGGCCCGGTACCAGATCTTGCCGAGCTTGTCCCGGCCGATCCCGGTCACCGTCGAGCCGTTGCAGGTGGGGGAGTTGTAGGAGACGCCGCCCACGGTCTTCGCGCCGCGGCCCTCCGCGAGGAGGTACGCGAAGTGGTTCGCGACGCCCGAGGAGTAGTGCACGTCGAGGTTGCCGACCGACGAGCTCCAGCAGTCGGCCGAGTTGCCGTCCTTGGAGGGCTGGTCCATGTAGCGCAGCGCCGGCTTGCCGAAGCCGGAGCGGACGATCTTCTCGCCGATGAGGTAGTCACCGGGGTCCGAGGTGCTGTTCGCGTACCACTCCACCAGCGTCCCGAAGATGTCCGAGGTCGCCTCGTTCAGGCCGCCCGACTCGCCGGAGTACGTCAGCGCCGCCGTCTTCGACGTCACGCCGTGCGACATCTCGTGGCCGGCCACGTCCAGCGCCACCAGCGGCCCGAACGTCGTCCCGTCGCCGTCGCCGTACGTCATGCAGAAGCAGCTGTCGTCCCAGAACGCGTTGTTGTACTTGTTGCCGTAGTGCACCCGGTTGTACGAGCCCTTGCCGTCGCCCGCGATGCCGGCCCGTCCGTGGACGTTCTTGTAGTAGTCCCAGGTCTCGTTGGTGCCGTACTGCGCGTCCACCGCCGCCGAGGAGCGGTCGGACGCCGTGCCCGTGCCCCAGTGGTTGTCGGCGTCGGTGAACAGCGTTGCGGGGGCGCGGCTGAAGCAGATGCCGAAGAAGCACAGGTCCGTCTTGTTGGCGGCATCGCCCGTGTAGGTGTTGCCGCGCGTGGGGTCCTTGAGCTGGTACGTCGACCCGGACTGCGTCGTCTCCAGCGGCACCGTTCCGCTGTAGAGGGACTGTCCGTCGCCGGTCGCCGTCTCGATGCTGTCCCACGCGTCGATCTGCCGGCCGGTGCAGGCGTCCGTGAGGACCGTGCGGGCGACCGGGTTGCCGAGCGAGTCCTGGCCGACCGCGTTGGTGCGCCAGGCCAGCCGGGGTGCGCCGTGCAGCGCGTCGACGACGAGCTGCGGCTTGGCCTTCACGTTCTTCAGCAGCTCGCCGGCGTTGGCGGCGCGCAGTGCGGTGGCGGCCAGGTCGGCGGCCTTGGGGGCCTTCACCGAGGGGATGACGGTGGGCAGGGAGACGGTGTGCCGCATGGCCTGGTCCGCGCCGCGGTAGGACCCGTTGCGCGCGAGGTGGACCACGAAGTCGCCGCCGAGAACGGGGAGGTGACGGTACGTCCGGTCGTAGCGCACGTGCTGGCTGCCGTCCGCGTCGACCACGACGTCCCGGACGCTGGTACCCTCCGCAGCGGTGAGGCCCAGGCGTGAGGCCTGCTGCACCAGCGCCGCCGTGGCGTGGTCGATCGCGGTGGCGCGACTGGGTCTGTCGGCCGCGCCGGCGGCGGGCGCGGGTGCGAGGGCGGCGGCCAGCAGGGCCGCGGTGGTCGCGGCGGTGCCGGCCGCGGCGATACGGGAACCTCGGATGTGCCGTATCCGACTCATCGGTCTCCTCGGGAAGGCGCCTGGGGGCGCGTGTGGGGGGCCAGAGGCGGGGACCCCTGGCGTGCTCCTGATTTAAGGGTTCATGACATGTCATGTCCATAGCTTGTTCGCGGAGGTGTGTGAGGGGTCAGAATCGTTCCTGCGACGCTTCGGTAGAGGCACGGAAGGAGACCGGCCATGGTCGCGGCCGACGGGCCGGCCGGCGGGAGCACCCGGGAGGCCGGGCACGTGAGACTGCCGTTCTTCGTGTACGGGACCCTGCGCCCCGGCGAGCGCAACCACGACCTCTTCCTGCGCGGCCGCACCCGGTCCGAGGAACCGGGGCTGCTGTCCGGGGCCGTGCTGTACCACGGCCCCGGATACCCGTACGCCGTGGAGGCGGACGGCGGCACGGTCAGCGGCGACATCGTCACCGCGCTGCCCGGGGAGTACGGCGCGCTCCTCGTCGCCCTCGACCGGCTCGAGGACTGTGTGCCGGGGGATCCCCGCAGTCTCTACGAGCGAGTGGTGCGGGAGGTGACGGCGGGGGACGGCAGGACCCTACGGGCCTGGGTGTACGTAGCCGCGCCCGCCGTCGCTGCACGGCTGCGGGCACACGGCAGTCCGGTCGAGGGCGGGGACTGGCGCACCCGGCGAGACTGAGCCCGCGCCCGGCTCCGCGTCGTCCCGTCCCTCCCCGCATACGTCGCTCGTGCGGGCGACCGCACTGTGCGTCCCCTCCCGCCGCCGCCCCCGCCCGCCCTAGGGTCCCGCCCATGACCGATAGCGACCTCACCCGGCGGCGGGCGCTCACGCTGGGCGGCGCCGCCGCGGGTGCCGCCCTCGGATTCGGGCTCTTCTCCTTCTTCTCCTCGGACGACGGCACCCGGGTGCCGGGGCGGGAGGGGGCCGGATCCGGTCGCGACGGGGTACCGGACACCGCACCGGATGCCGAGCTGTGCGTGCTCAACCGGAGTGTGGAGCCGGGCCCTTACCACCTGGACGGCGCACCCCTGCGCAAGGACATCACCGAGGGCAGGCGGGGCGTTCCGCTGAGGCTGCGGCTGACCGTGCGCGACCATCCGCACGCCTGCGCCGTCCTCGCGGGCGCCGACGTGGAGGTCTGGCACTGCGACGCCTGGGGCCACTACTCCGGCTATCCCGGCGCGCATCCGGACGGCGGGCCCGCAGCGGGCGGGCCGGCCGGCTCCAGGACGTTTCTCCGCGGCTGCCGGACGACCGACGCCGCCGGCCTCGCCGAGTTCGCCACGGTCTTCCCCGGCCGGCGCGCGGCGCGGGCCCCGCACATCAACGTCAGGGTCAGCACCGGCGGCAGCAGGACCGCCCGGGGCTACCAGGGCGGCAGGGTGAACTGGACCGGGCAGCTCTTCTTCCCCGACCGGTACACCGACGCGGTGTACGCGAAGTCCCCGTACGCAGGGCGCAAGGGCACGCGCACACCACTCGCGCAGGACCCTGTGTACCGCTGGGGCGGCGGGAGGGACGGGCTGCTGAGCGTCACGGGGGGCGTGGACACGGGGCTCGTCGGGGTGCTGACCATCGGCATCGACCCGACGCGGGAGCCCACGCAGGCCGCGAAGGGCGTCCCGCGCACCGGGAGGACACCGGCACCGGACAGCTCCGCGAGCGCCTCCCGCCCGGCGAACCCCCCGACTCCCTGAGGCCGGGGCGTCTTGCGTCTGGTGAGCCTCTGGCTTCTTGAGGCCTGGGCGTCTTGCGTCTGGTGAGCCTCTGGCTTCTTGAGGCCCGGGCGTCTTGCGTCTGGTGAGCCTCTGGCTCCTTGAGGCCGCGAGCGCCTCCCGCCCGGCGAACCCCCCGACTCCCTGAGACCGCGGCGCTTCCCGTCTGGTGAGCCTCTGGCTTCTTGAGGCCGCGGCGCCTTGCGTCCGGTGAACCCCCGACTCCTTGAGGCCGCGGCGCCTTCCCTCCGGCGCCTCCTTGAGGCCGAGGCGCCGGCGTCCTCACCTCCGCGCCGCCGCCAGGGCCTTCGCAACCCCGGGCTCCTGCGGGCCGAGGAAGCGCGGGTCCGGGCGGAACAGTGCGTCCAGGGCCGCCTTGCCCGCGGCGAAGACCTCCCGGGTGCCGCCGTAGTACCACGTCATGTCGTGCTTGTCCTCGACGCCGACGCCGTACGAGGTGATGCCCGCCGCCTGGCACAGGGCGACCGCACGGCGGATGTGGAAGCCCTGGCTGACCAGAACCGCCCGGTCCACGCCGAAGATCTTCCGGGTGCGGACACAGGAGTCCCAGGTGTCGAAGCCCGCGTAGTCGCTGACGATCCGTTCGTCCGGCACGCCGTGCCGCGTCAGATACGTGCGCATCGCGTCCGGCTCGTCGTAGTCCGTACGGCTGTTGTCGCCGGTGACGAGCACGACCCTGACACGGCCCGCCCGGTACAGCTGCGCCGCCGCGTCCAGACGGCGGGCGAGGTACGGCGACGGCTCGCCGTCCCACAGGCCCGCGCCGAAGACGACGGCGACCTCCGCGCGCGGCACGTCCGCGGTCGTGCGCAGCCGGTCGCCCGTGGAGAGGAACAGCCAGGTCATGGGCAGCAGTGCGAGGACGCACAGCAGCATCAGGCCCTGCACGGTGCGCCGCTGCCCGGTGCGGGTGCGCGGCAGCCTCGGTCTGCGGATCCTCAGGCGGGGCAGGCCCATCGAAACGTTTCCCCCCGGGGTCGGTGGTCGTCGTCAGGGGGGACGCAGCGAACGGTGATCCGGTTCGCGCGCGGACGCGCCGGGCGCGTCACAGAGCCGCGCGCCCTCTCACACCACCTGGCCCGCCCCTGTGAAACACCGGAAAACACCTGTCACGGTCGCGCAACGGCGTGGCAATCTGCCACCGCCAGGATCGGTCCATGACGGCGTCGAACCCCTCCCCCGACGAGTCCCGCCCCCGCCCCGCGGGCCGGCCGCTGCACGATGCCGACCTCGGCAGCGCGGCGCAGCTCATGAACCGCATCGGCAGTCGGCTCGGCAGCCGGCTCAGCGTTGTCTCGCACAACGGCACCCTGCACCCGGCCCCGCCCGCGCTCGTCCTGGTCGCGCACGGCAGCCGCGACCCGGAAGCCCTGTCCACCGTGCGCGCCCTCATGGAACGGGTGCGCGAACTGCGCCCGAGGCTGCCGGTGCGTCTCGGCCACATCGAGCTGAACGAACCCCTGCTCCCCGACACACTCGCCTCCCTCGGCGAGGACCGGGCCGTGCTCGTACCGCTGCTCCTCAGCCGCGGCCACCACGTCAAGCGGGACATCCCCGAGATGGCCGGCGCGGCCCGCGCCGACACCCTCGTGGCCGCCCCGCTGGGCCCGCACCCCCTGCTCGTGGAGACGCTCTACGCCCGGCTCGTGGAGGCCGGCTGGCCCGCCCGGATGAGCGACGCGAGGCGCCGGGCGAGCGCGGTCGTGCTCGCCGCCGCCGGTTCCCGCGCCCCCGACTCCGCCGCCGACACCCGCCGCGCCGCCCAGCTCCTCGCCGAGCGCCTCGGCGTGACCGTCGTCCCCGCCTACGCCTCCGCCGCCACGCCCACCGTGTCCGCGGCCATACGCACGCTCACCGCCCGCGGCCACCACCGGATCGCCGTCGCCTCGTACTTCGCCGCGCCGGGCCGTTTCGCCTCCGAGTGCGCCGCGGCGGCCCCGTGGATCGCGGCGGCCCCGCTCGGCCCGCACCCGGCCGTGGCACGTCTGGTCCTGCACCGCTACGACCAGGCCGTCGCGGCTTCCGAGCCGGCCGCCGCACAGTCGCTGGCATCGGCCTGACCGGCCCGCGCCCCGCGCCTGCGGGCCCGCGCGGGTCACGGCGGGAGGTGAAGCGGACGCCGACATCCCGATTGTCACCCGCTGCGTTTACTGTCGGGTCATGGACGGGACTGCACCCAAGGCCCACGAGACCTTCGCGCGGCATGACAACGGTCCGGCGACCGCCACGGCCTACGACGACACCGACGCCGAGCGCTGGGCGGCCGAGCCGGACAAGCGCCCGGGCCGCACCGCCTTCCAGCGCGACCGCGCCCGAGTGCTGCACTCGGCCGCACTGCGCCGTCTGGCGGGCAAGACACAGGTCGTCACCCCGGGTACCGCAAGCGCGGCCTGGGACGCGAGCCCCCGCACCCGGCTCACCCACTCCCTGGAGTGCGCCCAGGTCGGCCGGGAGCTGGGCGCGGCCCTCGGCTGCGATCCGGACCTCGTCGAGGCCGCCTGCCTCTCCCACGACCTCGGCCACCCACCCTTCGGGCACAACGGCGAACAGGCGCTCAACGAGTTCGCCGAGGACTGCGGCGGCTTCGAGGGCAACGCCCAGTCCCTGCGCCTGCTCGCCCGTCTCGAGCCCAAGCGGTTCGTGCACAGCGCGGCGACCGGCGAACTCGTCAGCGTGGGGCTGAACCTCACCCGCGCCGCCCTCGACGCCGCCACCAAGTACCCCTGGCCGCGCGGCCACCACCCCACCGATCCCACGTCCCCCAAATTCGGGGTCTACGAGGACGACCGCCCCGTCTTCGACTGGTTCCGCAAGGGCGCCCCCGACGACCGCACCTGCTTCGAGGCCCAGGTCATGGACTGGTCCGACGACGTGGCCTACTCGGTTCACGACTTCGAGGACGGCCTGCACGCCGGCCATATCGACCCGGGCTGCCTGCACGCCGACCCCGAGCGGCAGGCGGTCTTCGCCGTGGCCCTCGGGCGGTATGTCCCCGCGGACACCGACCCCGAGGAGCTGGCCGAGGCCCTCGACCGGCTGCTGGGCCAGCAGTGGTGGCCGCGCGGCTACGACGGCTCCGCGGTCGCCCAGGGCCGCCTGAAGGACGCCACCAGCCAGCTCATCGGCCGCTTCTGTCTGGCCGCGGAGGGCGCGACCCGGGCGGCATGGGGCAGCGGCCGCCTCACGCGGTACGCCGCAGAACTCGTCGTCCCGAGAAGCACCCGCATGGAGTGCGCGGTCCTCAAGGCGGTCGCCGACCGGTATGTGATGCAGCGCGCCGAGCAGGAGCGGCTCCGCGCCGACCAGCGGATCGTCGTGGCCGAACTGGCCGAGGCGCTCACCGCCCGCGCACCCGAGGGGCTGGATCCGCAGTTCCGCGCGCTGTTCCAGGAGGCGCCCGACGACCGCGCCCGCAAGCGGGTGATCGTGGACCAGATCGCCTCGCTCACCGACGCCTCGGCGGAGTCCCTGCACGCGCGGCTGAGGGGGCACGCCTGATCCGGACACGATCCGGACATCGCGATCCGGACTCGGTGATCCGGACAGCGTGAATCCGGACCCGCGATCCGGACCGACTGGGACGGCCGGGACCTACGGGCCTGGAGGTGACCCTGAGTGGCCTGATCGGGCCACCCCCTCTTCCCGCGGCAGACCGTGTGCGGGACGCTCCCATGTGGCGACATCCTTACGAGGAGGCATCAAGTGGTCGACGCGGATCAGACATTCGTCATCGTCGGAGGGGGTCTCGCGGGCGCGAAGGCGGCCGAGACTCTCCGCGCGGAGGGCTTCACCGGCCGCGTCATACTGATCTGCGACGAACGCGATCACCCCTACGAGCGGCCTCCTCTCTCCAAGGGTTTCCTGCTCGGCAAGGAGGAACGCGACAGCATCTTCGTCCACGAACCGTCCTGGTACGCGCGCAACGACATCGAGCTGCACCTCGGCCAGACCGTCGACGCCATCGACCGCGAGGCGAAGACGGTCCGCTTCGGCGACGACGGCACGCTCGTCCGCTACGACAAGCTGCTGCTGGCCACCGGCGCCGAGCCCCGCCGCCTCGCCGTCCCCGGCACCGACCTGGCCGGCGTCCACCATCTGCGCCGTCTCGCCCACGCCGAGCGCCTCAAGGGCGTCCTCACCTCCCTCGGCCGGAACAACGGCCATCTCGTGATCGCGGGCGCCGGCTGGATCGGCCTGGAGGTCGCCGCCGCCGCACGTGAGTACGGGGCGGAGGTCACCGTCATCGAACCCGAGCCGACACCGCTGCACGCGGTCCTCGGCCCCGAGCTGGGCAGCCTCTTCGCCGAACTGCACAGCGAGCACGGCGTCCGCTTCCGCTTCGGGGTCCGGCTGACCGAGATCGTCGGCCAGGACGGCGTGGTGCTGGCCGCTCGCACCGACGACGGCGACGAGCACCCCGCGCACGACGTGCTCGCCGCGATCGGCGCGGCGCCGCGCACGGGGCTCGCCGAGGCCGCGGGCCTGGAGATCGCCGACCGCGCGCACGGCGGGGGCGTGGTGGTCGACGAGCGGCTGCGCACCTCCGACCCCGACATCCACGCGGCGGGCGACATCGCCTCCTTCCACCACACCCTCTTCGGCACCCGGCTGCGCGTGGAGCACTGGGCGAACGCGCTGAACGGCGGTCCGGCGGCCGCCCGCGCGATGCTCGGGCGCGAGGTGACCTACGACCGGGTGCCGTACTTCTTCTCGGACCAGTACGACATGGGGATGGAGTACTCGGGGTGGGCGCCGCCCGGGTCGTACGACGAGGTGGTGCTGCGCGGCGACGCCGGCAAGCGGCACTTCATCGCGTTCTGGCTGAAGGAGGGCAGGGTGCTGGCCGGGATGAATGTGAACGTGTGGGACGTCACAGAGCGGATCCAGTCCCTGATCCGGGCCGGGACGGTGGTGGACCAGGAGGCGCTGGCGGACCCCGGCGTGCCGCTGGAGAGCCTGCTCCCATGACGCCACGCGCGCCGTCCGCCGTCACAGCCTCACCGTAGAATCTCCTCGTGGCAGGACGGATCAACGACGAGGACGTGAAGACGGTCAGGGACGCGGTCCCGATCGACTCCGTCGTGTCCGAGTACCTCCAGCTGCGCAACGCGGGCGGTGGCAACCTGAAGGGCCTGTGCCCGTTCCACGACGAGAAGTCCCCGTCCTTCCAGGTCAGCCCGAGCAAGGGTCTGTTCCACTGCTTCGGCTGCCAGGAAGGCGGCGACACCCTCACGTTCGTGATGAAGGTCGACCACCTCTCCTTCTCCGAGGCGGTCGAGCGCCTGGCCGCCCGCGCGGGCATCACACTGCGCTACGAGGAGGGCGGGTACAACCCCACCCACCAGCGCGGCGAGCGCATCCGCCTGGTCGAGGCCCACCGGATCGCCGCCGAGTGGTACGCCGAGCAGCTCGACACCAGCCCCGAAGCCGGCACCGGACGCACGTTCCTGGCCGAGCGGGGCTTCGACCAGGCCGCCGCGGTCCACTTCGGCGTCGGCTACAGCCCCCAGGGCTGGGACCACCTCACCCGCCATCTGCGCGGCAAGGGCTTCAGCGACAAGGAGCTGATCCTCTCCGGCCTCTCCCAGGAGGGCCGCCGCGGCCCCATCGACCGCTTCCGCGGCCGGCTGATGTGGCCGATCCGCGACATCGGCGGGGACGTGGTCGGCTTCGGCGCGAGGAAGCTGTACGAGGCGGACACCGGACCCAAGTACCTGAACACGCCCGAGACGGCGATCTACAAGAAATCCCAGGTGCTCTACGGCATCGACCTGGCGAAGAAGGAGATCGCCAAGGCGAGCCGGGCGGTCGTGGTCGAGGGCTACACCGACGTCATGGCCTGCCATCTCGCGGGCGTCACCACGGCCATCGCGACCTGCGGCACGGCCTTCGGCGGCGAGCACATCAAGATCCTGCGGCGGCTGCTGATGGACAACGGCTCGGCGCGGGTGATCTTCACCTTCGACGGTGACGCGGCCGGTCAGAAGGCGGCCCTGCGGGCCTTCGAGGACGACCAGAAGTTCGCCGCCGAGACCTACATCGCGATCGCGCCGGACGGCATGGACCCCTGCGAGCTGCGGCTGGCCAAGGGCGACGAGGCGGTCGCCGACCTGGTCGAACCCCGTACTCCGCTCTTCGAGTTCGCCCTCCGCCAGATCGTCGGCCGCTACGACCTGGACACCCCGGCGGGCCGTGCCGCCGCGCTGGACGAGGCGGCGCCGGTCGTCGCCCGGATCAAGAACAGCGGCGCCCAGCACGAGGTGGCGGTCCAGCTCGCAGGCATGCTCGGCATCCTCGACACCCAGTTCGTGGTCAAGCGGGTGGCCCAGCTGGCCCGTTGGGCACGCGACCGGGGCGGCAGGGGCCCGGCGCCGGCCGGGCAGCGCACCCAGGGGCCGTACCAGGCGGCTCCCCGCCGGGCGGCCTCCGGCCCGGCGCTCAACCTCCGCAACCCGGTCTACGCGACCGAGCGGGAACTGCTCAAACTCGCCCTCCAGCGGCCGGAGCTGGTCTCCCCGGCGTTCGACGCGTACGGGATCGACGAGTTCACGGCGGCGCCGTACGCGGCCGTCCGCCAGGCGATCATGGAGGCGGGGGGCGCGGAGTACGGGGCGCGGGATCCGCAGGAGTATCTGGTCCGCGTCCGCGAGGCGGCGCCCGACGACACGGTCCGCGCCATGGTCACGGAGCTGGCGGTCGAGGCGATCATGCTCCGCAAGGAGGTGGACGAGATCTATGCGGGCGCCCAGCTGGTCACGGTCCGCCGCCGGGCGGTCGAACGCCGCATCCGTGACATCCAGAGCACGCTGACCCGCCTCGGCACCCACGGCGACCCGGCCCAACTCGCCGCCGTGCAGAACGAACTGTGGGTCCTGCAACAGTACGACCAGGCGTTGCGAGTGCGGGGCGCGGCGGCGCTCTGAGCGCCGCCTGGGGCGCCCGGGCCACCGGAGGCTGCGTCCGTGACGCCGAGAGGGCACGCGGGCCAAACGAGTTGAGTAACCGCCCGGTCACGCACCGGACTCAAAAAGTGGTCGCACGCCCCTCGTGGCGACGATGTGTCGTACCCCACACTGGGTTCCGGTGCCTGAGTCCCGGAGCGCGGCCGGCCCGTCCACGACGGGTCCGACACCCCCGCGGTTCCGCTCAACGACTACGGGACGGCCGGCGGGCGACCACCGGTCCCATCCCCGACGTACCGCTGCCGCCCCCTCAGCAGCGACATTCCTGGAGGTCGCCCCCCGTGCAGACCCAGACCCTGATAGAGACCGAGATCGCCCACGACGACCCGGACGCCGACAGCGACGCCCTCGCGGCGGTGCCCCCGCGGAGCCGGCCCGCTCAGCACCCCGAGACGGACACGGAACCGCAGGGCCCGCCCGAGATGGAGGAACCCCCCGAGCTCTCCGGCGCCCTCGGGGCGACCGAGCCCGTCGAACCGCTTCGCGGGCGCGCCGACACCGGCGCCCCCTCCTCGGACCTGTTCCGCCAGTACCTCCGCGAGATCGGCCGTATCCCCCTGCTCACGGCCGCCGAGGAGGTCGAACTCGCCCGCCGTGTCGAGGCCGGCCTGTTCGCCGAGGAGAAGCTCGTCCACACTCCCGACCTCGACACCCAACTCGCCCTGGACCTGGACCGGCTGGTGGTTCTGGGACGGATGGCCAAGCGGCGGCTGATCGAGGCCAACCTCCGCCTCGTCGTCTCCGTCGCCAAGCGGTACGTCGGCCGAGGGCTGACCATGCTGGACCTCGTCCAGGAGGGAAACCTCGGCCTGATCAGGGCCGTCGAGAAGTTCGACTACGCCCGCGGCTACAAGTTCTCGACGTACGCGACCTGGTGGATCCGCCAGGCCATGTCCCGCGCCCTGGCCGACCAGGCCCGCACCATCCGCGTCCCGGTGCACGTCGTCGAACTCATCAACCGTGTCGTGCGCGTCCAGCGCCGTATGCTCCAGGAACGCGGCTACGAACCGACCCCGGAAGAGGTCGCCGCGCACCTGGAGCTGTCCGCCGAACGGGTGATCGAGGTGCTGCGGCTGGCCCAGGAGCCCGTCTCGCTGCACGCCCCCGTCGGCGAGGAGGACGACGTCGCCCTCGGCGACCTCATCGAGGACGGGGACGCCGCGAGCCCGGTCGAGTCCGCCGCGTTCCTGCTGCTGCGGGAGCACCTGGAGGCGGTGCTCTCCACCCTCGGCGAGCGCGAACGCAAGGTCGTACAGCTGCGTTACGGCCTTGTCGACGGCCGTCCCCGCACGCTGGAGGAGATAGGCCGCATCTTCGGCGTGACCCGCGAACGCATCCGCCAGATCGAGTCGAAGACCCTGAACAAGCTCCGTGACCACGCCTTCGCGGACCAGCTGAGGGGCTACCTGGACTGAGAGGGGCCGCTCACCAGGAGCGGCCCCCGGACTCAGTCGACCTCGGCCACCGCCTGCGCGAACTGCGCCTTGTACAGCCGCGCGTACGCCCCGTCGGCCGCCAACAGCTCGTCGTGCGCGCCCTGTTCCACGATGGACCCGTTCTCCATCACGAGGATCGTGTCCGCGTCACGGATCGTGGACAGACGGTGCGCGATGACGAAGGACGTCCGTCCGTGCGCCAGCTTCGCCATGGCCTTCTGGATCAGCACCTCGGTCCGGGTGTCGACGGAACTCGTCGCCTCGTCGAGGACCAGGATCACCGGGTCCGACAGGAACGCCCGGGCGATGGTGATGAGCTGCTTCTCACCCGCGCTGACGCCCGTGCCCTCGTCGTCGATCACGGTGTCGTAGCCGTCCGGCAGCGTACGGATGAACCGGTCCGCGTGCGCCGCCCGCGCCGCATCCTCGATCTCCCCGCGCGTGACCTCGCGCGCGGCCCCGTACGCGATGTTCTCCGCGATGGTCCCCCCGAACAGCCAGGTGTCCTGAAGCACCATCCCGATCCCGGCCCGCAGTTCGTCCCGGGACATCTGCGAGATGTCGACCCCGTCGAGGGTGATCCGGCCGCCGGTGACGTCGTAGAACCGCATCAGCAGGTTCACGAGCGTCGTCTTCCCGGCACCCGTCGGGCCGACGATCGCGACCGTGTGCCCCGGCTCCACCGTCAGCGACAGGTTCTCGATGAGCGGCTTGTCCGGGTCGTAGCGGAACGACACGTTCTCCAGCGCGACCCGTCCGCGCAGCTTCTCGGGACGCACACCCGGCACCGGGTCCGCCACCTGCTCCTCCGCGTCCAGCAGCTCGAAGATCCGCTCCGCCGAGGCGACGCCGGACTGCACGAGGTTGGCCATCGACGCGACCTGCGTCAGCGGCATCGAGAACTGCCGCGAGTACTGGATGAACGCCTGCACATCACCGATGGACAGCGAACCGGACGCCACCCGCAGACCGCCCACCACGGCCACCAGCACATAGTTCAGGTTCGACACGAACATCATCAGCGGCTGCATGACGCCACTGTTGAACTGCGCCTTGAACCCGGCCTCGTACAGTTGCTCGTTCTGCTCGGCGAACTGCCGCGCCGACTCCTCCTGGCGTCCGAACACCTTCACCAGTGTGTGCCCGGTGTACATCTCCTCTATGTGCGCGTTCAGCCGGCCGGTGGTGCGCCACTGCTGCACGAAGTGCGGCTGCGACCGCTTGCCGACCCGCGTGGCCACCACGAAGGAGAGCGGCACCGTCACCAGCGCGACCAGCGCCAGCAACCACGACACCCAGAACATCATCGCGAGCACGCCCACGATCGTCAGCAGCGAGTTGATGAGCTGCCCCATCGACTGCTGGAGCGTCTGCCCGATGTTGTCGATGTCGTTGGTGGCGCGGCTGAGCACCTCACCGCGCTGCCGCTTGTCGAAGTACGACAGCGGAAGCCGCGACAGCTTCGCCTGCACGTCCTCGCGCAGCCGGTAGACGGTCTTGTTGATGGCCCGGTTGGACAGCCGGGTGGAGACCGCCATCAACAGGCCGGCCACCAGGAACGTCACCAGCGCGAGCAGCAGGACGTTCCCGACGGCACCGAAGTCGATGCCCTTGCCCGGGGTGAAGTCCGTGCCGGAGAGCATGTCCGCGATGCCGCCGTCGCCCCGCTTGCGCATGGACGCGAGCACCTGTTCCTTGCTGAGCCCGGAGGGCATCTGCCGGCCGATGATCCCGGCGAAGACCAGGTCGGTGGCCTTGCCGAGGATCTTCGGCCCGACCACGGACAGCCCCACGCTCAGCACACCGCAGGCCAGCATCGCGATCATGGTGCTGCGTTCGGGTTTGAACTGGGCGAGGAGCCGTTTTCCGGACCCCTTGAAGTCCATCGAGCGCTGATCGGGGCCGCCCCCGCCCATCATGCGTCCCATGGGCCCGGCCATCAGGCAGCCTCCGCTTCCGTCAGCTGGGAGAGCACGATCTCCCGGTAGGTCTCGTTGTCCGCCATCAGCTCGTGGTGGCGACCGGTGCCGACGACCCGGCCCTCGTCGAGGACCACGATCCGGTCGGCGTCCCGGATGGTCGCCACGCGCTGGGCGACGATGACGACGGTCGCCTCGGCGGTCTCCCGCGCGAGCGCCGCGCGCAGGGCCGCGTCGGTCGCGTAGTCGAGCGCGGAGAAGGAGTCGTCGAAGAGGTAGATCTCGGGGCGCTGCACCAGGGTGCGGGCGATGGCGAGGCGCTGCCGCTGGCCGCCCGAGACATTCGTCCCGCCCTGTGCGATGGGGGAGTCCAGGCCGTTGTCCAGCTTGGACACGAACTCCTTGGCCTGCGCCACCTCCAGCGCGTGCCACAGTTCCTCGTCGGTGGCGTCCGGGTTGCCGTACCGCAGATTGGTGGCGACCGTTCCGGCGAACAGGTACGGCTTCTGAGGGACGAGTCCGACCGTCTTCGCGAGCAGCGCCGGCTCGACCTCCTGAACGTCCACGCCGTCCACGAGCACCTCGCCCTCGGTGGCGTCGAACAGGCGGGGGATCAGCCCGAGCAGGGTGGACTTGCCGCTTCCGGTGGACCCGATGACGGCCGTCACCTCACCGGGTTGCGCCACCAGGTCGATGCCCTTGAGGACCGGCTCCTCTGCACCCGGGTAGCGGAACCCGGCACTGCGGATCTCCAGATGCCCGTGGCGCCGGAGCTCGACGACGGGCGCGGTGGGCGGCACGACGCTCGACTCGGTGCCGAGCACCTCCTGGATGCGCTCGGCGCACACCTCCGCACGCGGCACCATCATGAACATGAAGGTCGCCATCATCACGGACATCACGATCTGCATCAGGTAGGCCAGGAACGCGGTCAGGTCGCCGATCTGCATACCGCCGCTGTCGATGCGGTGCGCGCCGAACCACACCACGGCGATCGACGAGAGGTTCACCACGGTCATCACCAGGGGGAACATCAGCGCCAGCGTGCGGCCGGTGCCCAGGGACACCTCGGTCAGGTCCGTGTTGGCTCCCCGGAAGCGGTCCTTCTCGTAGTCGTCGCGGACGAAGGCGCGGATCACCCGGTTGCCCGAGATCTGCTCCCGGAGAACCCGGTTCACCGTGTCGAGGCGGACCTGCATGCTGCGGAACAGCGGCCGCAGCCGGCGCACGATCAGTGTCACGGAGATGCCGAGCACGGGCACCACGGCCACCAGGACGCCGGACAGCGGCACGTCCAGACCGAGCGCCATGACGATGCCGCCCACACACATGATCGGCGCCGAGACCATCAGGGTGAACGTCATCAGGGTGAGCATCTGCACCTGCTGCACGTCGTTCGTGGTGCGGGTGATCAGCGAAGGCGCCCCGAAGTGGCCGACCTCACGCGAGGAGAACGACTGCACCTGGCCGAAGACGGCGGCCCGCATGTCCCGGCCGACGGCCGACGCGGTACGGGCGCCGAAGTAGACGGCGCCCATGTTGCAGACGACCTGCCCGAGCGAGACCGCGATCATCAGGCCGCCGAAGGCGAGGATGTAGTCCGTGTCCCCCTTCACGACACCGTGGTCGATGATGTGCGCGTTGAGGGTGGGCAGATAGAGCGTGGCGCAGGTCTGCAGGAATTGCAGCAGCACCAGCAGGGCTATGGGTTTTTGGTATGGGGCCAGGTGGGCCCTCAGAAGTCGTATGAGCACGCGAGATCTCTCGGAGTCGCAGACGGACGGCGGGGCGGGCGGTGGTGCACCACCCCCCTATCGTCGGGCACTCCACCCGTGTTACCTCAACCGATTAAGCCGACAGCGGTCCCGGGGCGCCCCGTCCCCGAGCTGAGGACAAGTCAGTCCGGGGCCCGCCTACGACCGGAATGCCCCGGGATGCGTCTGCTCGCGTACCGACACGTACTGCTGGCGTACGGCCTGGCCTACGGCCAGTTCGTCGCCGGGCTCCAGGACCTGCGCCACCGCGCCCTGCCAGGCGGGCGGGGTGCGGGGGTCGAGGGCGCCCTGCGACACACCGAGCGCCCAGGCCGCCTGCCGGGCCGCGCCGATCGCCGCGTAGTCGGCGGGCTGGGGCACCACGACCTGCACACCGAACAGCGCGGGCGCCGCCGCCTGTACGGCGGGCAGCTCCGCGGCGGCACCGAGCAGGAAGATCCGCCGCACCTCGACCCCGCGTCCGCGCAGCACGTCCAGCGCGTCCGCGAGCCCGCACAGCATCCCCTCGAACGCGGCCCGCGCCAGGTGCTCGGGCCTCATCGACTCGCGCCGCAGCCCGGCCAGGGTGCCCGCGGTGTGCGGAAGGTTCGGGGTCCGCTCGCCCTCCAGATAGGGCAGGAGCACCAGTCCGTGGGAGCCGGGTGTCGACTTCATGGCCAGCTCGGACAGCGACTCCAGATCGGACAGGCCGAGGAGTTCGGCGGTGCCGCGCAGGGTGCGTACCGCGTTGAGCGTGGTCACCACCGGCAGGTGCATGCCCGTCGCGTCCGCGAGCGAGGTGATCATCCCGCTGGAGTCGACGAGCGCCTCGGGGTGCACGGCCATCACGGATCCGGACGCGCCGAGCGAGACGACCGCGTCCCCGAGCCCGATGCCGAGGCCGAAGGCGGCGGCCATGGTCTCGCCGGTGCCCGCGGAGATCAGCAGCCCCTCCGGTGTCGTACCCGCCGCCTCCGAGGGGCCGAGCACGTCCGGGAGCGCGGCCTGGTGGCCGAGCGCCAGTTCGACGAGGTCGGTGCGGTAGGCGCCGGTCGCCGCAGACCAGTACCCGGTCCCGGAGGCTCCGCCGCGATCGGTGGTCCTTCTCAGGGGCCGTCCGAGCAGCTGCCACACGAGCCAGTCGTGGGCCTGGAGCAGCAGGGCGGTGCGCCGCGCGTTGTCGGGTTCGGTCCTGGCGAGCCAGCGCAGCTTGGTCACCGGCTGTGCGGCCTGCGGAACGCAGCCGACGGCCTCGGCCCAGGCCTGCCGTCCGCCGAGGGCGTCGATGAGGTCGGCCGCCGCGACCTGCGCCCGCTTGTCCCCGCCGACCAGCGCGGGCCGCACGGTGGCGCCCTGGGCGTCGAGCGGGATCACCGCGTTCTGCTGCGCGGAGACACCGATGGCCTGCACGCCCTCCAGGAGTCCGCCGCCGGCCGCCTCCCCCAGGGACAGCAGCCAGGCCTGCGGATCGACGTCGGAGGGACGGCCTCCGCCCTCGGGGCTCTCCACCGGATGCGGCGCATAGCCCTGCCTGAGCACGGCTCCCGTGTCCGCGTCGCAGACGACGATACGAGTGAAATCGGGCGAACTGTCCAACCCGGCGACTATCCCCATGGCGGAAATTCTGCCGTACGAAGGGGGGTGGGCGTGCAGTCCTGGCAGGGCGTTCGCCGGAGTGGCCGCCGTGGCCCAAGTGACTTGGTGTGGTGGCTGCCGCCCAGTGCGATCGTGTCCTGCCGGTGAGGCCGGGCTCAGGTGTTGCTGGTGCCCCAGTCGTCCGCGCCGCCGCCGTTCGCGTTCCGCTCCCGCAGCGAGCGCACCCGGCCGGCCACCGAGTCGGGCATGCGGTCGCCGACCTTGTCGCTCACCGCGTGGAACGCCTTGCCGGCGATCTCGCGCCCCTGCTGGGCGGCCGTCTCGGCGGTGTTGCGCACGGCGGGGTTCTGCGCGACCTGGCGGGCGGACTTCTTCAACTGCTCGTAACGTTCGCGTCCGGCTCGTGTGCCGAGCACATAGCCCAGAACAAGCCCGGCGACGAATGTGAGCCGATAGCGCATGACGGTCATCCTTCCCTTGCCTCTGTCGTCATCCCTGGGGTGGGCTTTCGGCGCGGCGGGTACCGATTGGCGGAGCACCCCCCTGCTTGCGCTAATGTATGTGTCGCAGCGAGCGCGCGCCCCCTGGCGGATACCCAGGTAGGTACGTTCGATGCAACGAGGCATTCCTCCGTAGCTCAATTGGCAGAGCAGCCGGCTGTTAACCGGCAGGTTACTGGTTCGAGTCCAGTCGGGGGAGCTCGATCCTCCGTAGCTCAATTGGCAGAGCAGCCGGCTGTTAACCGGCAGGTTACTGGTTCGAGTCCAGTCGGGGGAGCGTCTGAACGAGGACCCCTCAGGGGTCCTTTTTCATGTCCGTCGGAACCGTCACGCCCACGGCGGAGTCCTCAAGGTCATGTGTAGCCGACCATCCGAAGCAGGAGATCGTATGAGCGGCTATGCTGCGGCAGACGGCGCGCACACATGTACGCGACGCGCCGTGACGGGGCGGTAGCTCAGCCGGTTAGAGCAGCGGACTCATAATCCGTCGGTCGTGGGTTCGAGTCCCACCCGCCCCACCAGTGGATGTCTCTGACCTGCAGAAACGTCCCTTCCGGGGCGCCAGAACCCCAACTCGGGCTCAACGGATTGAATCCGCTGCTGACGAGTTCAGGGTTCCTGCGCCGACGAGGTTCGACACTGCGCTGACCTGCGTGAATGTGTCGGACCATGGTGTGGTCGAGTCGCGCCCACGGCCTCCGCGAGGGAGCCGGAGGCGAACTTGAGGACGCTGTGAGGACGCAGGTATTGCGAAGGGTGGCTGCGCGGCCGTCTCCCCCAGGCTGTGGCCGGTCGGAGTGAGGAGCCCTCTGATGGATTTTGGGCATGCCCGCGGCGCTCACCCCAACCTGCGAGAGCGGTGGCCACTGGTCGTGATGGTCGGAGCGAACGCACGGCTCCCGTCTGCCTCTACCGGTCGTGGAGCACCTTCGGGCGGGTTACGGGGACGACGGTGAGGAGGTCGTCCAGGCCCTTGAAGTCGTCGGGGTTGGTGGTGAACAGAGGGAGATCTTCGGCGATGGCGATCGAGGCGATCATCAGGTCGGCGATGCGGCGGCGGGGTTGGCGGCCGGTGCTGATGACGGCGGCACAGACGCGGCCGTAGATGCGGGCGGCGTCGGCGTCGAAGGGGATGGGGTCGAACTCGTTCTCCGCGCGCTGGAGGATGTCGGTGCGTCGAGCGCGTTCGGCGTGTTCGTCGTAGTCGTCCTGTTCGGCGTTGCTGCGCACCTGGTGGGGTCCGGCGGAGAGCTCGGCGAGGGTGATGGTGGTGATGGCCATCTCGGCGGGCAGCTCCTCTGGGATGATCCACTTGCGCAGGATCATGATGTTGGTGTCGAGAAGACCCTGCTGGTGCTCACCGGGCATAGGGATCGTCCATGCCCTGTTCAGCGGTGGCGTCCTGGTTGGCGCGGAAGGCGTCCAGGGAGATGTCGGGGGCGCTGCGGGACATGGCGGCGAACTCGCCGCGGGGGACGAAGCGTCGTCGGCGGCGCAGGGGGATGAGCTCGCCGATGCGGTGGCCGTCGCGGGTGACGGTGAAGGACTGGCCGCTCTGGACGGCGTCCATGATCTCTTTGGACTTGGTGCGCAGGTCGCGCTGGGTGATCTCGGGTTGGGCGGTCATACGTCTAGGCTAACCATCGCGTGCTATCTGGTGCCACTCTGTAGCACACCGGGTGCTCCATCGAGGTCGGCAGATCTCGTGCACCGCACTTTGTGAGAGCGGAATACCGGTCCAGCGTTGAGCGGCTTGCGGGGCCCTCGTGGTTCCGCGTGCGATTACGAGTACGCCCGCTCGCGCGGGATCTGAATCGCAGCCGGGCAGGCCGATCCAGCACTCATCTCGGCATCCGGGGCCTTCTCGGCGTGCGGAACCTTCTTGAACAGGGGTTAGCGGACCGTGCGTTGCAGACCGTCGAGGACGAGGTCCACGGCGTCTTCGGCCCAGCCGATGCGACCCCCGCGGCCAGCCATGTAGTCGGCAGCTCGGCGCCTTCTACGCCGACTACCTCGCCGGACGCGCCACCGATCCGGGATGGGCACGGCACACGGTGGACGCCGTGCTCGCCGGCCATGAGGCCCCGTAGCCGAGTGTCCGCTCCCGCAGGAGTCGGACCGCGGCGTCTCGGATGCCGGTCCCTGTTCGCTGACCTCCTCATCGCCGAGGAACTGGAAACGGCGGGCCGCACGGAAGAGGCACTCGCCTGGGCCGAGCGGGGACTGCGGGACTGTGCCGCCGAGACGCACATCGACAGCCGTCTGGTCGAGCATGTATGCGTCCGGTACGCGAAGACGGGGCGGGTGGCGGACGCGGTCGCGGTGCGCCGGGACCGGTTCCGTCTCGAGCGGTCCCTGGCCGCCTACCGGCAGTTGCGCTCCGCCGCCCGGGCTGTGGACTGCTGGGAGGCCGAGCGCGCGGCGGCGCTGGCCACCTTGGAGGAGGACGCCCGTCGTGAGCGCGGCGGCCGGTACGGCGGGCCCGTGCTGATCGACGCGCTGCTCGACGACGGCGACCTGGACGCCGCCTGGCGGGAGGCCGCCGGCAGCGCCGACGACCGGCAGTGGGCGCAACTCGCCGACCTGTCGCGCGAGACGCGCCCGCCGGTGATCTGCTCGGACGGCTCGGCCACCGGCTCGCGCCCGAGTCCGTGCGTGGACTGCGGGCGCTTGTCGCACGGTGGTCGCCGGTCACGCCGCCAGGGGGTTCAGGGTCAGGGGTTTGATCTTGCCCTCCAGCATGGCGCCCAGGCCCTGTACGGCGCAGATGTCGGGGCGTTCGGCGATGCGTACCGGCATTCCGGTCCACTGGCGCAGCATCTGGTCGAGGCCGGGCAGCAGGGCGCTGCCGCCGACCATCATGATGCCGCGGTCGGCGAGATCGGCCACCAGATCGGGCGGGCAGTCCCGCAGTACCTTCCCGATGCCGTCGAGCACGGCGATCAGCGGGGTCTCGATCGCCTCCCGCACCGCCGCCGTGTCGACCTTCACCGAGCGCGCCAGCCCGGTCGCCACGTCCCGTCCGAGGATCTCGGTGGCGGCGGGGCCGTTCGGGGCGGACCCGTTGCCGGACAGGGCGAGCCGCAGGGGGCGTACGGACTGGCTCGGCAGCATCAACGCGTGCTCGTGGCGCAGATGCTGGACGATCGCGTGGTCGACGGCCTCGCCGCCCACCGGGATCCGTTCCGCGGTCACGATGTTCCCCAGCGACAGGACGGCGATCTGGGTGGCGGCGGCCCCGCACACCATGATCATGGAGGCTTCGGGCTGCTCGACGGGAAGCCCGCAGCCCACGGCGGCGGCGACCAGTGTGTCGACCAGCTCCACCCTGCGCGCCCCCAGCCCGACGAGCGTCTCGACCGCCGCGCGCTGGGCCAGCGGGTCCGCGTCGTGAGGGGTGCAGGCGGCGGCCCGCAGCCGGGGCTTGCGGCGCAGGGTGCGGCGCAGTTTCTCACCGAGGAGATGGCGCAGCATGCGCTGGGCCATCTCGATGTCGACGACGGTGCCGCCGGACACCGGCCGCATCACACGGATGTACGAGGGTGTCCGTCCCGTCATCTTCTCGGCGAGCTCGCCGACCGCTATCAGCGCACCGGTCCGGGTGTTGACCGCCGCGGCGCTCGGCTGGTCGACCACCAGCCCCGAGCCCCTGACGTACACACGGGTCCTGGCCGCGCCGAGGTCGACAGCGATATGGCAACGGCGCAGCTGGTCCAGGCTGACGGTCATGCGGTACCTCCCGAGAACGGACCGCGGGCGGCCGCCGGGTGGCGGGCCTCTCCTTCAGCATCGTGCGCCGGATGAGAGGACCTCGCCCCTTGAGAGGGGCCGGGCGGGTTCACCCGGGCGGGTGAACCCGCGCGCGCCGGCGCTCCGGGGACTCACCCGGACGGCGGGGCCGGAGCCGTCTCGCCGCCCGCGATTCCCCTTACCACCCCCAGAGCCACCAGGTCCTGGGGACGGACGCGGAGCTGGTCCGCCGTCGCCCGCACCCGGCCGGCCGGGCGCTTGAGTATCGCGGCGGCGAGCTCCGGTGCGATCACCGAGAAGTAGCTGTCCGGGGTGACCCAGGTGTTGTCGGGGGCGGCCAGGGCCAGCGCCCCGCCCGATCCGCCCTCCCCGATCACCAGCGTGGTCAGTGGCGTACGGGCCGTCGCCACGGCGGTGAACAGATCCGCGATGGCGGCGCCCACCCCCTGTCGCTCGGCCTCCGCGTCGTTGGCGGCGCCCGGCGTGTCCACCAGCGTCAGCACGGGCACGGACAGGGTGTCCGCCAGCCGGATCAGCCGGGCGGCCGTCCGGTATCCGGCGGGGCGGGTCGCGGTGCCGGTCTGGGCTGCGTACGCGATCGTTCGGCCGTCATGGCTGCCGAAACCGCACAGCATGCCGTCCGGGTCGCTGCCACCGCTGCGGTCGCCGCCGAGCGCCGCCCGGCGGGTGAAGTATGCGTCCAGGTAGGCCCGGGAGCGCGCCCGCCCCGGATCGCGGGCGCGCCGTACGGCGTCCCAGCCGGTCTCCGGGAGGTCCGCCGGGCCCAGCGGCCGGGGGACCGGAGCCGGCTCCGTCGAGGGCGCCGTCAGCAGGCCCAGCCACAGACCCACCGCCGCCCGCAGTTCCGCGGGCGGTACGACCGCGTCGACCGTGCCCGCCGTCAGCTGTGCCTCCGCGGTGTACGCCGCCGGGTCCGCCTCCGGCGGGCGCACCCGGGAGCCCGCGAACCCCACCTGGGCGCCCGGCAGCGCCAGCACCACGTCGGCGCCGGCGCCCAGCGTGGCCCAGCCGCCGCCGGTCGTCGGGTCCCGCAGGACCGCGAGTTGCGGCAGCCCGGCCGCACGGGTGAGCGCCGACTGCCGGGCCACCCGCTGGAGCTGGGTCAGCGCGAGCATGCCCTCCTGCATCCGGCTGCCGCCCGTCGCGACCAGCGAGACGACCGGCAGCCGGTGCGCACGGGCGTGGACGTGCGCCGCCTCGAGCCGGTCGCCGGTGCGCTCGCCGAGCGAGCCACCCAGGTAGCCGAACTCGAACGCGATCAGTACGGCCGGGGCGGAGCCGACGGTCCCGCGCCCGACGACCACGGACTCCTGCTCGCCGGTGCGCGCGGTGGCGCGGGCGCGCGAGGCGTCGTAGCCCGCCCAGCCGAGCGGGCCGTCCGGGCCGGACCGCCCTGGCGGGCCCGGCAGTTCCGTGAAGTCGTCGGTGACGAGGGCGAGCGCCTCCCGTGCGGACGGGCGTTCAGGCATCGCCCAGGGCCCGCTTCATGATCTTGCCCATGTCGTTGCGGGGCAGGGCGTCGAGGTACCGCACCGTGCGGGGCCGCTTGTGCGGGGCGAGGCGCCGGGCCACATGGTCGGCCAGTTCGTCGGCGCCGGGCGGGACCGCGGGGTCGGCGGGCACCACCCAGGCGACGATCCGCTCGCCCAGATCGTCGTCGGGTTCGCCGGTGACGGCGGCCTCCCGCACCCCCGGGTGTTCCAGAAGCGCGTTCTCGATCTCACCCGCCCCGATCTTGTACCCGCCGCTCTTGATGAGATCGGTGGCCTTGCGGCCCACGATGCGCACATAACCGTCGGGCTCGCGCACCGCCATGTCCCCGGTGCGGAACCAGCCGTCGGCGGTGAACGCGGCGGCGGTGGCGTCGGGCCGGTTGAGGTACCCGGTGAACAGGTTCGGGCCGCGCACCTGGATCTCGCCGACGGTCTCCCCGTCGTACGCCGCGATCGGGGTGCCGTCCTCCTCGACCAGGCGCAGCTCCACACCGGGCAGCGGCACGCCCACCGTCCCCGCGCGCGGCTCCCCGTCCGCGCGGACGCTCGTGTTCATCAGCGTCTCGGTCATGCCGTACCGCTCGATGACCCGGCGCCCGGTGGCGGCGGCGATCCGCTCGTGGTCGTGCACCGGCAGCGCGGCGGACCCGGAGACCAGCAGCCGGGCCCCGCCGAGCGCCTTGGCCAGCTCCGGGTCACCGGGCAGCGCCTCCGCGATGCGGTGGTACATCGTGGGCACCCCGAACAGCATGGTCGCCCCGTCGTCCAGTTCCCGGGCCACGCCATCGGTGCCGAAGCGCCCCAGGTGCCGCACGGAGCCGCCGCGCCGCAGCGGGCCCAGGGTGCCGAGCACCAGCCCGTGCACATGGAACAGCGGAAGGCCGTGCACGAGGACGTCGTCCGCGGTCCACTGCCAGGCGTCCGCGAGCGCGTCGAGGGTGGCGGCCACGGCCCGGCGGGGGATGAGGGCGCCCTTGGGCGGACCGGTGGTCCCGGAGGTGTAGACGACGAGGGCGGAGCTCTCGCCGTCCACCTCGGCGGGCGCGTACGCTCCCGTGCCGCGCACGTCGACGTCGACGCGCTCCAACGCCCGTACGGCGTCGGGAAGTTCGTCGCCGGGCGCGGCCAGGACGAGCGACGGCGCGCTGTCCGCCAGGATGTGCCCCAGCTCGCGCTCCCCGGACTTCGGGTTGAGCGGGACGACGGGCACCCCGGCGGTCAGCGCGGCCACCACCGCGACGGCCGTCTCCAACGAGGGCGTGGCCCACAGGGCCGCCCGCCCCGGAGCCTCGCCCAGTCGTCCGGCGAGCGCTCCGGCCGCCGCGGCCAGCTCGCCGTAGGTCAGGGCCCGCTCCCCGAACCGCAGCGCGGGCCGCCGCGCCGCCCCGGGATCGGTCAGGGCCGGAAAGAGGGAGGACACGCGGGACTCCTCGCGTCGAAGCGGACGTGCGCAGTAAGGACATCGAATCCGTTCCTACACCAGAGCCGGCGAAACCCGCCGTCGCCGTGACGGAGACCTCACTCCTCGCGGGCCGATGCCCACGGGGTCCCGCCGTTCCCCGGGCCGTTGTTAGCCTGCGCGCACATGCTGCCCACGAACAGGAGTCCGAACGTGTCCCGCACCCCCGTCCGCGTCGCGCTCGTCACCTGCCGTCCCGGTCCCGAGGTGACGTTCGACGCCGACCTTCCGGTCCTGGTACGGGAGGTACGGGCGGCCGGGGCCGACGCCGATGCCGTGCACTGGGACGACCCGGACGTCGACTGGGCGGCGTACGACCTGGCCGTGATCCGGTCCACCTGGGACTACAGCTGGCGGGCCGCGGAGTTCACCGCCTGGGCCGAGCGGTGCGGGAAGGCCACGCGGCTGGCCAATCCGGCGCCCGTCGTGCGCTGGAACACCGACAAGCGCTACCTCGGGGAACTGGCCGCCGCGGGCGTTGCCGCCGTCCCCACCCGGTATCTGGCCCCGGGGGACCCCGTCGACCTGCCAGACGACCACGAGTACGTCGTCAAGCCCACCTCGGGCGCGGGCGCCCGGTTCGCCGCCCGGTACACGCCCGAGGAGCACGACACCGCCGTACGGCAGCTCGCGCGGATGCACGCGGAGGGGTTCACGGCGATGGTGCAGCCCTATGTCCGGGGCATCGATGTGGCCGGTGAGCGGGCGTTGCAGTTCTTCGGCGGGCGGCTGCTGCACGCCAGCCGGAAGGGGGCCGTCCTCGCTCCCGGCACCCCCTACGACGAGCAGAAGGTGGCCCACCCCGGTCTGGAGCCCTGGACCCCGACCCCGGCCGAGCTCGCCGTGGCCGAGCGCGCGCTGGCCGCCGTGCCGGGCGCCCCGGAACTGCTGTACGCCCGTGTCGACCTCGTGGACGGCGCGGACGGGCAGCCGTGCGTGATGGAACTGGAGCTGGTCGAGCCGAACCTGTTTCTCTCCCTGCACCCCGGGTCCGTGCCGAAGGTGGTGGACGCGGTCCTGACGGCCGCGGGCCGCTGACTCCGGGGTCCGCCGGGGCTCTTCGGCGAAGACCGCCGGCGGTCCGGGGGCCGGCTAGTCGCGTACGGCCACCCGCTGCAACAGCCCCCAGGTGAACTCGGCGACCACCTCCCGCGGTACGCCCTTCGCGTCCGGGGCGGTGAAGGCGAGGCCCCAGCGGGTGGGGGCCGTGCCCTCCAGGGGGCGGGCGGGGGCGAAGGCGCGGGCGACCTCGTCGACCGTGCAGGACCAGGGGGCCAGATCGTCGATGGTCTCCAGCTTCGGGACCGGCGCGCCGGGGGCGCGGACCAGCCACTCGTTCCAGATCCGCCCGTCCGGCCCGGCGAGCACCTCGAAGCGCAGGTCGGGCCAGAGCGGGAGGGGCCACAGCCGGGCCTCGCAGTCCAGATCGCCGATCCGGCGCGGGGCCGTCGACTCGGGCTCGCCGAGGACCGAGCGATAGCGGGCGGCGGCCGACCGGGCGCGCGGCGACCGGACCATCGCCTGCCAGCGCCGGTTGGCCTCGCGCATGTCGGCGATGGACACGCCCAGTGTGCGGCGGGCGTCCTCCACCAGGTCCGGGTTGTGGTCGGCCATACGGCGCAGCAGGACCAGCTGGAAGTCCGGGGTGCCGAAGGGGTGTTGCGGGTTCCGGTTCACGGGCGCTGCCGACAGCCTTGGGTCTCGACGGGGGTCTGCTCGCTCCACCGTACTGCCCGCCGGCCGGTCACGGCGGAAACAGCGGACGGGCCCGTCCCCGGAACCCCGTGACCCCAGGCCGGCGCCCGTCCGGCAGGAACAGCACCGAGTTGACGTAGCGCGGGCCGCGGTGGAAGGGCAGGACGCGGCGCAGCAGGCCGTGGGAGACGACGTACGACGTCCTCGCCTGGTGCGCCTCCAGGGTCCGCGGGTCCAGCGGCAGCCAGGAGCGGGAGGGAAGGATCCAGCCCGCGTAGCCGAGGTCCGCGAGGAAGCCGACGACCGGTGCGATCGGCTGGATACGGCACTCCAGCTCGACGAAGAGGGCGGGCCGGTCGCGCGTCAAAATCTCCCTGGCTCCGCGCAGGACCGCCGGCTCGTTGCCGTCCACATCGACCTTGATGAAGCCGACATCGCGCAGCCCCAGCCCGTCGAGGGTGACACAGGGCACCTGAAGGGCGTGCGCATGGATGCCCCGGCGGACGAGGGAGGACACGCCCCGGTCGCCCGCGTCGCCGGACGGCAGCCACAGCCGGGCGGTGCCCCGGCGGTCGGAGGCCGCCGCCGCGACGACCCGCACGTTCGCCGGGGCCGTCGCGGACAGCAGCTGGGCCAGATGGGGCACCGGCTCCACGGTCACCACCCGGCGGGCCCGTCTCGCCAGGCGGTGCGTCCACGGGCCGTACCAGCCGCCGACGTCCACCGCCGTGCCGCAGCCGGGCGGGCACAGGTCGGCGAGCCGGGACAGCTCCGGCTCGCACCGCGGATACAGCAGCCGGGCGGTCGCCGCGACCAGACGGGTGGGCAGGCACCTGGCGATGCGGGCGGTGGCCGTCGTCATCGGGCCAGCCGCTTCAGCAGCCGCTCGTGCTCGTCCTCGCTCATCTGCTCGCCGGAGGTGGGCAGCAGCTGCGGAATCCCGTCGACGATGGGGTAACGGCGGCGCAGCCGCGGGTTGTAGAGCGCCTCGGGGCCGTCGCCGGCCGGCAGCAGATGCAGCGGGCCCTTGTCCAGCGGGCAGGCAAGGATCTTCAGCAGCGGGTCGTCCGGTTTCACGGGGGAGTCAACTCCTTCGGGGTCAGGGGGCGCCGGGGAGGCGGTGCGGTGTCGTGCTTCGGCATCGCCAGCAGGACCGCGACCGCGAGGGCCGTGCCCGCGAGACGCAGTGCGAGCCGAAGCGGCTCGCGGGGCAGCGCCTCGCCGAACGACAGCGTGCCGAGCACCGCCGTGAACAGACACGTCACCGTGGTGCACACCGGAACGATCAGCGAGGCCCGGCAGCGCTGCAACGCCGCCTGCGACATGACCAGACCGAAGCCGCCGGTGCACAGCAGCAGATAGGGGTACGGGGAGCGCACCAGGCCGAGCACGGCGTCCCCGGGCCCGCTCGTCGTCAGACAGCCCGCCATTCCCTTGATGGCGAGCGAGCTGACCCCGTACAGCAGGCCCACCGCCACGCCGTACTCGACGCCCGTCGTCGGCAGCCGGTGCCGGTGGCGGGCGCGCCGTTCGGCGGACCCGTACAGCCACACCCCCAGCGCCAGCGTCGGCACGCAGACCGTGAGGATCAGCGGATACGGGGCGCTGCGGCTCACCGTGTCGGAGCCCTCCCGCAGCGACAGCACCACCATCAGCAGGGCGAGCAGGATGGCGCCGAGCGCGCACCGCTCCCGCCCCGAGGTCTCCTCGCCGAGCAGCCGCGACGACAGCAGCACCAGCAGCACCAGTCCGGAGACGAAGATGCCCTGGGCGGCGGCGATCGGCAGTGTGCGGTAGACGGCGAGCTGGGCCCCGAAACCCGCGGCCAGTGCCAGCGAGCCCCCGATCCACAGCGGGCTGCCCAGGACCAGGCGCAGCAGCCGGGCCGGGCGGCGGAAGTCCACCGCGGGCAGCGCGGCGAGGGCCTTCTTCTCCAGGACGAACCCGGAGCTGTAGAGCACGTTCGCCAGCAGGGCCGCGGCCACTCCCCACCACATGGGCTACGTCCTTCGCGCGTGCAGCAGCAGGATGGAGGCCGCAGACGGCACCGCGCAGGCCAGGCGGTCCAGCGGGCGCAGCGGGCGTGGTACGCCGTGGAAGGGCGCGCCCTTGAGCGCCACGACCTCGAAGCCGGTCGCGGTGACGAACTCCCGCAGGGCGCGGGCGGTGGTGAGCCGCAGATGCCCCACGACCTCCCTGCCGGGGCGGCCGTGGATCGCGCGCAGGCTGACCTCCGAGAAGACGGGCTGGACGCCCGCCAGCAGCAGGGCGCGGTTGTACCAGGCGGCGAGGTTGGGCGTGGAGAGCATCAGATGGCCGCCGGGGCGCAGCACACGGCGGATCTCCTCCAGCGCCGAGTCCGGGTCGACGAGATGCTCCAGGACCTCGCTGAACAGGACGGCGTCGGCCGCGTGCGCGCGGAACGGCAGGCCGCCTTCGGTCAGTTCGCCGCGCACCGTGTACGGCAGCCGGACGTGGGCCCGTCTGAGCGCGTCCTGGGACCAGTCGACGCCGACGATCCGGTGACCGGCGAGGAAGGGGGCGGCGGTGGCGGCCGCGGTGCCGTCCCCGCACCCGATGTCCAGGACCGTCTTCGTGCCGTCGGCGGCCGGGCCCAGCGCGGCGGCCAGCATCCGGGCCTGGCGCAGACTGCGGGAGCTGCCGGAGGCGACGGGTACGGCGGGGTCCTCGTAGAACTCGCGCAGTCCGCGGCGGACGGGGGTGGTCGTGGTCATGGGGCTTCCTCGGTCGCGTGCAGACAGTGCTCGAAGAGGTCGCGCAGGCGGGCGCCGTCGTCGTCGCCGAGCAGGGCGCGGGACCAGCGCAGGGCGAGATGGAGACGGCCCGCGGTGGAGGCCGTGGTGAACGTCAGGCCGCGGGGCATACGGGCCGGGGCCGAGAACCACACGGCGTGCGCGCGGCCCCCCTCCTCCCCGAAATCCATCGGGTACGGGATGCGGCCGATGTTGCTGAGCAGCGTGGTCGAGGTCCAGGGGGTCGCGGCCCGGCGCAGCGCGCGGGTGACGGCGGCACGCCAGACGACGGGCACGACGGGGGCCGTGAGCAGGGCGGCGCCGTGGCCGAGCTGCGGGCGGGGAAGGGACTTGAGGGCACGGGTCCGTCGCGCGGTGCGGCGGAGCAGGGCCGGAAGGTCGCCATCGGTCAGCTCGTCGGCGGAGAAGGGCACTTCGACGAGGCGTGTGCCGTTGCCGATCGGCATGGTGGCGTCCCGGGGGCGGTCGTCGACGGGCATGGTGATGCGCATCGGGCGGGGCCGTGCGCCGTGTTCCTCGTTCCAGCGGGCGACGGTCAGGGCGGTGGCCACCATGAGCTGGTCGTTGACGGTGTAGGGGGCTGCTTTCGGGCGTTGGGGGACGGGGAGTTCGGTGACGAGGAGGCCGTTGCCGGGTGAAGGGTAGGGGCTTCCGGGCGCCACCCGCGCGGGCCGGACCCAGGGCGAGGGAGTGTGCGCCGGCCGGTCCGGGGTCTCGGGCGGGCGTACGGGCGGCGCCGCGGGGGAGTGGTCGCGGCCGCCGTAGAGTTCGGCGGCCGTCGCGAGGATGCGCAGGCAGGCGGGGCCGTCCAGGGCCGTGTGATGGACGGTGAGCACGAGGACCGTGCCGACGGTGCCGTCGCCCGCAACGGGCCCGGGCACCACCTCCAGTCGGATCGGCGGGGACAGGGCCAGCGGCGGGGCCTGCGCCAGCGCCCGCGCCCTCGCCTCCCGCAGGGCGTCCTGGCCGGGAGGGGAGAAGGTCACCGACTCGACCTCCGGGCCCCCTGTCAGTTCCCATGCGTAACGGCGGGCGTACCAGGGGAGGCGGGCCTCGTGCATCAGGATGCGGGGATGGTGGTGCAGGGCCTTTGTGAACGCCTTGCGCAGGCGGGAGGGGTCCAGGCGGCCCGGCAGGTGGACCTCGATGAGGACCGTCTCCGGCTCCTCCTCCTGGAGGCAGTGCCGGGCCACCTCGTCCACCACGGGGAACGGGATCCGGACGGGCAGGCGTACGGAATCCCCGGCGTGGTGCCCCAGCGCGGTCATGGCCCTTCCCCCTGGGTGTCGTCCGGTTCCCCGGGCGGTGCCGCCCCCGGCTTCGGCTTGCGCGACGACCACCGCCCGGCCGACGGCTCCGGCTCGCCGGACGGCAGGCCCGCGCCCCGCCTTCGGTGCGGCAGGGGCCGCGTCGGCGCCTCCGCCGAGGTGGGGGCCGGGCCCATCGCCGGCAGCACCGCCGTCGACCCCGGCGCAGCCGGCTCCCGCACGCTCACCAGGCCCGCGAACAACCCGATCAGCGCGAGGAGTTGGGCCGCCGGCCCGAACGCGCCCAGCCCGGCCCCCGGAGGCGACCCCGCCCCCGTGGCCGCGGCGATCCCCGCCCCCGCGAGTGCCAGGAACGCGATCGGCACCAGCAGCGCGTGCCGCCACCGGGCCACCAGCGCCAGCAGCGGGACCAGCAGCGCGAACGGCCCCGCGATCACGATGGCGACCAGGGTCAACGCCACCGTGCCGAGCCACACCCCGGCGCCCGGCGGCACCACGGACGGCCCGTCCGGGTTCGGTGAGCGGCGCCGCCACAGCGTGAAGAACGCCAGCACCGCGACCGCGGTCCCGCCGCCGACCAGCCCGGCCTGGTACGTCGCCGCGGGCGCGTACGACAGTTTCACCGCGCCGCCCGCCCCGGCCGGAATCCGCCAGCCCTGCTGCCAGCCGTCCAGCCGCACCGGTGTGAGCTTCCTGCCGTTCAGCGTGGCTTCCCAGCCCTCGTTGTAGTTCTCGTACGTCGTCAGGTACGAGGCCGCGCCCGACCCGACCGTCACCTCGCGTCGGTCGCCCAGCCAGTCGACGATCCGCAGGTCACGGCCGGCGGCCCCCGGCTCGGTGACGGTCCCCCGGGTCAGCGTCACGTCCGTCACCGTGAGCGGTCCGGTGTCACCCGACTCCACCCGGTGTGCGCCGGTGGGCAGTTGCACGGAGGGGTCGGCACGGTGCTGCCGACACAGCGTCAGTGTCACCGGCCGGCGCTCCACCAGGTCCCGTACGGTCCCCTTCGCGCCCGTCTCGTACAGCTTTCCGTCGATGGCGAGCACCGGGCCCTGACCGCATGGCAGCGAGACCGTTTGCGTGGCGGACGGCTGGGGTGTGCGGTACTGCCCGAGCGCGGGGATGTACGCCTCGGTGAGACCCACCGGCAGGCGCAGATCGTCGTTCGCGACCGGGTTGTGGAGGGTCACGGAGGCCGTCTCCAGGACCGTGATGTCCAGGTGGTCGGTGGTGATCGGATCGAAGCGGACCCAGCCGTTCTCGTCGACGCCGGCGATCGCCGCGCCGTCCGGGGAGCTGATCTCCACCTTCGTCGGACGGCTCGACAGTCCGCCCGCGGCGGCCAGCACGATCGAGTCGACCGGCTGCTTGCCGGGCCAGTCGAGGTGGATCGTCGGTCGGTCCCCGGCGATCCAGGCCGTGGTCAGGTCACCGTCGGTCAGGTTGCGGGCCGACAGTCCGGCGCCCAGCGACGCCGTGGAGTCGGCCGTCGCGGTGATGCGCCCCTGCTGCCCGGGCGCCACCTGGTACAGCAGCTTGTCCAGTGCCTGGCCGGTGACCGGCACCGCGCTCGCCTTCACGTCGTACGTTCCCGCCACCGAGGTCGTGAAGCGCCGGTGCAGACCGGCCTCCGTGCCCGTGGCGGACAGCCCGGTGGGGTCGGTGGCACGGTGCAGGGAGACGATCTCGGCGCTCGCGTCGGACCCGTCCGCGTCCGTCGGGAGCCTGAGCAGGCGGGTCACCTGGACCCCGGGGACCTGGATCTCCGAGAAGCCCGCGCCCGTCAGTCCGGTCCTGTGCCGCACCGAGTCCAGGATCGTGATCCGCAGCCAACCGGTCGCGCCCGCAGGGAACTTCACCGTCTGCGTCGTACCGTCGGGGTGGAGATAGCTGCTCACCGAGCCCTTCGCGGTCTCCACCCGGATCCGGGTCGCCGCCGCGCGCACCCCGTCCTGCGGCAGCGGCCTCACCTTCAACGACGACGGCATGTCCACCGGCCGTGTGAACGTGATCCGCAGCCACTGCCCGTCCGCCGAGCCGGCGGCACCCTCCGCCCAGGCCGTGTCCGGGTTGCCGTCGAAGGCGTTCACCGGGTCGTACTGCGGCAGATGGAACAGCCAGTTGCCGCTGGAGGACGCGGTCACCGATCGGGCGCCGCGCAGCTCGGCGACCGTCTGATGGCCGAGACCCGTCGCCGGCAGGATCTGGTGCGGCGTCCGGCCGGGGTCCTGCACGGCGCCGGGGGCGTTCTTCTCGTCGCGGGTGTACGTGTACGACGTGTTGGCGTCGACCAGGCCGAAACGGGTGTCGGCGCGGCGCAGCCCGTCACCCACCACCTGCACCGGGGAGGTGCCCAGGCCCGGGGTGCCGTCGCCGGTGAGCACCGCGGCCCGGCCCCGCATCACCGGGTCGGCGGCCAGCGGCAGCAGTGCCTCAGGGCCGCCGGAGACGACGGCGGTGTCCGCGACCGGCAGCAGCCGTGCCGGTCCCGGCCTCGGCACGTCCGTACTCACCGGCTCGTAGATCTCCACGGCCCGCTGGCGCGGATAGAGGCCCTCGACCTGCAACGGGGCGCCGTGCGCGATCCGCCCCCCGGTCAGCACCGGTCCGAAGCCGGACACCCGCCGGTAGCCGGACTGTTCCAGGGCGCGCTTCACGGTCGCCGTGGGGACGTAGCCGATCTGGTCCGGGTCGAGGTCGTTGCGGACGACCACGTAGTGGAGGCCGGCCCGGCTCAGATAGTCGGCGAGACCCGGGATGTCACCGCCCGTCATCAGGGCCTGCTCGACCGCGTCCATGGCGCGCCGGTTGCCGGCGGTGCCGAAGGGGACGAAGTCCCGCTCGGCCCAGCGGGAGTCCGCGAGCACATCGAGGGGCTCGTCGACGGGGGAGCCCCAGGTGTACAGGCCGTGCGCGGTCGCCGGGACGACGAGGGCACGGGAGTCGGGGGAGTACTTCTTCAGCCAGTCGGCCGTGCTCTGCCAGTACCCCGGGAGCTGCCGGAAGGAACCGGGCTGGAGAATCGAGCCGTTCAGGTACGGCGACGCGAGTCCCGGGACGACGAGGACCGCCGCGACCAGCGGGGCCCACCGTCGGCCCCGGACCGGGCGGGCCCGATGGGGGTCCGCGGCGACGCCCACCAGATGGACGAGGCCGAGCACCAGCGCGAGCGCCGTGCCCGTCTGGAACTTGTAGAGGTTGCGGAAGGGGGACAGCCAGCCGTCCAGCCAGTCCCGCACGACCCCGTGGAAGGGCGCGCCGAACGCCCCTCCGTACCCGGCCAGCGTGACCAGCGCGACCACCAGTACGGTCAGCACCAGCCAGCGCCGCTCCGGCATGTCCCGTCTCGCCAGGCCCGCGAGCCCCAGCCCCGCCGCGAGCGCCGAGCAGACGATCACGAGAACCGAGGAGGCCACGGTCCAGCCGGCCGGCAGCCACGCCTCACCGAAGTGCAGATAAGCCACCCAGTTCCCGGCGCCGCGCAGCGACTCCACCGCCGACATGGTGGAGGTCGTGGTCTGGGCGCTCTCCACGTACGGCAGGAAGTTCTCGCCGTAGACGCCGAGCACCAGCAGCGGGACCACCCACCACGCCGTCGCCAGGACCACACCGAGCACCCACCAGCCGATCAGCTTGCGCCGCCGGGGCCCGCCCGGCCGGGAGAGCAGATAGAGGCCGGCCGGAAGCAGGGACGCCAGGGTCGAGGCCGCGTTGACCCCGCCCATGAACGGCACGGCCAGGGCCGAGCGGAAGGCGGCGACCCGGGCGCCGTACCGCTGGTCCGCCAGCGGCAGCAGCACCCAGGGCAGGAAGGCGCCGGGCAGCGCGGCGGCCGACGTCGAGCCGATCACCACGGAGAACACCGGCCACAGCGCGTACGCCACCGCGCCGAGCAGCCGGGAGGCGCGGGTGCCCACGGCCAGCCGCTCGGCCAGCCGCAGCGCGCCCCAGAAGGCGACCGACACGACGATCGACATCCACAGCCGCTCCGCGAGCCACACCGGCAGCTGGACCGCCTTGGCGAGTGCGTAGTACGGCAGCATCGGCCACAGATAGCCGGTGTACTGGTCCTGGAGGCCGCCGAATCCGCCCCGGTCGTGCCACAACTGGCCCAGGTCGGACAGGAACCGCCACGGGTCGGCGGTGACCCCGAGCTTGGTGTCGAAGGTCTGCCGCCCCGGGTGCACCGCCAGGAACAGCACGAGCACCACGGCCCAGAACCCCAGCAGCCAGCCCCTGGAGCGGGGGCCCTCCGGGGGGCCCGCGCTCCCCGCGGTGGTGGGGACGGCTGCCGGGGGAGGGGCCTGGACCGTGGTCGTCATGGGGGACACCGCCGGAGGATGAGAAGGAGGTTCCAGGTGGCGAACTCGCGCAGCCACGGCGCCTTGACGACCGCGGACGCGAGGAACGGCCAGTAGCGGGAGCGCGCCGAGACGACCGTGATGTCGTCGCGGGCGCGGACCTGCCGCAGGGTGGGGCCGATGTGCACGGCGAAGAGGTTCTCGCCAAGGGTGTGCTTGGCGGGCTTCCCGGTACGGCGCCGGTAGCGGGCGCGGGCCCGCTCGGCACCCAGGTAGTGCCAGGGAGCCCATTCGTGACCGCCCCATGGGGACAGCCAGTTGGTGAACGACACGTAGATCAGGCCGCCGGGCCGGGTCACCCGGATCAGCTCGCTGAGGAAGGTTTCCGTATCGGCCACGTGCTCCAGGACGTTGGAGGAGAAGACGACGTCGGCCGCGCCGTCGGCCAGGGGCAGCAGATAGCCGTCGGCGATCACCGCCCCGGCGGCCGGTTTCGGCCCCAGCTCCCGTACGTCCGGCTCGAAGAGGTAGGCGTGCGCGCCGCGCCGCCGGAACTCCTCGGTGAACCAGCCACCCCCGCCGCCGACATCCACCACCGTGCGCTCCCGCACCGGGCCGCCGTACGCCTCCACCTGGTCGGCGGCGTCCCGGGCGAGCAGCGAGTAGCAGGCGTCCGGGTCGCGCTGCTCATGCCGGAAGGCACGGAAGAGGGCCAGGGAGCGGCGTATGGAGGGGTCCTTGAGGCCGGAGTCGGGGCCTTTCGCTCTCGTGCCCGTGCCCGTGCCCGGTCCGTTCGCCGCCGTCACGGCGTCCAGCTCCTCACCGCCTCCGCCGCCACCGCCCGGAACCGCTGGACCGTACGGTGCCAGCGGTACCGGGCCGCGCGTTCGCGGGCCGCCTTGCCCATGTGCCGGCGGCGCTCGTTGCTGAGCGCGAGGGTGCACCAGGCGGCGGCGAAGGACGACTCCCCGCGTGCCAGCATCCCCGTCTCCCCGTCCGCCACGGAGTCCCTGAGGCCGGGCACGTCGAAGGCGATCGCCGGGGTCTCCCGTGCGGCCGCCTCCGTCACCACCAGGCCCCAGCCCTCGACGGCGGAGGGGTGCAGCAGCATCCAGGCGGCGCACAGCAGCCGGTGCTTCTCGGCCTCGGTGACATGGCCCGTGAACTCGACGCCGAACCCGGCGAGTTGCTCCAGGCGCTGACGCTCGGGCCCGTCCCCGACGATCACCAGGCGTCCGCCGGTGACCGGGCGCACCCGTTCCCACAGCCGCAGCAGCAGTTCGATCCGCTTGTACTCGACGAGCCGTCCCATCGCCACGAACAGCGGCTCGGAGGCCTTCGGCTCGAGCGGCCCCGGCTCCTCGACGCCGTTGTGCACGACCCGGATCCGCTCGCGCTCGACCCCGATCGCGCGCAGCGCGTAGGCGGTCGACGGGGAGACCGCGACCAGCAGGCCCTCGCGCCGCGCGCCCGCCAGTGCCCAGTGCTCCAGCCGTCGGCCGATCCGGGCGGCGGGTGCCAGTGGGCCCCCGAACCGCATGCGCCACAGGTCGGTGTGGACGTGGTTGACCAGACAGAGGGTGGGGCCGTGGTGCCACAGCGGGGCGAGGTACGGCATGCCGTTGCACACCTCGACCAGCAGGTCGCAGTCGCCTACGCGGCGGTGGAGGGCGGGCCGGGCGCGCAGGTAGTGGCCCAGATCGCCGCCCGCCGAGACGACCCGGTAGTCACGCAGGGGATTACCGCCTGCCCGGGCGTGGTCGGCGGCGGGGGAGGCGGGTCCGCCGCACAGCAGGGTGACCTGGTGGCCGAGGCGGGTGAGTCCGTCGGCGAGGCGGTCGACCAGCAGTTCGGAGCCGCCCGCCGCCGGGTTGCCGAGATCGCGTCGGGCGAGGAAGACGATGCGGCGCGGGTGTGGGGGGAGCACCGTGGGGTGCTGCGCGGCGCGCGGGACAGCGGCGCGCAGCGGGGACGGTACGTGCTGGGGCATGGGTGCTCCAACTCGTGTCTCGGGGTGCGGAACTCGGCGTGGGGGCAGGGCGGTGCGGATCACCGCCCGGCCGCCGGCGCGGCCGCGGTCGGCGCCCGGTGCGGGGGGCGCCGTGGCCGTGTGCGCGGGTCGGCCGGTGCGGGGGGTGCGGGGAGTGCGCGCGATACCGGGGGGTGCGCCCTTGGGGCTGACGGCGCCGGCGGGGCCGGGTGGGGGGGTCGTGGGAGGTGGGGGTGGTGCGCGGCCGGCCGGTATCGCGTCGTGCGAGTCGTGCGAGTCATACGAGTCGTGCGCGTCGGTGCGAGTCTGCGCGTCGTGCGAGTCGTGCCGGCTGTGCGGGTCGTAGGAGCTGTTCGGGTTCGTGCGGGTTCGTGTGGGTTCTGCGGGGCCGGGTCGAGGTGTCTGTTCCGTTTCTGTCGCTGTTCTCCTTGCGTCACCGGTGCGGACAGGCCGTGCTCGGGTGGGGTGGACAGTTTTCGCCCAGCGGTCCGCCGGAGGCTACTCACCGGGGTGACAAATTCGGGGCCTTTTGAAGCTGACGCCTCATCACATCGCGCCCTCCGCCCCGGACATCCCGGATGTTTCAGAATCCCTCCGCCCTCGTACCAGCCACACACCGCCCGCCACGGCGAGGACGAACCCGGCCGCGGCGGCACCGACCGGCAGGGTCCCGCTCAGCAGCCGCAGCTGGCCGCTCTCCCGCCTGGCCTGCCGGACCTGGTCCTTCTGCGTCGCCGTGGTGAAGGCGATCTTCCGGCTGTCCAGGAGGACCACCGAGTCCTTCGTCGAACCGGGAGCGCGCAGCGTACGCCGCGGGCCGACCTGCGCGTAGATCACCCGGCCGGTGCGCTGGTCGACGACCAGCTCGATGCCGTGGTTGGCGTACCACTCCTCGGCCGCCACCTGACCGCTCGCGGGCCGGCCGACCAGCACACCGGGCACCAGCCGGGTGCCGACCTTGGCCGGGGCGACCGTGCCGGTGAAGCGGTACCCCGTGTAGCCCTGGATCCTCCGCGTGCCGGTGTAGTGCAGCGTCACGGTCGCGCCGAGGGAGTCGTCCCACCACTGGTAGGCGCGCCGGCCCACGTCGAAGGGGAACTTCAGATACGCGTCACCCTCGAAGTAGGGCTTCTCGCGGCAGCAGTGCACCGGCTCGTTGGTCGTGCGGTTCATGACCCAGCGGGCGGGCAGGAACTCCAGCGCGTTGTGCGGGTCGGCGGCCGGCCGCGTCCTGGCGGTGTCGACCGTGGTGGTCACGTCCCACACCGCGGCCCCGCTGCGTTCGCTGTCGGCGACGTCGCCGCGCACCCGCTGGGTCACGGTGATCCGCTGACCGGCGACGGTCCGCACCTCGCCGGCATCGAAGACGCTGCCCGTACCGGTGTAGACGGCGGTCTCGTCGATGTCGATCGGATTGACGGCGGCCCGCGGCGCCACGTACCACGCGAGCAGCGGGGCCAGCACCAGCAGGAAGGTGCCGAGGCCCAGCAGGACCAGGGAGACGGGTCGGACTCTACGGCGCATCCGGGCACTCCAGGGGCGTGAGGCGGCTCGGCCCACCAGGGTTGCGGGTGGGCCGACACCAAGGGGGAAAGTGCGCGTGCGGTCTGGGCCGGGAACCGTAGGCGCCTCTTGACGGAGTGTCAATCATCTGTTGAAACTGAGTACTTGTCGGTACGGGACCGGCAGGGCAGGTGCCGCGGAGTGATCGGCCAGGATCGCGCGGCGCACGGGGGTGGGGACGACCTCGACAGAGAGGCTTACCCTGCGATGTCCAGACTTCTCGCCGCCGTCCTGACCATGGCGGCCGCCGCCGCGCTCGCCGTCGGCGCCGCGCTCGGCATCGTCGCCCTCCTCGACGCGACACCCGAGCAGCCGAACACACCACTGATCACCTACGAGAACACCGGCCAGGAGCGCTGATCCGTGACCGCCCGCCCGGCAACCGTCACGGTCCGCTCGGCCTGGAGCGAGGTGCCCCCTTCCCAGGTGCGGCGGTTCACGGCGCTGGCGATGGCCGAGGCACCGGCGCTCGCCGAGGAGATCCTGCGGGAGATCCGCCGGGAGTACCCGCAACTGCCGGTGGTGCTCGACGACTCCGGCGAACCCATGGCGCTGGTCGGGATCCGCCGTGCCATCGAGGTCTTCGTCCAGCATCTGGAGTCCGCTGAAGGCCGCCCGCGCGTGCACCCCGAGGTCTTCCAGGAGTTCGGGCGCGGAGAGGGCCTCGAAGGCCGCAGCCTCGACGCGCTCCAGGCGATCTACCGGCTCGGCGTCCGGCTCGCCTGGCGGCGCTTCGCCGAGATCGGGCAGCGGGTCGACATCCCGCCCCCGGCGATGTACGAGCTCGTCGACGCCGGATACGAGTACCTGGACGGCCTGGTCGACCAGTCCCTGCGCGGCTATGCCGAGGCGGCGGCCCGGCGGGCGGGCGAGCGCCTGAGGCTTCAGCGGCGGCTGATGGAACTCCTTTTGTCCTCGCACCACCGCGGCGACCCGGCGGACGCGCTCGCCGAGCGGGCGGCCCGGGTGGGCTGGCCGCTGCCTGAGAAGGTCGCCGTCGGGGTGCTGCTGCGCCCGGCACGCGAGGCGGTGGCCCCGGCCGTCGGCCAGGGGGTGCTCCTCGACATGGAGTACGAGCGGCCGCACATGGTCGTACCGGAGCCTGACGCGGCGGGCCGGCCGGAACTGCTGGACCGGGCGCTGAGCGGATGGTCCGGAGCGATCGGGCCGCCGGTACCGCTCGCCGACGCGGCGAAGTCGCTGCGCTGGGCCGAGACGGCGGTGGGGCTGATGGAACGGGGGCTGCTGCCCGGCGGGGAGGTACTGCACTGCACCGAGCACACGCAGGCACTGGTGCTGCTCCAGCCGGAGGAGCTGATCGACGATCTGGCGCTGCGCTGCCTGGCGCCACTGGCCGAGTGCGGGCCGACCCATGCGCGCCGCCTCGCGGAGACGCTCCTGGCCTGGCTGGAGACCCGGGGCGGTGCGCCGGAGGTGGCCGCCCGGCTGGGCGTCCACCCGCAGACCGTCCGCTACCGCCTGCGCCAGATCCGGGAGCTGTGGGGGAACGAGGTCGACGACCCGGACCGCCGCTTCGAACTGGAACTGGTCCTGCGCGCGCAGCGCCTCAGAGGAGAGCTCGGAGAGACGGGCGCGCGCCGCTGATGCCGCGGGACCCGTCGGCACCCGCCTCCCCGGCCGCCCGCGAAAGACCCCCGGCCCATGCCTCGCACGACCATTGCCCGGCCAAGCCGACTATGACTAGCCTTTGTTCGCCATTCCGATCGCCAGTTGAAATTTCGAACATGGAGAGGGGGCCGGTCGTGGGACGCCTCGTACCTGCCGTGACCAGGGCTCTGGACATACTCGAGCTCTTCCTCGACGGGGACGGGACGCTCTCCGCCCCCGACATCGTGCGCAAGCTCCAACTGCCGCGCACCACCGTGCACGAGCTGGTCACCACGCTCGCCGCCCGCTCGTACATCGTCCCGGTGCCGGGGCAGCCGGGACGGTATCGGCTCGGCGTGCGCCCCTACCAGCTCGGCAGCCGCTTCGCCGAGCAGCTCGACCTCGCCGCCGAGGGCCGGCAGGTCGCCCGCTCGGTCGCCGACACCTGCGACGAGACAGTGCACGTGGCCATCCTCGAGGGCACCGATGTCATCTACATCGCCAAGGTCGACTCCACACACGCCGTGCGCATGGTGTCGGCCGCCGGCCGCCGGCTGCCCGCCCACTGCACGTCCGTCGGCAAGATGCTCCTCGCGTCCCTCCCGGAGCCGGAGCTGGCCGCACGCATCCCGGACGACGCCGAGCTGGTCGCGATGACCCCCGACAGCATCACCGACCCGGCGGTTCTGCACGAGGCGCTGGCCGGGATCCGTACCCGTGGCATCGCCCTGGAGACCCGCGAGTCCAACCCCGACGTCAGCTGTGTCGCGGCCCCCGTGCGCGACCGCACCGGGCAGGTCGTCGCCGCGCTCTCCATCTCCGTGCCGATGATCCGCTGGAACGACGAGCGCCGCGCCGAGCTGGAGCAGCTCGTGGTGAAGGGCGCCGTGGAACTGTCCGAGCGGCTCGGCCACCGGGGCGCCGAGTGACGTCGTACGAGATCGCCGTACGGGAGTACGCGGACCTCGGCGAGGGCCCGACGTGGGACGCCGCCGCCGGGCGGCTGATCTGGGTCGACATCCTGGGCTGCCGCGTGCACACCTACGACCCCGCCTCCGGGCGCCGCACGGTCATGGCGACCGGGCAGCACGTGGGGGCCGCCAAGCCGCGCGTGGACGGCGGTCTGGTGGTCAACCTCCGGGACGGCGTAGCCCTGTACGGACCCGGCGGAGACGATTTCCGCTGGCTGCACCGCGAGCCGGTCCCCGGCCGCCGCGGCAACGACGCGGCCGTCGCCCCTGACGGCTCGCTGTGGGCCGGCACCATGCGCTACGACGAGGCGCCGGGCGGTGGCACTCTGACCCGGATCACCGGCGACGGCACGGTCCGCACCGTCCTCGACGGCGTCGCCGTCAGCAACGGCACCGGATGGAGCCCCGACGGCCGGCTGATGTACTACGTCGACTCACCCACCGGCCGCATCGACGTCTTCGACGTGGGCAATGACGGCCTCCCGGCCCGGCGGCGGCCGCTGGCCCATGTCGACCGCGGGTCCCCCGACGGGCTGACCGTGGACGCCGACGGCTGTGTCTGGGTCGCCCTCTGGGACGGCGGCGAGGTCCACCGCTACACCCCCGCCGGCACGCTGGACCGCGTCCTTCGGCTGCCGGTGTGCCGCCCCACCGCGTGCGCGTTCGGCGGCCCGGACCTGTCGGACCTCTACGTGACCACGGCCCGCGCGGGTCTGGAGGCGCCGCATCCGCTCTCCGGCTCGCTCCTCGTCGTTCCCGGCGCCGGAAAGGGCCTGCCGGGGCCCGCCTTCGCGGGCTGACCACCCGCCGGCGCTCCTGCCCGGCCGCCGGGCGGGGGGCCGTCCTTCCTCCGGACCACGACCGGACCACTGGGGTGGTGCGCGGCGGCGACCGCGCCCCCGCACGGCGTGGGACCACGGAACGGGCCGCGGGTCCGCGTTCAATCGCGCCGGGGAGCCGAGCACGGGCAGCAACTCGCCCACCGTCGCGGATCCCCGGTCCGCTGCCGGTCCGTGCCCGAGGGAGGATGCGATGAGCGTCGCGGCGATGTTGCCGACACCGTCCGGTCCGTATCTGGAGAGGGGGCTGCTGCCCGCCGACTTCTACGCCTACACGGAACTGCTGTCGGACGGGGAGCGGGAGAAGATCGAGTCCGTCCGGGAGTTCCTCCGCACGCAGGCCGCCCCGATCGTCGACGACTACTGGGCCCGGGCCGAGTTCCCCTTCCAGCTGGTCGAGGGCTTCGGGAGGCTCGGTCTTGTGGGCTGGGCCGACCCGGACTCCTCGGAATCCAGGCCGAAGAACCTCTTCGCGGGCTTCCTCGCGCTGGAGTTCGGGCACGCCGACGCGTCCCTGGCGACCTTCTTCGGCGTGCACACGGGTCTGACCATGGGTACCGTCCTCAGCTTCGGCTCCGACGAGCAGAAGCGACGGTGGCTGCCGGCGATGTGCCGCTTCGAGAAGATCGGCGCCTGGGCGCTGACCGAGCCGCACGGCGGCTCCGACGTGGCCGGCGGTCTGCAGACGACCGCACGACGCGACGGCGACGGATGGATCCTCGACGGAGCCAAACGGTGGATCGGAAACGCGACCTTCGCCGACCTGGTCGTCGTGTGGGCCCGCGATGTGGAGACGCATCACGTGCTCGGCTTCGTCGTGGAGAAGGACACCCCCGGGTTCACCGCGACGAAGATCGGGCACAAGATGGCGCTGCGGATCGTGCAGAACGCCGACATCGTGCTCGAGGGCTGCCGCGTTCCGGAGGCCAACCGGCTCCAGAACGCGAACTCCTTCAAGGACACCGCCGAGATCCCGCGCCGCACGCGCAGCGGGGTGGCGTGGCAGGCGGTGGGAGTGATGTTCGGCGCCTATGAGATCGCGCTCCAGTACGCGAAGGAGCGCCGGCAGTTCGGGCGCCCCATCGGAGGTTTCCAGTTGGTCCAGGACCTGCTGGTGAAGATGCCCGGCAACGCCACGGCCTCGTGCGGAATGGTGACGCGCCTGGCCCAGCTGCAGGACGCCGGGGTCTACCGGGACGAGCAGTCCGCCCTGGCGAAGGCCTACTGCACCGTGCGGATGCGCGAGAACGTGGGCTGGGCGCGGGAGCTGCCGGCCGGCAACGGCATCGCCCTCGACTACAAGGTGGGCCGGTTCGTCGCCGACGCCGAGGCCCTCTACTCGTACGAGGGCACGCGGGAGATCCAGACGCTGATCGTCGGACGCGCGGTGACCGGCGGTCTCAGTGCCTTCGTGAGGTGAGGACGATGACCACGGAATCCGTCTTCACCGGCCTGAAGGTCCTCGACGCGTCGAGCTTTATCGCGGGACCGGCCGCGGCCACCATGCTCGGCGACTTCGGAGCGGACGTGATCAAGGTCGAGCCGCCGGGGAAGGGCGATCCCCAGCGGAGACTGAGCTCCCTGCCACCCAGCCCGCGCGCACAGGCCAACTACAGCTGGCACCTGACCAATCGCAACAAGCGCGGCATGGTGATCGACCTGAAGTCGCCGGCGGGCAGCCGGGTCCTCAAGCGCCTCGTCGAATGGGCGGACGTGGTGATCACCAACTTCCCGCACGGCACGCGCGAGAAGCTGCACCTGGGCTACGGGGAGGTCTCCGCCTGGAACCCCCGGGTGGTCTACGCCGACATCACCGGCTTCGGGGACGCCGGACCGGACGCCGGGCTGCCGGGATTCGACGTGACCGCCTTCTGGTCACGCAGCGGGCTGCTCTCCTCGACCCGCGACGCGGGAGCCCCGCCCACGGTGCCGGTCTGGGGCAGCGGTGACTACATGTCGGCGATCGCCCTCTACGCGGCGATCACGACCGCCCTCTACCGCCGCGAACGGACGGGACAGGGGGCGAGCGTCGGGACGTCGCTGCTGGCCGCGGGCATCTGGTCCGCGGGAACCCTTGTGGCCGGCGCGCTGGCCGGAGGCACGTTCTTCGAGTTGCACGACCGGACGGCGCCCGCGAACCCGCTCGTCAATCCCTATCGGTGCGAGGACGACAAGTGGTTCATGCTCGTCACCACGCCCTCGTACTGGCCCGCACTGACGCGGGCGGTCGGGCATCCCGAGCTGCTCGAGGACCCGCGCTTCCGGGACGTCGAAGGCTTCATCACAAACTCCGCCGCGCTGACCGGGCTGCTCGACGCCGAGTTCACTTCGCGGCCGTTCGCCTACTGGAAGGACGTACTCGACCGGGAACGCATCACCTACAGCCTCATCCAGACACCGGAGGAGACCGCGCGGGATCCGCAGCTGCCCGCGAACGACATCGCCGTGCCCCTGGAAGGGGTCCCCGGACTGGAGTACACCGTCAACAGCCCGGTCAACGTCCGCGGCGTGGCCAAGGTGCAGGCGAGGCGAGCACCGGAGCTGGGCGAGCACACCGGCGAGATTCTCGCCGAGCTGGGTTTCGGCACAGCCGAGATCGCAAAACTGCGCGCCGCGGGAGTGATTCCCGGCGCGCCCGGGCAGGAGGCGACGCCGAGCTGATCTGGAAGGCAGGCCCTACCGAGCGGGCCCGGGGGAGTTCACCAGCGTCACCGGGACTCCTCCGGCCGCTCGGCCGAGAAGCGTCAGCTCCACCCTGCCCGGGCCCGACGGTGTGGTTCCGTCGGACAGGACCGCCAGTGCGAGCGTGTTGACGCCTCGGGTGTCGAGCACCCCGTTCGGCAGGACGAAGGTGTGCTGGGGTCCCACGTCGTTGATGTACTGGCCCATGTTCCAGCCGTTGAGGAAGATCTGCACCCGGTAGGCGCGGGCCGGGTCGTCCATGAGGGTCAGGCCGATCGACGCGTCCGTGCCCGGGGCGGCGGACAGACGGAACCGCGTCCGGTACCAGACCACACCCTGCCGCCGCTCGGCGCGCGGGAAGTGCGCGGGCTTCCAGCCGCGGCCGCGGAAGCCGGGCAGATGCCAGCCCTGCCGTTCCCCGTACAGACCGCCGTTGTTGAGCGGGCCGCGCACGGGATCGGGGGCCGCCTCTCCCTGGATCCGCCAGCGCACGGCGGGGGCGGGGGAGGCGCCGTCGAAGGTGACGGAGACGAGACCCCGGCCCGCCTTGTGGGTGTCGTTCGCCCGGCCGTCCTGGTCGTGCTGCATACGGCGGACGAGGACCGAGAGGACGTGGGGCCCGCTTCCCGGGGCGACGGGGAACGTCGCCGAGGCCGTCCATGTCCCCTGGCGGACGGTCTTCGCGTCGGGTACGGGCATCCGGTGCGTGCCCAGTGGTCTGCCGTCCAGCCACGCCATCAACAGGCCCTGGGTGCCGGTGATGTAGGAGAGGGAGACCGACCGGGTACCGGCCGTGCCGTCGAAGCGGCCTCGGTACCAGACGTCCCCGTAGTGGAAGCCGTAGTCGTCGGCGAAGAGGACGGGTGCTCCGGCGGGCACGGGGGTCGTGGCGGCGGACGTGGTCAGGTCGGCCGTCCGCCAGGCCGAGTCGTCGAAGCCGGCGGCGGACTCGGGGTTCTCGGCCTTGCGGTGCCACTCGGTCAGCGGGGGCAGCCGCACGGCACCGGCGCCGGGCAGCCGCCGTTCGGCGCGCAGACTGCCGGAGCGGGTGACGCGGGTGCGCAGCCGGGTCCCGTTCCAGGCGACCGCGACGACCCCGCGCGGCGCCCACACCTCCAGGTCCGCCTCCTCGGTCGTGTCGCCGGTCAGTTCGGCGGTCGTGCCGTGCAGGACGGCGGTGCGCAGCAGAGCGGGCCCGTACACCAGGACCGGTCCCGAGGGGGTGGTACGGGGCCACAGCCGTACGGATGTCTTGTCGTCGGCGAGCAGCAGGAGCAGGGGGGCCGCCGCTCCTCCGCCCGTCACCGCGATCCTGGTGAGGCCGTCGAGCCGGGCGCGTACGAGCAGGGCGCCGTTGTCGTATGCGCAGTCGGCCGCGCCCTCCAGCACGGTGACCGCCGGCTTGTCCGGGCACTCCAGGACGGTCTCGGTCACCTCTCCCTGGCGGCCCGTGAACACGGCGACGTCCTGGCGCCCGGCGGCCAGGCGCAGCATGGGCTGTGCGGTGGAGTGGCGCAGCGTCCGCCTGCCCAGGGAGATCCCGGCGGCCAGCAGCCGGGCGTCCAGGGCGGGTACCGGCACCTGGAGGGTCGTCCCGGCGAGCGGGACCGCGGCGACGGTGTCGGTGGACCCGTCGTTGCGGAGCACAAGGATGTGAGCTCCGGTGTCGGGGTTGACGAGGTGGTAGACCCTGACCCCCGGGGCGTCGGCGGAGATGTCCTCCGCCCGGTCCAGCTTGGCCAGGTCGGGAAAGTGGTGCAGCAGCTGCCCGATCTGGTGCATGGGGACGAGCTTGGCGGTGGGCTGCCGGGCCTCGTCGAGGGCGGCCCCGTAGTCGTACGACGTGTAGACGACCGGCGCGGGCAGCCAGCCCCACGAGGTGCCGCCGAAGGTCATGTAGACGTTGTGGAGCGTGATGCCGTTGGCGAGGTTGGTCAGGTAGAAGCGCCGCTCGTAGGCCGCGCCACGGGTGCGGCGTGACTCGGCGTACCCCTTCCCGCCGAACTCGGCGCCGCCCCACGGGTCGAACCAGCCGCCCCCGAACTCGGCGAGAAAACCGGGGGTTTCGGGACTGGCCGTGGATCCGCCCTTCCGCCCGCCGCGGCCGAAGTACCCCCAGTCCGGTGGCGGCCTGAACGGCGACGGATAGCCGTCGAAGCCGTAGAGCCACCGGCCGCGCTCACCGCCCGTGTCGAATGTGCCGGGTGCCCAGTCGCCGTTCCTGCCCTTGTCGTTGTGGAACAGCGGTACGTCGATGCCGTCGGCGCGGACCTTCCGGTACAGGTGGGCCATGTAGGCGCGGCCGGTGTCCTCGGTGACGTGGTTCGCGTACTCGTTCTCCAGCTGGTACAGCAGGATCGTGCCGGTGCCCCTGGTGTACAGATGCCGTACCGCGATCCGGTTCACGGCGGTCAGCCACTCGTCCACATGCCGCAGATACGTCGGGTCGGCGGTGCGGGCCGTGCCCCGGGTGGCGGTCAGCCAGCCGGGGAAGCCGCCCGCGTCGACCTCGGCGTTGATGTACGGGCCAGGGCGCAGGATCACATACAGCCCCGCCTCGGCGGCCGTACGCAGGAACAGGTCCAGATCGCGCACGCCCGTGAAGTCGTAGGAGCCCGGTGCCGGGGAGTGGTAGTTCCAGGAGACGTAGACGCTGACCGTGTTGTAGCCATGCGCGCGGAGTTTGTGCAGCACATCCCGCCACAGGGACGGGCTCGGCAGCCGGAACGGGTGCATCTCGCCCGACCACAGCACCACCCGCCGGCCGTCGACGATCATCGAGTACCGGTCGAAGCCGACGGTGTGCGTCCGCCCGTCCGCGCCCGGGGTGCCCGGCGCCGGACCGGTCGGGGCGGTCGCGGCCGCCACGCACGCCTCACCGCTCCCGCCGAGCGAGAGCCCGAGCGCTGCGGTGCCGGCGATCGCGCTGAAGGTACGTCTGCTCAACACCAAGGCTGTTCTCCTCGACGGGGCGCGGGTGCGGCCATTGTGCACAGGAGCAGGCCCGGCAACGGGTTCATGAGGAGTTCGGCGCGGGAGGATTACGCGGTAAGAGCGGCGCCGGAGCCGACCGTCACTCAGGGGAGCGGTCCACGCGCCGTCCCGGAAGACCCCTGGGAGTCGAGTCCGCCCATCATGGCGACCATGTTCCGGGTGGCGTCCGGGCCGAAGAGGAGGTCGAGGCCCCGGGCCGACCGGGCGGCGGCCTGTTCCGCGCGCGGGAAGAGGGCCTTCTCGTAGGCGAGCAGACCGGCGTCGAGGTCGTCCGGGTGGGCCGCCAGGGCCGTGGCGAGTTCCGCGCCGTCCTGGAGTGCCGCGTTCGCTCCCTCGCCCGCGAACGGCGACATCAGATGGGCCGCGTCGCCGAGGAGCGTCGCGCCCGGCGCGTGCGCCCAGCGGTGGCCCACCGGGAGCGCGTGGATCAGACGCGGGGTCAGCGCACCCTCGGCGTCGGCGATCAGGGCGCGCAGCCGGTCGTCCCAGCCCTCGAAGTGCGCGAGCAGCGCCTGCTTGACCGAGTCCGGGGCCGCGAAGTCGAAACCGGACAGCCAGTCCTCGGGCACCTTGAAGGCCGCGTATGTATGGATGGAGCCGTCGGTCTCCCGGTGCGTGAGGAGCCCTTTGCCGTCCGCGAGCGCGAACATCATGCCGCCGCCCAGGAGTTCGGCCGTCGCGGGGTGCCGTACGGCAGCCTCGTGCAGGTCCGTCTCGACGAAGGACACACCGGCGTAGGCGGGCAGGTCGGGGGAGAGCAGAGGGCGGACCCGGGACCAGGCGCCGTCCGCGCCGATCAGGACGTCGGTGGTGAACAGGGAGCCGTCGGCGAGCGCCACCTCGTGGCGTCCGTCGCCCAGGGAACGCGCGCCGGTCACCTTCGCGCCCCAGCGGACCGTGCCCTCGGGCAGCGAGTCCAGCAGGATGCGGCGCAGGTCGTTGCGGTCGACCTCGGGACGGCCGCTCTCCTCGACGTCCTTGAAGCGGACCGTGCCGTCCGGGTCGAGGACGCGCAACTCCTCCCCGCCGGAGTGGACGATCGCGCGGAACGCCTCGAAGAGCCCGGCGGCCCGCAGCGCGGCCTGCCCCGACTCCTCGTGGATGTCGAGCATGCCGCCCTGGGAGCGGGCGGCGGGGGAGGCATCGCGTTCGTGGACGACCGCCTCGACGCCGTGCACATGGAGCACACGGGCCGCGACGAGACCGCCGAGACCGGCGCCGACTACGGCAACGGCGTGGTGGGTGGACATGGTGGCCTCCTCAGGGAGTACGCGGTGTGGTGGGCGGCTCGGGTGCCGCCGCGATGCCGCTGATCAGCACCTGGAAACCCCAGGCCAGGCGTTCCTCGCCGGTTCCGGACAGCAGCGTCGTGCCCAGCGCGGCGATCTGCGGGTGCCGGTCGGGCGATGCGTCCCGCAGGGCCCGGGTCAGCGCGTCCCAGTCGTCCTTCGTCTCGGGTGTCTGCCCCTGGGTGGAGTGCTCGGCCGCGCTCGCCGTCGCGTACTGCAACAGCAGGTCGAGGCCCAAAGACGCCCGCGCGGACGGCACCCCGCCCTCGGCGAGCAGGGCGAGGACCGCCTCCACGAGATCGAGGTAGTGCTCCCCGGAGGGGCGGGCCACCAGGGCCGCGCGGGCCAGCGCCGGATGCGCGAACAGGACGTCGACGTACGAGGTGAGCAGCCGCACGAGCCGCTCCCGCCAGTCGCCTTCCGCCCCGGCGGCGGACAGGTCCACCTCGCCGAGCAGGCGGTCCAGGACGGCCGCGTGCAGTTCCGCGGTGTTGCGGACGTAGACGTACAGCGAGGCCGGACCGGTGTCGAGTTCCTGCGCCAGGCGGCGCATGGTGACCCGTTCCAGGCCCTCCGCACGCATGAGCGCGACGGCGGTGTCGACGATGCCGTCCCGGGTGAGAGCGGGCTTGGCGGGGCGGTCGCGGCGGCTGCGGGGGGCAGGGGGGTGCGCTGTCATACCCCCAAGCTAACGAACATGTTCGTCGCGAACAAGTTCGTGACGAACATGTTCGTTCTTCAGTCCCGGGTGGCGTAGGAGAGGAAGTCGGTCCAGGCGGCCGGGGTGAGGGTGAGGCGGGGGCCCTGGATGTTCTTGGAGTCGCGGACGTGAACGGTGAGGGGGGTGAGGGCGACTTCGACGCAGTCTCCGTCGCCGCCGCTGCTGTGGCTGCTCTTGAACCAGGTCAGTTCGGTTGCGCTCATAGGTCTCCTCGCATCCGCTGCAACAGGCCCACGGAGTCTTCAAGGGTGAGAGCCTGTGAGCGCATCCTGGCATAGCGCCTTTGGAGCACGCTGACCTCTTTCGGGTCCGAGATGAGCAAGCCGCCTCGCTGCCCCTCGCAGTAGGCGAACCACTTGTTTTCGGGGGTCTCCAGCAACTGCATAGGACCGTCGAGCCCGGCGTGCGACTCCCGTCGCGTCGGCATGACTTGGATTTCGACGTTCCGCAACCTGGCCATGTTCAGAACGTGATCGATAAGCCCTCGGGTGGCCTCCGGACCGCCTGTGCGCCGCCGGAACAAGTGCTCCTCCAAGATGAAGTCGAAGGCCGTGTTCTGTCGGTTCCGCAGTAGTTGCTGCCGCTCGGCTCGCGCTACCCACTGGGCCTCGATCTGCCCGTCGTCCAGCGGTGGCAACTGCTCGGTGAACAAGGTCCGCGCGTACGCCTCCGTCTGCAACAGCCCAGGGACCAACCGGCACTCATACGTGTACAACGTGATGGCCGTCCCCTCCATCCGCGCCCACTGCCGGAACCACGCCGCCAACCCCGGTTGCCGCGCCAGATGTTCCGCCGCCTTCCGTAACGCACCCGTGTTCCCCAGCACCTCCTCCGCCCGCTCCACGAATGCCGGGTCGGGCATGCGGCGGCCCAACTCCACGGATGCGACCGTGTGCTTGGAGAACCGCACCTGTTCGCCGAACTCCTCCCGGCTCAGCCCGGCGTGCTCCCGCAGGGCCTGGATCACCGCCCCGAACGTCCGCAGGCTGCCCTAGGATTCCGGCTCCCCGCCCGTACCCACCGCGCCATCGACCACAGTCCGCCACCTCCCGCACACATGGTTACGGGCAGTCACGGGTACTGTCCAGCGTGTGAGCGCGTACGCTGCCGCAGCGTACGCGGCGTCGACCTGGTGAAACACCCTCCCCGGCCGTCAGATTGAGCGCATGACCGCACCATCCGTCCCCCAACGCACGGTTACCGTACGTATGTTCTCGCAGCGTTTCAGCGCCACACCGCGTGGTGCCCGCCTCGCCCGTCGGCTCGCCCTGGCAGAGCTGCACGCGTGGGGCATCCCGCACGGCACGGACACCTCCGACGCCGCCGCCGCGATCGTGGCCGAACTCGCCGCGAACGCGGTGACCCACGGCCGGGTGCCGGGGCGGGACTTCGAGCTGCGTCTTTCCCTCGTCACGGGCAGCGTCCGTATCGAGGTCAGCGACACCCGCAGCGGACCGCCCTGCCCGCCGGGCCCGGGCGGCGTACGGCCCCCCGCGGCCCTGGAGGAGTCCGGCCGTGGACTCGTCCTCGTCGACGCGCTCGCTGCCCGGTGGGAGGTGCTGGACCGGGACCCGCCGCCCGGCAAGACCGTACGCGCCGAGGTGGACGTGCCGAGGTGGCTGTCCCTGGCCCGGGCTCCCGCGGGAGGAGCTACGGCCGACTGAAGCGGGGCCGGGCTTCGGACCTCGGGGAGTCCCACAAGGTGTACGGTCCGTGTCCGGCCACGACAATGGACGGGTGGCAGGTGAAGGCGGCTTCCGGGTTCCTCGGGGATCCGCGAGCCCTGGGCGCTACGGCGAGCAGGTCTTCCGCCCACAGGACGAGGGCGAGTCGGAGCGGATCGACCTCGCGGCACTCGCCTTCGACGCCACGACGATCGCGCGGCTGCGGCAGCTGGGTGCCGGCCCGGACTGGCGTTGTCTGGACGTGGGCGCCGGAACCGGGACGGTGGCACGCTCGCTTCTGCGCGAGGCGGGTGTCAGCGAGGTCGTGGCGGTGGACCGGGACATCCGGTTTCTCACGTCCGAGCCCGTCGCGGGGTTGACCGCGCTCGAGGCGGATGTGACCTCCGACCGCTTCGAGCCGGGGCTCTTCGATCTCGTCCACGCCAGGTTCGTGCTGATGCACCTGCCGTCTCCCGCGCGGATGGTCCGGCGGCTCGCCGGGCTGGTCGCGCCGGGAGGTGTACTGGTGCTGAGCGACGCGGTGGACCTGACGACCGACGGCGCCCCGGACACGCCGTACACCCTCGCCATGCGGGCGATGTGGCGAGGGCTGCGTGACACGATCGGCACCGATGTGACGTGGGTACCGCGCTGTCCCGAGCTGATGCTCGCCGCCGGGCTGGAGTCCGTGGCCGCCGAGATCCATGTGCCGCCCCTTGAGCCGGGAAGCGCCATCAGCCGGTTCTGGGCGCGTACGTGGGACCGGGCACGTGCCGCGATGGTGGCGACGGGCCTGGTGGACGACGCCGTGATCGACGAGGCCGGGCGCCGGCTGGAATCTCCGACGTGCGCAGGACTGTCCCCCGGGATGCTCACCGCCTGGGGCCGGAAACCGGCACAGCCACGATGACCACGTCCCCGGACACGCAGCGCCGTCGACACCCCACCTCCGCCGGGCCGGCGCCGCTGCTGGCGGTGTGCGCCGGGTACTTCATGGTGATCCTGGACGTGACGATCATCAACGTCGCCGTTCCGGTGGTGGGCCGGGATCTCTCCGCCTCGCTCACCGGCATCCAGTGGATCACGGACGGATACACCCTGGCGTTGGCGGGGCTTCTGATGAGCGGTGGCGCGCTGGGCGACCGGCTGGGAAACCGCCGGGTCTTCTGCTGGGGCGTGGTGGTCTTCACGGTGTCCTCGGCCGCGTGCGCGTTCGCACCGAGCGCGCCCTTTCTGGTGGCGGCGCGGCTGGTGGAGGGGCTGGGGGCGGCGCTGATCGTGCCCGGGTCCCTGGCTCTGCTCCAGCAGGCCTACCCGGCGCCGGCCGCACGGTCGTGGGCCTTCGGGTTGTGGGGCTCCATGGCGGGGATCGCGGCCTCCGCCGGGCCGCTGCTGGGCGGGCTGCTGGTCTCGACGCTGGGCTGGCGGTGGGTCTTCCTCATCAACCTGCCCGTCGGCGTGGCCTGCCTGGGGACGACCCTGCGGCACGTGGCGCCCTCGCCCCGGCAGCCCGCCCGGGCTCTGGACTGGCCGGCGCAGTGCGCGGTGGTGGCGGCGGTGGCCCTGTTGACCGGCGCGCTGAACGAGGCCGGACGGCGCGGCTGGGCGGACCCCGCCGTTCTCGCCGGGATGGGCCTGGCCGCAGTGTCCGCCGCGGTGTTCGCGGTGCGGGAGCGGCTGGCACGGTCCCCCGTCCTTCCGCTCGGCCTGCTGCGCTCGCGCGCGATGAGTGGCGCGGCCGCCATCGGCCTGCTGTTCAACTTCGGCTTCTACGGCATGCTGTTCACCGCCAGCCTGTACTTCCAGCACCAGCGCGGCTTCAGCGCCCTGAAGACCGGGACGGCGCTGTTCCCGGCCGTGGCGATGACCATGTTCGCCTCGGTGCTGTCCGGGCGGCTGACCCGCCGTACCGGCGACCGCCCACTGGTGGTCTTCGGCATGCTCCTGGCCGCGCTGGGACTGGCAGGCTGGGCCGCGGCGGGAGCCGATCCGGCCTATGCGCTGCTGGTGGCACCGATGACGGCCGCGGGGTTCGGTACGTCCTTCGCCCTGACCGGGTCCACCGCCACCGCGATGGGTGCCGTGCCCCCGGCGTACTCAGGGGCGGCGTCCGCCCTGTTCAACACGACCCGCCAGATCGGCAGTGCCACCGGCGTGGCACTGGGAGGCAGCCTGCTCGCCACCGGCGCCGACCACCACGCCGGGCTGCGCACCAGCATGGCCGTCGGCGCGCTCGGCTACCTGACGGCCGCGGGGCTCGCCTGGCTGTGTGTGTCGGCGAAGCCCAATTCCCAAGAGAGGTAAGGGCGGTATGACGAAGGTGGTGGCGGCATCGCGCCGCCACCACCTTGCAGTCGAAAATTCGATCAGTAGGGACCGTTCACATTGTCGATCGAACCATAGCGGTGGTACGCGTAGTTGCACGCGGCGGTGATGTTGGCGACCGGCTCGTAGATGTCCCACGAGGTTCCCGGCACGTGGTACGCGTTGAACGTCGGCTGGATCACCTGGAGCAGACCCTTGGACGGGATGCCCTTGGCGGCATTCGAGTCCCACAGGTTGATCGCCCTCGGGTTGCCCGAAGACTCACGGATCACATTGCGGTAAATGCCGTTGTAGCTTCCCGGAATGCCGTTCTGCCTCATGACCGCCAGGGAGTGCTTGATCCAGCCGTCCAGGTTGTTGGCGTAGGCCTGGTTCCCGGCGACCGTGGCGGGCTTCGCCGTGGCGGGCTTGGCCGCCGTGGCGGGCTTGGTGGTTCCGGTGGGCAGGGTCAGGACCTGGTCCGGGTAGATGACGTAGGGGCTCGTCAGGCCGTTGGCCGAGGCGATGGCCGGCCAGCCGCCGGGCACCTTGAGGGTGCGGGCGATCGAGGCGAGGTGGTCGCCCTTCTTGACGGTGTAGGTGGTCGCGGCGTGCCCGGCCGGTGCGGTGACGGCCGTGGAGGCCGGAGCGGCGTGGGCGGTCACGGCCGTCCCGAACACGGCCGTGGCGGCCATGGCGAACGTGCCGACGGTGACGGCGCCACCGGCGGAGATTCGGCGCGTCCGAGACGAGCGCTTGGCGGCATGACGGGGCATGGTGCGGTCCTCATTCCAGGGGATTGCATCGTGCGCAGTTGCCGGTACCTCTCGACAAACAGCACCGCATTTGGTTTGCGGTGCCCTGCGGCGGACACATTCTTAGCCGCTGGGAATAACTAAACAATTACCCCTTTTACTAACCAGGCTAGTTGCCACAGGTGATCAGACAGGGGTTTGCGGGGTGAATCCGGGAGATTAAGACCCGGGTAAAGCACTAGGGTGCTTCGTAAGTGAAGTGCATCACGCCGCTCTGAAAACGGGAATGGGTTGCTTTGCGATCGCACTCAAGCAGAATTTTTAATGGCAAAAGGTGCAATGACACTAATTACGGCAAAACAAGCTTTCGTGCTTTACTTACTCAAAACGGACATGTGGTGTCGACGGGTCGGGCCACAAAGGCCGACGCCGCCGGCGGCCACGAGGTTGTCCTCATGGCCGCCGGCGGCGTCCGGTAGTGCGGCTGGGGCTCAGCCGACCTGGTTGTACATCGCTCCCGCCGCCGGCCAGCCGGTGGGCTCCGGGACCGGTTCCGGCTGGGTGCGGCCGCGGACCTGGGCGGCCGTGAGCCCGCCCGCGGCGGGCATGCCGCGCCGGTTCTGCGCGGCCGCCGCGAGTCCGGGCAGGCCGGTCTGCGGAACCGGCTGGAGACCGGCCGCGGCGGCCGGGGCGATCCCCGGCGGCATGCCCGGTACGGAAGCGGGTGCGGGTGCGGCGGCCGCGGGCATCGGGGCCGGGGCCGGCGCGGGGGCCTGGACCGGCGGCGGGACCGCGGCGGGCACGGGTGCGGGCATCGGCAGCGGGGCCGGTGCGGGCATCGGCAGCGGGGTTGGTGCGGGCATCGGAGCCGGTGAAGCCGCGGCGGGTGCCGGGGCCGGTGCGGGCGCCGAGCCCGGAGCCAGTCGCGGCATCGCCGCGGCCTGGGAGGCCAGCCCCGTGACACCCGCGCCGTTGGTCTGGCTGACGAGCCGGTCCACCGCCGCCGTACCCGAGCTGTAGCTGGTCCCTGTGCTCAGCTCGGGCACGGCGGCTCCCCTCCTGGTCCCGTAGAGCACCTGCTCCAGGGCGGACACCAGGCGACGCACGTCCACCTCGGGGCGCACCACGAGCCGCAGGAAGCGGCTGGATGAACCGATCTTGTTGCCGCACTCGCGGACCAGGATCCGGTGCTCGGACAGCAGCCGGTCGCGGACCACGGTGCCCTCGGCGCCCACCGGAAGACGCACGAAGAGGAAATTCCCCTGCGACGGGTAGACCGTCAGACCGGGCAGCTGGGAGAGCTGGCGGGACATGTCCAGTCGGTCCCGGCGGACCTGGTGCAGGCTCTCCATGTACTCGGCGCCGTGCTCCCTCAGCATGAACACCACATGCTCGGCGAAGGAGTTGAGGTTCCACTTCGGCAGCATGGAGCGGATCTTCTGCGCGAGCGACGGGTTGGCGACCAGGTAGCCGAAGCGGATGCCGTGCAGGCCGAAGTTCTTGCCGAGGCTGCGCAGCACGACGACGTTGGGGCGCATCACGGCGTCCTGGACGACGCTGGGCTCGCTCTCGGCGTCGGCGAACTCCAGGAACGACTCGTCGATCACGATCAGGTCCAGGTCCGCCATCGCGTCCATGAACTGCACGAGCGTCTGCCGGGGCACGAACCCGCCATCGGGGTTGTTCGGGTTGCAGACGACGGCGACGCGGGTGCCGCGCTTGCGGATGAACTCGGCGTACTGGGCCAGGTCCAGGGCGAAGCCGCTGGACTCCTGGAGCGGGAACATGTCGACGCGCTTGCCGGTCTCCATGGGCTGGTCGGTCCAGCGGCCGAAGGTGGGGACGGGGACGGCGAGGGACTCGCGGACCAGCAGATGGTCGATCCAGGTGATCAGCTCGGTGGAGCCGTTGCCCATGGCCACGCACTGGGGAGGCAGCTGGAGCAGATTGCACAGCTCGGCCGTGATCGTGTCGGCGCTGCTCGGGTAGTAGGTGATGATCTCGCGCAGCTTGCCCGCCATCTCCTCGAACATGGCGGGCGTGGGGAAGTAGGGGTTGCAGGGGATACAGAAGTCCACGGGCCCCGTCCCGTCGCCGCCCTCCCGCGTCAGCGCCGCCATCGACGGGCTGTGCGCCGCGGTGCTACGGAACAGCGAGGTGACGCTGTCGGCCATGGAACCTCCGTATGGGGCGGGCCCGTGGGGGACGGCGGCCCGTCGTCTTCGGGTGGCCCGCGCGGGGGAGCGCGGGCCACCCACTCATACGGAGACGGACGTGGCGCTGTTCAACCGCTGTGCACGGAGTGCGGGTTCCGCCGGGTCGCACGAAGGGTTCCCGGTGCGCACAACGTTCGCGTCTCAGGGTGCGAAAAGCACGGGTGGCACCCCGGCACGGCGCTCGCCGGCCAACCCGGCACCGGCGCACGGCCGGGAGGAATCACGGCCACAGCAGGACCTTTCCGAGCTTCGGGTCGCCGGACGCCACCAGCTCGATGGCCTCCGGGAACCCGGCGAGCGGCAGCTCGTGCGTGACCAGCGGCAGCGGATCGAGCAGTCCGGCGCCGAAGGCCCGCACGGCGTGCGCCCAGGCGTCCGGCGGCGCCCCGAACACGGTGTGCACCCCCAGCTGCCGTACGACGAGATCGGTGGGGTCGAGCCCCTCGGCGCCCGGTGCCGGGATGCCCGTGAGGACGAGGCGTCCGCCACGCCTGAGCAGACGGGCGGCGGTGCGTGCGGCGGACGCGGACCCGGCGGCCTCGACGACGACATCGACGTCGTCCGGGAGATCCTGAAGGGTGCGGAAGCCGGTGGCGCCGAAACTCCGGGACAGGGCCTCGCGTTCCCTTCCCGTGCCGACCACCAGCAGCTCGGCCGGGGACACGGCCTTGAGGAACTGCACGGCGAACATGCCGAGCGTGCCGGTGCCGACCACCGCGACCCGCTCACCGGGCCGCGCGTTCGCCTTGAGCACCGCGGCCGCGATGCAGGCGGCGGGTTCCAGGAGCGCGGCGGCGGTGAGATCGGCACCGTCCGGCAGGACATGCAGCAGGCGCGCCGGCAGCGTCAGCGTGGTGGCCATCGCGCCGGGCCGGGTGAAGCCGGTCTCCTCGTACCCCGCGGTGCACAGCGTCGTTTCGCCCGCGTGACAGCGGTCGCAGACCTGGCAGTTGCGGAAGCCCTCCCCGACGACCTTGCGGCCGACCAGCGACCTGGGCACTTCGGCGCCGACCGCCTGGACCCTGCCGGACCACTCGTGGCCCGGAACAAGCGGATAGCGGACGTATCCCTCGGGCCGGTTGCCCTGGTACACCTCGCGGTCGCTGCCGCAGAGGCCGACGGCGTGCACACGGACCAGGGCCTCGCCGGGACCGGGGCCGACGGGCTCGTGGGCGACCAGACGGTGTGCGCCCGGTGCCTCGACGACGACCGCGGTGCTCACCTCGTCCCCTTGGGCCTGCGCTGCTCCCAGCCGTCGGCCCACAGGTCGAAGCGGGCCTGCTGCTGGGGAGACTCGGCCGCCGCGTCGGTGTCCAGCTCGACCCCGAGGCCGGGGGCGCCGGAGAGGTGGAAGTAGCCGTCGACGACCTCCGGAGCGCCCCTGACCACCTTCTTGATCTCCGCGTCGGCGAAGTCGTTGAAGTGCTCCAGGATCTTGAAGTTCGGCGAGGTGAAGCCGACCTGGAGACAGGCCGCGGTGAGCACGGAACCGCCCACGTTGTGCGGGGCGACCAGCAGATAGTGGGTCTCGGCGGTGGCGGCCAGCTTCCGGGTCTCCCAGATGCCGCCGATGTGGCCGACGTCGGGCTGGAGGATGTCGGCGGCCTGGTTCTCGAACAGCTCCCGGAACTCCATCCGGTCGTGGATGCGCTCACCGGTCGCGACCGGTAGATCCACCTTCTCGGCGACCTTCTTCAGCGCCTTGAGGTTCTCCGGCGGGACCGGTTCCTCCAGCCAGGCCGGCTGGAAGGGCGCCATCTCGCGGGCGAGCCGGACGGCGGTGGCGGGGGAGAAGCGCCCGTGCATCTCCAGCATCAGCTCGGTGCCGGGCCCGATCGCGTCCCGTACCGCCTCGATCAGGGAGACCGAGTAGAGGGTCTGCTCGTGGTCCAGCTCGAAGTGCCCGGTGCCGAAGGGGTCGATCTTCAGGGCCTTGTAGCCGCGGGCGACGACCTCCGCGGCGGCCTTGTGGTACGCCTCCGGGGTCCGCTCGGTGGTGTACCAGCCGTTGGCGTAGGCCTTGACCCTGTCGGTGACCTTGCCGCCGAGCAGCTGCCAGACGGGGACGCCGAGAGCCTTGCCCTTGATGTCCCAGCAGGCCATCTCGACGACCGCGATGCCGGACATGACGATCTCACCCGCACGGCCGTAGTCGCCGTACTTCATCCGGCGGACGAGATCCTCCACGGCGAAGGGGTCCGAACCGAGGATGTGGTTGGCCTCCGCCTCCCGCAGATAGCCGATCAGCGCGTCGGTGCGGCCCAGCATCCGGGTCTCGCCGACTCCGGTGATGCCCTCGTCGGTGTGCACCTGGACGTACGTCAGGTTGCGCCACGGGGTCCCGACGACGTGTGTGCTGATTCCGGTGATGCGCACGGCACTTGCCTCCCAGCTGTTCGATATTTCGTCATGCGTTCGGAATATTGGCGTGACAGTAAGGAGGGGGTGTGGGGGGTGTCAGTGGGTCGGACCGGTAACGGTTTTGGCACGGCAGTCGAGAGTTTTTTCGGTTTCCCACAGAACCTTCACAGTGGGGCCTAGGAACGTGACCAGTGCGGAATCTAGTCTTCCCGCGTCATGGACTACTGCCACCCGTGCCGAAGGCACCTCAACGGCGCCCTTGCCTGCCCGGGGTGCGGCACACCGGTCGAGCAACTTCGCGCGTACGCCGACGAGGACGACGCCCGTCCGTTCGGCGACGCCCTCGGCCGCGACGGGGGCGACGAGCACCCCGAGGACGCGGACGGCTACGGCGAGTCGGCGGCGTCCTCGGAGGACCGTGCCGCACGGCCCGGACGGGCACAGAATCGCCGACGCGCCCAGGGGCGCGGCGCGTCCGTGGACCGTGACGGCGGCCGCGGGACTCGGTCCGGCCGTCGCGACCGCAAGGCCGCCGCGCATCGCAGGCGCCGGCGGCGGGTCCTGTTCGTGGGTGCCGGGCTGCTGCTGGCGGCGGGCGGGCTGAGCCTGGCCGAACTCGGCGTAGAGGCGCCGGGAAGCACCCCGAAGACCGCGACCGCGGGGGACGAGAGTGCGGACGGCGCGGCCGCCGTAGGGGAGACGACCGGACCGTCCGGCGGTACCGAGCGACAGGGAACCGGGGGTGCGGCATCGGCGTCGGCCTCTTCCTCCGCCTCCGCCTCCGCGTCGCCGTCCGCGTCGGCGACGGACAAGAAGCCCGGCAAGCAGGATGCGGTCACTCCGTCGGCGACCCCGACCGGGCGCCCGGACCGCCCGGCAGCTCGCCCCACGGCGACGGCGACCAGGGCCCCGAGCGCGGCCCCGTCGGCGGATCCGGCACCGACGAGCCCGCGCCCTCAGCCGTCGCCGACGAAAACGTGCAACCGGTTTCTGTGGTGGTGCACGTAGCACCCGCCGGGGTGCGAATCGGTGCCTTTGGTGGTGCACGCAGCGCCTTTGGTGGTGCACGCAGCGCCTGTTGTGGTTGTTGTGGTGCACGCAGCGCCCGTTGTGGTGCGCCTGGCACCCCCGTCCGCCCTCCCGGTACGCACCCGCGGTGAGAGTTACGCCTTGAGCATGCGGCGCAGCAGATCCCGCAGGGCCAGCTGCTCCTCGTGCGACAGTCCCGCCAGGGGTTCGCGGGCGAAGTCCAGGGAGTCCCGCAGGCTGCGGGCCAGCCGGCGGCCCTCGTCCGTCGCCGCGGCGACCTTCACCCGGCGGTCCGCCGGGTCAGGGCGGCGCTCGACCAGTCCCCGCGCCTCCAGCCGGTCGACGATGCCGGTGACATTGGACGGCTCGCACTTCAGCTTCTGCGCCAGCCGCCGCATCGGCAGCGGCTCCAGCGACAGCAGGCTCAGCAGCCGCGCCTGCGCCCCGGTCAGCGCGTGCTCGCCCGCCGCCTCCTCGTACTCCTCGTGGTAGCGGGCCACGACCGAGCCGATGAGTTCCACGACCTCCAGCGTCAGGGGGTCCATGCGGGGTGTCTTCTGCGCGGCCATGGCGTCCAGGGTACCGCTTTACTTGACAAGCTGAAATATTCAGGAGCATCTTTGTTTAAGGTGCTGAAGTATTCGGTATCCGCCACCGGAGCCTTCGGTACCCGAACCGACCGAGCCGCCGCACGCAGCACCCGAGGAAAGGCCCCCATGTCCGACACCCCCGCCCTCCCCGCCGTCAGCCGCGAATGGCACCTGCTCAGCCGCCCGGTCGGCTGGCCCAAGCCCGAGGACTTCGCCCTGGTCGAGGCGGAGGTGCCGCAGCCCGGCGCAGGCCAGGTGCTCGTGCGGAACGAGTACGTCTCCGTAGACCCGTACATGCGCGGCAGGATGAGCGCCGCCAAGTCCTACGCCGCCCCCTACGAGCTGAACCAGCCCATGCAGGGCGGCGCGGTCGGAGAGGTCGTCGCCTCCAACGCCGAGGGCATCGAGCCCGGCGATCACCTCCTGCACTTCTTCGGCTGGCGCGAGTACGCGGTCGTGGACGCCAAGAACGCCGTCAAGGTGGACCCGGAGGCCGCGCCGCTGTCGACGTACCTCGGCGTGCTCGGCATGACCGGCCTCACGGCCTACGCCGGCCTGCTGCGCACCGCCGCCTTCAAGGAGGGCGACTCCGTCTTCGTGTCCGGTGCCGCGGGCGCCGTGGGCAGCCAGGTCGGGCAGATCGCGAAGCTGAAGGGCGCCTCCCGCGTCATCGGCTCCGCCGGTTCGGACGAGAAGGTCAAGCTCCTGGTCGAGGAGTACGGCTTCGACGCGGCCTTCAACTACAAGAGCGGGCCCGTGAGCGAACAGCTGCGCCAGGCCGCCCCGGACGGCATCGACGTCTACTTCGACAACGTCGGCGGCGACCACCTCGAGGCCGCCATCGGCTCCCTCAACCGGGACGGCCGCATCGCGGTCTGCGGCATGATCTCGGTCTACAACGACACCGAGCCCGCCCCCGGCCCGAGGAACCTCGCCCGGCTCATCCAGACCCGTGGCCGCATCGAGGGCTTCCTCGTCAGCGACCACTACGACCTCCAGCCGCAGTTCGTCCAGGAGGTCGGCCCCTGGATCCGCTCCGGCGAGCTGAAGTACCGCGAGACCGTCGTCGAGGGCATCGAGAACAACCTGGAGGCGTTCTTCGGGGTCCTGCGCGGCGACAACATCGGAAAGATGATCGTCAAGCTCTGACGGAGCCCGTGACGTGCGCCGACCAGGGTCGTTGCGTACGACGAAGGCCGCGCCCCTGGACGTGGGGCGCGGCCTTTGCCTCTGCTCGGCCACGGGGTCTGGCGGCTCACCGCCGACTCGGTAAAGTTCCCCCCATGCGCGATCTTGGGGTGGGATTCGGCCGTCTGCTCGAGGGCCAGCGGTGGATGGCCCGGCACGACAGGCAGTACGGCTTCGGCCTGCTGCCCGGGCTGATAACCCTCGTGCTCTACACGGCCGCGCTCACCGCCCTGGCCGTCTGGGGCGACGACGCCGTCACCTGGGCCACCCCGTTCGCCGACAACTGGCCGAGCCCCTGGCTCGGCCTCTTCCGGGGCCTCCTCACCGTCGTCCTCTTCGCCCTCGCCCTCCTCCTCGCCGTCCTCACCTTCACCGCCGTCACCCTCCTCGTCGGCCAGCCCTTCTACGAGAGCCTCTCGGAGCGGGTCGACCGTGACGTCTCCCCGGACGGCACCACCCCGCAGTCGGGCCTGCCCCTCCACCGCGAGCTGTGGATCTCGGCCCGCGACAGCCTCCGCATCCTCGTCCGGGCCGCGCTCTGGGGCGTCCTGCTCTTCGCCCTCGGCTTCCTCCCGGTCGTCGGCCAGACCGTCGTCCCGGTGATCGGATTCTTCGTCACCGGCTTCTTCCTCACCGAGGAACTCACCGCCGTCGCCCTCCAGCGCCGAGGCGTCGAACTCCGCGACCGCCTCACCCTGCTGCGCTCCCGCAAGCTGCTCGTATGGGGCTTCGGCACACCCCTCGCACTCGCCTTCCTGGTGCCCTTCGTCGCCGTCTTCCTGATGCCGGGCGCGGTCGCGGGCGCCACGCTCCTCGCTCGCGACCTGCTGGGCGAGGAGACGGCCGGGGGCCGGGACGGCGACGAGGACGCCGACGCCGACGAGGGCGAGCCGGTCAGCGGCTCCTGACCCCGGCTGCGAACGTCGCGTTCGCCGCCGCCGTCACGATCGCGCGTACCTGCGCGATGATGTCCAGCCGGTTCCGTACGAACGCCGGGTCGGTGACCGTTCCGGTCGCCGGGTCCGTGTTCCCCGCCCCGAACTCGAGGACCGGAGTGTGGACATGCCCGCCCGGCAGCCGGTCGTGCAGCCCGAGCCGGTCCCGCAGCAGCGTCGCCCGGTACGCGATCTCGTTGGAGAGATAGTTGCCGCCGCCCCCGGCCCGGGCGGTCGACCCGGGGGTCGGGCCGTCCGGCCGTACGACGGGATCGCCGCCGCCCGCCGGAATCTCGGTGACCTCCGTGTGGTCGAAGACGGGGAAGCGTCCGGTGTCCGCGGAGATGATCGCCCGGTACGGGAGGGTCGTCGACGTCCACTGCGGCTGGGTGGCCGGATCGGGGACCGGGACCGTCTCCGTCCGGCCGATCCCGTCGTTGTCCGGGAACCCGCCCCGCCACGCCCCATTGGTCCGCTCGATGTCGAAGCGGCCGATACGCCCCTGGCTCACGGTCGTGAAGAGGTCCACGCGCGGCAGCTGCCGCCGCAGGGTGCGCTCCACGGTGCCCTCGGCGAAGTCCTGCCAGCGCACCGGGAAGACGACGGCCTCGATGCGCGCCGGGCCGTCCACCGTCTGGATCACGGTGCCGTCGAGCGCGAGCGCGGTGGCCCCGGACGGGTTGGAGATCCGGATGTCCCGGTCCAGCGTGAACGGGTCGAAACCGGTGACCAGGATCCGCTTCACGGCCCTGGCGCGCGGAAAGCGGACGGAGTCCTGCCCGCGCGAGGAGACCTCCAACTCCGACAGCAGCCGGGCTCGTTGCGTGTCCGACAGCCCGAACTCCGGCTCCCAGCCCCGCACTTCCCGGCTCATCCCCAGCCGCGCCCAGTACAGCGGCCGGTCGTCGTCACGGCTGAGGTCACCGCCGGCGGGCCCCCGCTGCTGCGCCCGCTCCACGGCCCGCCGCCACAGCAGGGACCCCTGACGGACGACCGCGCGCTCGGCCTGGGGGTACGAGTGGGCCTCCGCGAGCGCCCGCGCCAACCGCGGTGCCATCGAGTCGAAGCCGGAACGCCGGAGGATCTCCTGCGGAACGGCCCGGTCGAGACGCTGCTCCTCGACGGTCGCCGAGGGGGCGCTGTCCGCCGTCGCGGTGCTCGGGGCGGTGAGCCCCGCGAGCAGGGCCAGTCCGAGGATGCCTATCCGAACGCGTATGGAATGCACGGATTGTCGTCCTTCCGTCGCCGTGGCGTGCGTGCTGCCGGACGCCCCGCAGTATCGCGTGACGGACGTGACCTGGGCCACGGTGCGTGGCGCCGGGTTGTGAAGGGTTCGTACGAGGTTGCGGCCGGACGCCCGATCGCCGACCGCCACGTCATCACGGCGATTAACGTCTCACCCGGGACAGGTCTCCCCACGAGCAGCCCCGGTCCGGGACCTGACCCCTGGACCGGGGCTCGTGGGGCCCCGCGCCACCGAGGGGACCGCCCTCCGGGCGACGCGCCCCAGGGCCTCTCGTTTGGATCACGCCGGGCTCGCGGGGTCTGGCCTGATCCAAACGAAAGACCCTAGGTCACGGGGTCCTTCGCGGTGACGGTGCGATAGGCGATCTCGGCGAGATGGGCCTGACCGTCCCGGCTCGGATGGAACCAGTCCCAGTGACTCAACTGTCCCGTCCCGAAGCGGTAGTCGAAGACCGCGTTGCCGTCGAAGCGGCACCGCCGGTCCTTGACGCACACCTCCCTCAGGACCCGGTTGTACGCCTCCACACGCTTCTGCACCGCGTCGCGCCGCTTGGTCGCCCGGGCGTCCAGCGCGTCCGCGTCCCCCAGCATCGACGGGCAGATACCCAGCTTCCACACCTGCTTGCCCAGCTGGCTGGAGCGGCCCTGCGACCACAGCCGCTTCAGGTTCGGCACGCTGGACACATACACCTGCGTCTTCGGCAGCGCCTCGCGCAGGTCGTCCATCGCCTCCTGGAACTGTTCGCGGAAGCCGGCAACCGAGGTCATCGCGGAGACGGTGGAGCGGCAGGCGTCGTTGGCGCCCACCATCACCGTCACCAGCTCCGGCTTCCGCGGCACTGCCTGCGCGATCTGCCCGGGCAGGTCCGCCATCCGGGCCCCGGTCACCGCGTAGTTCCAGCTGCGCTGCGCGGCCCCGGTCACCCCGAGCAGCCGTACGGCGAGACTGTCCACAGCGGTGTCGCTGCCCGTCGCCCAGGACACCTGGGGGCAGTCGGACAGCACGGTGCAGGCGTCGAAGCCCCGTGTGATGGAGTCGCCCACGGCGGCGATCGAGCCGGGCGAGCGGTCCCAGACCGGAGTGGGCCTCGGGGACGGATGCGCCTGCGCGGTGCTTCCCCGGCGAACGGCCCCGTCCCCGCCCGAGGCGTCACAGCCCGCAAGCCCCAGGACGGCCGCCGCCGCCATCGCGACGACAGTCCGAGAGCGACGCCCCGCTTTCCGCATCCCCTGGTCCCCTCGCTCGTCGTCCACGGCGGTCGGTCCGTGCACGGTTCATCCGCAGTCGTTCGGCAGCGCTTCGAACACGCTGGGTCAGCCCCGCGTCCCCTTGGGTGAAACCTCGGGGTTCGGGAGTGCCGGGACCGACGGTACGTCACACTCCTTGCGCCGCCGCACGGTAGCCTCGCCCCGTGGCCGCCCTGCCACGCCCGATCCGTAAAGTTACAAGATGTCGCGGTCTGCCCGGAGGTTCAGGTGACGACACGTGGAGTCCTGTACGTGCACTCCGCGCCACGCGCACTGTGCCCGCATGTCGAGTGGGCAGTCGCGGGCGTGCTGGGCACGCGCGTCAACCTCGACTGGATCCGGCAGCCCGCCGCGCCCGGCACCTGGCGGTCCGAGTTCTCCTGGCAGGGCGAGGCCGGCACCGCCTCCAAGCTCGCCTCCGCGCTGCGCGGCTGGCACCTGCTGCGCTTCGAGGTCACCGCGGAACCCTGCCCGACCGCCGAGGGCGAGCGCTACAGCTGCACCCCCGATCTCGGGATCTTCCACGCGGTCACCGGCATCCACGGCGACATCCTGATCCCCGAGGACCGGCTGCGGGCCGCTCTGGTGCGCTCCCAGCGCGGCGAGAGCGAGCTGGAGGCCGAACTCGCCAAGCTGCTCGGCAAGCCGTGGGACGACGAGCTGGAACCGTTCCGCTACGCGGGCGAGGGCGCGCCGGTCCGGTGGCTGCACCAGGTCGTCTGACCGGCCGTCACCCTCCACGGTTCCGTCCCGTCCGTCCCTCGCTCGTCCCCCGTTCGTACGAAAGGGCCCCCACCGAGTCGGCGGGGGCCCTTCGCACGGGCGACGGGGACGGCCCGGATCAGACCGTGCGGAACGCCAGGACCACGTTGTGGCCGCCGAAGCCGAACGAGTCGTTCAGCGCGGCGATGCGGCCCTCGACCGGCAGCTTGCGGGCCTCGCCGCGGACGACGTCCGCGTTGGCCTCGGCCTCCGGGTCGATGTTCTCCACGTTGATCGTCGGCGGGGCGACCCGGTGGTACAGCGCGAGGATGGTCGCCACCGACTCCACACCGCCCGCGCCGCCGAGCAGATGGCCGGTCATCGACTTGGTGGCGGAGACCGCCATGTGGTCGGTGTCGTCGCCGAAGACCTTGCGCAGCGCCTTCAGCTCGGCGATGTCACCGGCCGGGGTGGAGGTGGCGTGCGCGTTCACGTGCACGATCTCCGCCGGGTCCAGGTCGCTGTGGTCCAGCAGGTTCTGGAGGGCGTGCGAGATGCCGCGGCCCTCGGGCTCCGGCTGCACGATGTCGTGGGCGTCGGCGGAGATGCCCTGGCCGACCGCCTCCGCATAGACGCGGGCGCCGCGCCTGGCGGCGTGCTCGGCCGACTCCAGGACCAGGACGCCCGCGCCCTCGCCGAGGACGAAGCCGTCACGGTCGACGTCGTAGGGACGCGAGGCGCCCTGCGGGTCGTCGTTGTTCTTGGACATCGCCATCATGTTGCCGAACGCGGCGATCGGCAGCGGGTGGATGGCCGCCTCCGTGCCACCGGCGACGACGACGTCGGCGCGGCCGGTGCGGATCATCTCGATGGCATAGCCGATGGCCTCGGCGCCCGACGCGCAGGCGGAGACCGGGGTGTGCACACCGGCGCGGGCGCCGACGAGCAGACCCACGTTGGCGGACGGGCCGTTCGGCATCAGCATCGGCACCGTGTGCGGGGAGACGCGGCGGACGCCCTTCTCCTTGAGTACGTCGTACTGGTCGAGCAGGGTCGTCACACCGCCGATGCCGGACGCGATGACCGCGCCGAGACGGTCGGGGTCGACATCCGCACCCTCGCCCGCCTTGTCGGTGAAGCCGGCGTCCGCCCAGGCTTCCTTGGCCGCGATCAGCGCGAACTGCGCGGAGCGGTCCAGACGGCGGGCCTGCGGCCGGGGGATGACCTCCGACGGCTCCACGGCGATCTGTGCGGCGATACGGACCGCCTGCTCGGCGGCCCAGTCCTGCTCCAGGGGGCGGACACCGGACTTGCCGGCGATCAGGCCCTCCCAGGTAGAGGCCGCGTCGCCACCCAGCGGTGTGGTTGCGCCGATACCGGTGACGACCACGGTGCGATTGGTCGAGCTCACGGGAATTCTTTCTCCAACGGATACGAGGATTAAGCGGCGCCACCGCCGGGTGGCGGGGCAACGGCCCGAGTCACCGGGCCGCCGGCCCGGCGCTGGGCAGTCTGCCCAGGTGATCGGTCGATCAGGCCTGGTGCTTGAGGATGTACTCGGCAGCGTCGCCGACGGTCTTGAGGTTCTTCACGTCGTCGTCCGGAATCTTGACGTCGAAGCGCTCCTCGGCGGCGACGACGACCTCGACCATGGACAGCGAGTCGACGTCCAGGTCGTCGGTGAAGGACTTGTCCAGCTGGACGTCCTCGGTGGGGATCCCGGCGATCTCGTTCACGATCTCGGCGAGACCGGCGACGATCTCTTCCTGAGTGGCGGCCATGTCAGGCGCTCCTTCGTAGATATCCGTGAGGGTGTGGCGCCCGCCGCGTCAGCGGCAGGTGTTTGCAGGTCCCGTACCGGACCGGATGATCCGGCACGGAGTGCCTAGGGGAGGGTAACGACCGTCGCGGCGTACACGAGACCCGCCCCGAAGCCGATGACGAGCGCGGTGTCGCCGCTCTTCGCCTCGCCGGTCGCCAGGAGCCGCTCCATCGCGAGCGGGATCGAGGCGGCCGAGGTGTTGCCGGTGGTGCGCACGTCACGCGCGACCGTCACGTGCTCCGGCAGCTTGAGAGTCTTCACCATCGAGTCGATGATCCGCACGTTGGCCTGGTGCGGGATGAAGACGTCCAGGTCGTCCGCGGTGATTCCGGCCGCGTCCAGCGCCTGCTGGGCGACCTTCGCCATCTCGAACACGGCCCAGCGGAACACCGCCTGGCCCTCCTGCGTGATCGCGGGGAACTTGACGTTGCCCTCGCTGTCGACCGGGAGCTTGGAGACGTCGCCCGTGGGGGCGCCCCCGCTCGAGCGAAGTCGAGAGTGGGGGAGGAAGTCGTTCCACGGCACGGTCTGCTTGATCGTCTCGGACTTGTCGCCCTCCGAGCCCCACACGGTGGGGCCGATGTGCGGCTCCTCGGAGGGGCCGACGACGACCGCGCCCGCACCGTCGCCGAACAGGAAGGCGGTGGCCCGGTCCTCCAGGTCCGTCAGGTCGGACAGCCGCTCCACGCCGATGACGAGGACGTACTCGGCGGATCCCTCGACGATCATGCCCTTGGCGAGCGTGAGGCCGTAGCCGAAGCCCGCGCAGCCGGCCGAGATGTCGAAGGCGGCCGCCTTGTCCGTGCCGAGCTTGTCGGCGATCTCGGTGGCGATGGCCGGGGTCTGGCTGAAGTGCGAGACGGTGGAGACGACGACCGCGCCGATCCGCTCGGCGGTGATCCCCGCGTCGGCGATCGCCTTGCCCGCCGCCTCGACGGACATCGCGGCGACGGTCTCCTCGTCGTTCGCCCAGTGCCGGGTCTCGATGCCCGAGCGGGAGCGGATCCACTCGTCGGACGAGTCGATCTTCTCCAGGATCACCTCGTTGGGCACCACCCGGACCGGACGGTAGCCGCCGACCCCGAGAATGCGCGCGTACGGAGCACCCTTGCGTGCCTTGATCTTCGACATGCTCTCGGGCTCCTAATCAGGCGCTGTGCTCGGCGACGAGGGCGCGAGCGGCGTCGAGGTCGTCGGGGGTCTTCAGGGCCAGGAGCTGGACACCCGGCAGGGCGCGCTTGGCGATGCCCGTGAGGGTGCCGCCGGGGCACACCTCGATCAGTGCCGTGACGCCCAGCTTCTGGAAGGTCTCCATGCACAGGTCCCAGCGGACCGGATTGGCGACCTGGCCGATCAGCCGCTGAAGGACCTCGGCACCGGTGGCGACGGTCTCACCGTCCTTGTTCGAGACATACGTGACCCGCGGGTCGGCGGGCGTGAGCGCTTCGGCCGCCTCCGCGAGGCGGTCCACCGCGGGCGCCATGTGGTGGGTGTGGAACGCGCCGGCCACCTTCAGCGGCACCACACGGCGCACGCCCTCGGGCTTGTCGTCCGCCAGCGCGGCGAGCTGCTCCTGGGTGCCGGCGGCGACGATCTGCCCGGCGCCGTTCACATTCGCCGGGGTCAGGCCCAGCTTCTCCAGGTGCGGGAGCGTCGTCGAGGGTTCGCCGCCGAGCAGGGCCGACATGCCCGTCGGGGTGATGGCGGCGGCCTCGGCCATGGCCAGGCCCCGCTTGCGGACGAGCATCAGCGCGGCCGTGTCGTCGAGGACGCCCGCGAAGCTGGCCGCGGTGATCTCACCGACGCTGTGCCCGGCGACGGCGCCCGGGGTGATGTCACCCAGTGCCGCGGCAGACAGCAGACCCGCGGCGACCAGCAGCGGCTGGGCGACGGCGGTGTCGCGGATGGCGTCGGCGTCGGCCTGCGTGCCGTAGTGGGCGAGGTCGAGCCCGATGGCCTCCGACCATGCCGCGACGCGGTCGGCGGCGCCGGGAAGGTCGAGCCAGGGAGTCAGGAAGCCGGGCGTCTGGGCGCCCTGGCCGGGAGCGACGAGTACGAGCACTCTCACACTCTCTCTTGGGGACGGCCGGGGCCGCCCGTGGGGACAAGGACGAAGAACAGCAGGGGGTTTTGTGGGCCCCCGACAAAAGGCTAGGTCTGGGGATCTCCCTCGGCCAGACGCCCAAGGATCAGCGCGATCCGCAACGTGAACGCGGAGCGTACATCAGAAGGCGACCATCCAGTGACGTCAGTCACACGTCGGAGCCGGTAGCGCACGGTGTTCGGGTGAACGAAAAGCATGCGGGCGGCACCCTCGAGACTGGACGCCTGCTCCAGATACACGCTCAGGGTCTCCAGGAGCGCGGATCCCGCCTCCTCCAGTGGTCTGTAGATCTCCTCCACCAGCTGCTCGCGCGCGTTCGGATCACCGGCGATCGCGCGCTCCGGCAGCAGATCGTCGGCCAGCACCGGGCGCGGTGCGTCCTGCCAGGCGGAACACGCCTTCAGGCCCGCCGCCGCGGCCTGCGCGGACCGGGTCGCGGCCAGCAGGTCGGGCATGATCGGCCCGGCGACGACGGGCCCGGCGGCGAACGGGCCGATGAGCGATTTGGCGACGGCGAGCGGATTGTCGTTGCCGCCCGCGACCACGACGAGCCGGTCCCCGAGCACGCCCGTGAGCACCTGGAGCTTGGCGTGCCGGGCGGCCCGCCGGATGGCCTCGACCGTCAACTCACTGTCACCGTCGGGTGCCGTGCCCAGCACCACGCACACATGCTCGGGCGAGTTCCAGCCGAGCGCGGCGGCCCGGCTGACGGCGCCCTCGTCGGCCTCCCCGCTGAGCACGGCGTTGACCACGAGTGACTCCAGCCGGGCGTCCCAGGCACCGCGTGCCTCGGCGGCCTGGGCGTAGACCTGGGCGGTGGCGAAGGCGATCTCCCGGGCGTAGACGAGGAGCGCCTCGCGCAGCACGGACTCGTCGCCGGGAGCGGCCACCTCGTCGATGGCGGACTCCATGACCTCGATGGTCGTCCGCACCATCTCCACGGTCTGCCGCAGGGTGATGGCCCGGGTCAGCTCGCGCGGCGCGGTTCCGAAGACATCGGTGGAGATGGCCTGCGGGGCGTCCGGGTGCCGGAACCACTCGGTGAACGCGGCGATACCCGCCTGGGCCACCAGACCGATCCAGGAGCGGTTCTCCGGTGGCATAGCCCGGTACCACGGGAGCGTCTCGTCCATGCGTGCGATGGCCTGCGCGGCGAGGCTTCCGGACGATTTCTCCAGCCGCTTCAGGGTCGCGGAGTGCGGATGGACGGAGTGCGCTGCGGGCTCGGGGTGGATGGCTTCGGGTTCGGGCACGGGGACAAGACTGCCTTATCGGGACGGGGCCGTGGGGCGGCGGGTCCCGGAGCACGGCAGGAGCGGGGCATGAGCGGGGCTACGGTGGAGGCTGTGATGGACGTTCGGCGCGCCGGTGAGCGCTACCGCGGAGGGGACCCGGCCGCCGGGATCGAGTCCCTGCACGCCTTCAGCTTCGGCCCGCACTACGACCCGGACAACCTCCGGTTCGGCGCCGTGATCGCGTGCAACGAGGAGCGGCTGGCACCGGGCGCCGGCTTCGACGAGCACCCGCACAGCCACACGGAGATCGTCACATGGGTGGTGGAGGGGGAGCTGACCCACCGCGACTCGACGGGCCACGCGACGGTGATCCGCCCCGGCGACGTGCAGCGGCTGAGCGCGGCGGGCGGTGTCCGGCACGTGGAGCGCAACGACGCCGGCGCCCCCCTGGCCTTCGTGCAGATGTGGCTGGCCCCCCGGGAGCCCGGCGGCGACCCCGTCTACGAGGTGGTCCGCGGCATCGCGGACTCCACGCCCTACGCGGTCCCCGAGGCGGGCGCGATGCTCCATGTCCGCCGGCTGGCGGCGGGGGAGCGCACGGCGGTACCGGACGCGGCGTATGCGTATGTGCACGTCGTACGCGGCGCCGTACGGCTGGGCGGTCAGGAGCTCGGCCCGGGGGACTCGGCCCGGATCACGGGTGCGAAGCACCTGGAGGCGGTGGGGGCGTCGGCGGGGGCGGAGCTGCTGGTGTGGGAGATGGCGGGATGACCGTGGTGGAACCGGGCGGTCGGAGGGATGCGCCGACCGGTCCCGGAGAGCCCGGGCGGCTCCGGGGCGGAGGGCCCCGGCGGCTCCTCAGCCCCGTACCTCCGCCAGTACCGCGTCCGTGAACGGCGTCCACGCGTCGATCGCCCACGGCCCGAACGCCCGGTCCGTCAGTGCGACGCACGCCACGCCCGCGTCGGGGTCGATCCACAGGAACGTGCCCGACTGCCCGAAGTGGCCGAAGGTCCTGGGCGAGGACGAAGTCCCCGTCCAGTGCGGCGTCTTGGAGTCGCGGATCTCGAAGCCGAGGCCCCAGTCGTTCGGGTTCTGGTGCCCGTAGCCCGGCAGGACGCCTTTGGTGCCCGGGTACTGCACGGTCATCGCCTCGGCGACCGTGCGGGGATCCAGCAGCCGGGGCGCCTGGACCTCGGCGGCGAAGCGCACGAGATCGGCGACCGTCGAGACGCCGTCCTTGGCGGGGGAGCCGTCCAGGCTCGTCGATGCCATGCCCAGCGGCTGGAGGACCGCCTGCCGGGCGTACTCGGCGAAGGGGATGTCCGTCGCCTTGGCCACATGGTCGCCCAGCACCTCGAACCCGGCGTTCGAGTACAGCCGCCGATCCCCCGGCGCCGAGGTGACCCGGTGCTCGTCGAACGCCAGCCCGGAGGTGTGGGCGAGGAGGTGACGCACCGTGGAGTCGGACGGCCCGGCTGGCTCGTCCAGTTCGACGGCCCCCTCCTCGTACGCGACGAGCACCGCGTAGGCGGCGAGCGGCTTGGTCACCGAGGCCAGCGGGAAGCGGTGGTCGGACGGTCCGTGCGTGCCGAGCACGGTGCCGTCCGCGCGGACGACCGCCGCGGCGGCGGTGGGGACGGGCCAGTTCTCGATCAGCGCCAGGCTCTCCAGGGACATGGGCACGAGCCTATGCGGCTCACAGCTCCAGCCGCATCGAGGGGTCCGGCTTGCGGACGAAGCCCAGCGACGCGTACAGCGGCTCGGCCTGGGCGGACGCGTTCAGATCGACCTGCCGGACGTCCTGCTCGCGGAACCAGTCCAGCAGCGTCTCCATACAGGCGCGGGCGTGGCCCCGGCGGCGTGCGTCCGGATCGGTGGCGACGCTGAAGACATGGCCCACCCGGCCGTGCGGGTTGCCCGCCCGGCCGATCCGGTACTCGACCGTGCCCACCGCGAGTGCGGCGAGCGCCCCCGGCCGTTCGGGATGGTCGGTCACGAACGCCGCGAAGCCGCCGTCCGGGTCGGCGAGGCGACGGCGCAGGGTCGTCAGGGATTCCGCGTGCCACCGTGTGGAGGAACCGGCGTCGAAGACGGAGTCCAGCATCACCTGGCGCAGTCGCAGCACTTCTTCGGCATCCCCGGGCACCGCCCGGCGTACGAGACTCATGACGCGCACGCTAGTCACGCAGGCCCACCCGGGTCTCCCTGATTTCCCCGGATTCCGCTTGCTTGGAGTGCACTCCAGCGTTCTAGCGTGGAGGTCATGACGGTGATGGAGACCTTGGCCGAGGCGGCCGAAAACGGGACCGACGTCTGCTCCGTACCGCCCGAGCGGCACCCCCGTCCCGACGGACAGGACAGCTACACGATCAGCGAGGTCGTCGCCTTCACCGGCCTCACCGCGCACACCCTGCGCTGGTACGAGCGGATCGGACTGATGCCCCACATCGACCGCTCCCACACCGGACAGCGCCGCTACTGCAACGCCGACCTCGACTGGCTCGACCTCGTCGGCAAGCTCAGGCTCACCGGGATGCCCGTCGCCGACATGGTGCGCTACGCCGAACTGGTGCGCGCCGGAGACCACACCTACGCCGAGCGCTACGACCTCCTGGAGGCGACCCGCCGGGACGTGCTGGCCCGGATCGCGGAGCTCAAGGACACACTCGCGGTGCTCAACCGCAAGATCGATTTCTACGCGGACGCCGGGCGCGCCCCGGCGTCGGAGAGGCGCTGATGACCGACAGCAGGATCGCAAAGGCACGACTCGGCGGCGACGGCCCCGAGGTGGGCGTGCAGGGCCTCGGCTGCATGGGGATGAGCTGGGCGTACGGCCCCTCGGACGCCGAGGAGGCGCGCGCCACCCTGGAGCGGGCGCTGGAACTGGGCGTCACGCTCTACGACACCGCCGACGCCTACGGTGCCGGGGAGAACGAGAGGTTTCTGTCGCCGTTCTTCAAGGCGCACCGGGACGAGGTCGTCATCGCGACCAAGTTCGCGATCTCCACCCCGCCGGACGACCCCATGAAGAGGGTCATCCGCAACGACCAGCCCTACATCCGCAGTTGCGTCGAGGCGAGTCTGAAGCGCCTGGACGTCGACGTGATCGACCTCTACTACATGCACCGCCGTGATGTGAACGTGCCGATCGAGGAGACCGTCGGCGCCATGGCGGAGCTGGTGCGCGAGGGCAAGGTGAGGCACCTCGGGCTGAGCGAGGTCACGGCCGGTGAGCTGCGCGCGGCCCGGGCCGTTCACCCGATCGCCGCCGTGCAGTCGGAGTGGTCCCTGTTCAGCCGGGACATCGAGGCGAACGTGGTGCCGGCCGCCGGAGAGCTGGGCGTGGCCCTGGTGCCGTACTCGCCGCTGGGCCGCGGCTTCCTCACCGGCTCCTTCTCCAACGCCGGCACGGACCTCACGGACCAGGACTTCCGCCGTACGATGCCGCGCTTCACCGGCGAGAACGCGGCCGCCAACCAGCGGCTCCTGGAGCCGATCCGCACGGTCGCCGAGGCGCACGGTGTCTCTCTCGCCCAGATCGCGCTGGCCTGGGTGCAGCAGCAGGCCGCGGTGCACGGCGTCCCGGTGGTCCCGATCCCGGGCACGACCAGGCGCTCGCGCGTCGAGGAGAACGCGGCGGCGACCCGGATCGTGCTGACCGCGGAGGAACTGGCGCTCCTGGAACCGATCGCGGCCAAGGTGGCCGGCGACCGTTACCCGGACATGACGTTCGCGTCGGCGGGCCGGGAGTAGGGATGTGCCCGGCGGCCGCTACAGCTCCGCCAGCAGCTCCGCCTTCTTCGTGGAGAACTCCTGGTCCGTGACGAGTCCCGCCTTGTGCAGCTCTCCGAGGTGCCGGATCCGCTCGGCGATGTCCGCGGGGTCCCGGCGCGACGCGGGCACGGCGGCCGGGGAGGGTCCCGCCGCTCGCACGGCGGACAGCACCGCCGCGGCGAACGGCAGCGACTCGTGCACCGGGCCGTACCCGAGGCCGAAGACCACGGCGGCAGGGTCCTGGTCCGGCAGCGCCGGCTGCCCGGCGTCCGCGTCCCGCCGCAGCAGCCGCAAATGGCCCTCCAGGGCCTCCGGTGAGCGCCACTCGACCCCGCTGAGGCCGGTGACCGGGAAGCTCTGGTCGCCGGCCTTCCACTTGGCGGAGGACGCGCCCGTCCAGGACCAGCGGAAGGAGACCGTACGGCCGTCGAAGGACGCCTTGCCGTCGTATGCCTTGAACTGCTGCGGCGCCTGGGGCGGCGCCACCAGGAACCGGTCGGCCGGGGTGCCGTCCTCGGTGATCAGGGCGCGCAGCTCGTCGGCGTAGTACTCGGCGAGGGTGTGGCGGTCGGCGGGCAGGAGCAGCCGGTAGGGGTCCGAGGTCTCCTTGAGCTGCCCGGCCGCCGCTTCCATCAGCGGATCGGCGCCGGGCCGCGGCACCGCGTACAGGACCACGGTTCCGCGCTTGCCCTGAGTCAGCGTCACCCCCGCGATCGCCTCCAGGGGGATCCGGCGTTCGCCGAGCGCCTGGAACAGCTTCGGGGTACGTATCCCCCGTTCGAAGCGGATGAGCACGGAGTCGGACTCGAACTCCCAGACGGCATGAAATCCGGCCAGTACGTCACCCATGCGGCTCATCGTATGCGGCACGCGCTCCTCCGTCGCCTCCCCGGGCAGTCCGCAATTCCCGTTTTTCTACGCGCGTCCGGCCGCCACCGTGCCGGACAAACCCGTCCGGCATGTGTCGATGTCGTGGGCGCACCGGACCGTGTCGTACGCGCCGACGCCGATCGAGGCGAAGTTGCGCAGGCTTTCGGTGCCCGGCTCGAAATAGCCGGCATGTCCCTTCGCTCCCTGCGCGGACAGCACTCGTGCCCCGAATCGCCGGGAGACCGGGTCGGCACCGTGACCGAGGCCCCCGACCTCCAGATACGGAACGTCCTGGATCCAGTCGTCGGCGTCCCGCATCGCCCACACCCGGGCTGTGGTGCGCAGCCCGGCGGCGCTCCCGGACCGCATGCCGGGGCTGCCCGCCACGGCGATGTCGGACACCCGTGACGGCAGGGTGTGCGCGGCCACCCCGCACACCACCGAGCCGTAGCTGTGGCAGTACAGCTGCACGGGCGCGCGGCCGGGCAGGGCGCGAAGGAGGGCGTTGAGCCGTACGGCGCCTTCCTCGGCGCGCATCGCGGTCGCCGCCTCCATGCCGAGGCCGTCGGGCGAGGTGTAGTCGGCCCAGGCGATGACGGCCGTACGGGCCGAAGGGCTCGCCGCTCGCTCCGCCGCGTACAGCGACGTGGCCATGCCGACCGGCGCCGAGTACATACGGTAGCTGCGCTGGAAGGTGAGCAGGTCGGTGTCGACACCCGGGACGACGACCGAGACGCGCTGGGCGGTGTCCAGGTCGCCGAGGGCCTCGGCGACCCGGCCCGAACCCTCCGGGTCGAAGGCGAGGATCTGCCGGCCCCCGGCCATCAGCGCCTCGAAGCGGTGCATGAGGCGGCCCGCCTCCCGCTGCCCGACCGGCGACAACCGGTCGTCGTGCATCCGGGCACGCTCGACCTTGCGTTGCTGGTCCAGGGCGATGTGGTTGGCCTCGTAGCGCAGCCGCACCGGCGCCCCGTTCATGTTGCCGACCGCGAGCGGGTAGCGGTGGGCGAGCCGGGATTGCTGGTGGGCGCCGAGCGAGGCGAAGAAGCGGGCCAGCAGTGCGGGGGACGCTTCGGGGTCCGGCAGCTCGCGCCCGGCGATCCGGCCGTGCTTCCATGCGGCGCGCGAGGCGTCGAGGGGCGTGGCGCCGGGGCGGCTGTGCACGGCGGTCCAGCCGGTCGTCGCGAGCATCACGAAGACCACGGCCAGCGCGAGCAGTGCGCGCCAGACGTTGAGTTGCGGGGAGGTGTCGAAGGAAGTCACTGGAAGGACACACTAGGAGAACGAGAGTGTCTCGCGTTAGCCGAGTGACGCGTCTCACGTTTCGCGCCCATTAATTCGGGCTTATCGGGCGCAGGTTAGGATGGCCGTCACGCTGTGTCGACGAGACGCGCGCCACTTGGTGCAGCCTGTCACGGCGCGTTCACCGCATCGGCCGCGGCACGCCGCCGGTCTGACGGGAATTCACTTGACGCTTACGGGATCAGTGCCGGATCGGTACCGGGTCAGCGCGGAATCAGTCCGCGCGCCACCTCTCCGCCAGCGCCGGGCCCACGGCATCGAGATACCGGGCGGTCAGCTCACGGATCGCGGCCACGCTGATCTCCCGGCCCGCACACCACAGCCGCTCCGTGACGCGCATCACCCCGCCGAACACGGCCACCGCGACGCGCGGGCGCGGATCCGCGTCGATGTCGAGGCCCTCACGCTCGGCGATGATGTGGGCGATCTCCTCCTCCAACTCCGCCGAGCGGCGCAGGTGGGTGGCGAACAGGACCGGTGTCGACTCGATCAACCGGTAGGTGCGCAGATGGAGTTCGGTGGGGATGATCTCCTCGACGGCCCGGCCGATGCCGTCCCAGCCCTCCAGCACCGCCTGCCGCAGCGCCTCGAGCGGCGCCTCGTGGGGCGGCCGCGCACGCACGGCGTCGACGAAGTGCGACTCCGCCAGGGACTGGACGAAGAAGACCGCGTCCTCCTTGCCCGCGAAGTACCGGAAGAAGGTGCGCTGCGAGACGTCCGCGGCCTCGGCGATCTCGTCCACGGTCGTGGCCTCGTAGCCCTTGGTGCTGAACAGCTCCAGGGCGGCCCGCAGCAGGGCGTCCCGGGTGCGCTGCTTCTTGCGCTCGCGCAGTCCCGGCCGCGACGCCGTGTCCATGGGTCCTCTTTCTGTTCATCCGCCCGGTTGGGGCTATCGGCAGATGGCGTGACAGTTACCGACTTGTGAATTGGTTTGTCAACTGTCAGTGGCTGTCACTAACCTCGAAAACATGACTAGTCAGACCACCGTCGACGCGACGGGACCGGGGGACAAGACATCCGGTACGTCGGCGGCACCGCCGGATCATGCGCCGGGCCGCGGGCTGCGCGGACATCCGTGGTTCACCCTCGTCTCGGTCGCCATCGGCGTGATGATGGTCGCCCTGGACGGCACCATCGTGGCCATCGCCAACCCGGCCATCGCCAAGGACCTAGGCGCCAGCTTCGCCGACGTCCAGTGGATCACCAACGCCTACTTCCTCGCCCTCGCGGTCACCCTGATCACCGCGGGCAAGCTCGGCGACCGCTTCGGCCACCGGCAGACGTTCCTGATCGGCGTGATCGGCTTCGCCGCCGCCTCCGGCGCCATCGGCCTGTCCGACAGCATCGCCCTCGTCGTGACCTTCCGCGTTTTCCAGGGCCTGTTCGGGGCGCTGCTGATGCCGGCCGCGCTCGGCCTGCTGCGGGCCACCTTCCCGGCCGAGAAGCTGAACATGGCGATCGGCATCTGGGGCATGGTCATCGGCGCCTCCACCGCGGGCGGCCCGATCCTCGGCGGCCTGCTCGTCCAGCACGTCAGCTGGCAGTCCGTCTTCTTCGTCAACGTGCCGGTCGGTGCGCTCGCCCTCGTCCTCGGCCTGCTGATCCTCAAGGACCACCGGGCCGACAACGCGCCGCGCTCCTTCGACCTGCCCGGCATCGCGCTGCTGTCGGGCGCCATGTTCTGTTTGGTCTGGGCGCTCATCAAGGCACCGGCCTGGGGCTGGGGCGACGGCAGGACCTGGCTGTTCATCGGCGCGTCCGTGCTGGGCTTCGCCCTCTTCTCCTTCTGGGAGACGAAGGTGAGGGAACCGCTGATCCCGCTCGCGCTGTTCCGCTCGCTGCCGCTGTCGGCGGGCGTCGTCCTGATGGTCCTCATGGCGATCGCCTTCATGGGCGGTCTGTTCTTCGTCACGTTCTACCTCCAGAACGTGCACGGCATGAGCCCGGTCGACGCGGGCCTGCACCTGCTGCCCCTGACCGGCATGATGATCGTCGGCTCTCCGCTCGCGGGCGCCCTGATCACCAAGGCCGGCCCGCGCATCCCGCTGGCCGGCGGCATGCTCCTGACCGCGGTCGCCATGTTCGGCATGTCGAAGCTTCAGGCGGGCACCGGCAGCGGCGTCATGTCCGTCTGGTTCGCGCTGCTCGGCCTCGGCCTCGCCCCCGTGATGGTCGGTGCCACCGAGGTGATCGTGGGCAACGCGCCGATGGAGCTGTCCGGCGTGGCCGGCGGTCTACAGCAGGCCGCGATGCAGATCGGCGGCAGCCTCGGCACCGCCGTCCTGGGTGCCGTGATGGCCTCCCGCGTCGACGCCGACCTCCCGGGCAACTGGGCCGCGGCCAAGCTGCCGCCGCTCACCCCCGCCCAGCTCGACCAGGTTTCCCAGGTGGTCCAGCAGGGTGCCGCGCCGGTCCCGAAGGGCACGCCGGCCCCGATCGCCGCGAAGATCGCGAGCGTCGCGCACGACACGTTCATCTCCGGTATGAGCCTGGCCTGTCTGGTCGCCGCGGGTGTCGCCGCCGTCGCGGTGCTGGTCGCGCTGCTCACCAAGCGGGGCGAGAACGCGGAGGCGGGTGCGGGGGCCGCGCACATCTGACGCCGCACCGGACAAGTTCGCCTATCAGGGTGAACGCGCTAAAGATCCCTCCCGCCCCGCACGCGCCGCAGGTCACAGTGGGTCACGTCCTCCGTACGACAGGGCCGTACGACCGGAGGACGGCCGGACTGCGGCGCGCTGCCGGAGGGGGGCAGCGCGCAAGCAGGTCTGAACGGGGGAACGGGGGGTACCCGCGTCATCGAGCCCGAAGCGACCACGAGCGGCCGGGAGTTGATGATGGCGAACTTCGGACACAGCACGCGCAGGTACCCCCGCTCACGAAGCCGGATGGGGCTTCGGACCGGGCCGGATCGCGCGACGCTCGGGATCGTCGGAGTCATCTGTGCGGTCGCGGGATTCTTCGTCCTCGGCATCATCCTGGGACCGGTCGCGATCGTCTGCGGCTGGCTCGCCATGGGCCGCAGCTGGACGGGCAGCCGGCCGGTACCGGCCCTGGTCGCCGTCGTCCTGGGCGTGATCGACACGCTCCTGGCGATCATCTGGCTGGCCGGACTGGCCGCCCCCGGGAACGGACTGCTCTGACCCGCGGGGAGCGCGGGCGGGCCCTCGGCTACGGCCTGGGGCCCGCTTCCTCATGAGCATGCGGGTGCGGCACGGACGCTCCCGACAACGCGGCGACCTCGGCCCTCAGCGCCCGTACCTCCTCCGTCAGCGCCTCGATCGCCGCCGTCTGCCGCCGCTCCTCCACGTCGTCCTTCTCGAAGCGCGCGATGAACCACGCGGCGATATTGGCGGTCACCACGCCGAGCAGGGCTATCCCGGACAGCATCAGCCCCACCGCCAGCATCCGTCCGAGCCCCGTGGTGGGCGCGTGGTCCCCGTAGCCCACGGTCGTCATCGTCGTGAACGACCACCACACCGCGTCGCCCAGTGTCCGGATGTTCCCGTTCGGCGAGTCCCGCTCCACCGACAGCACGGCCAGCGACCCGAACATCAGCAGCCCGATCACCGCCCCGCCGACATAGGTCGTCAGCCGGATCTGCGAGGCCATCCGCGCCCGCCGGCCCACGAGTATGAGCGTGGCCACCATCCGCAGCAGCCGCAGCGGCTGGAGGATCGGCAGCAGCACCGCGCACAGATCGAGCCAGTGGGTGCGGACGAACTCCCGGCGACGCCCGCTGAGCGCGAGCCGCATCAGATAGTCGGTGGCGAACGCCGCCCACACCACCCACTCCACCACCGTGCACCCGGTCGTCAGCCCCGGACTCGCGCCACTGTCCACGATCGGCACGGCATAGGCGACGGCGAAGGCCACGGCGAGCGCCAGCAAAGGCCGCTGGGTGTGGCTCTCCCAACGGTCCTGCGGCGATTGCTGCTCCATGTCCGCATCGTAAGGAACGAGCAGGGGGGTGAGGGAGCGAGCAGGGGCGGACCGGGGAACGAGCGGAGGCGGCCCGGGGAAACGAGCAGGGGCGGCCGGGGCGCTCGTCCCCGCCGCCCCGGCCGCCCCTGAACTGCCGCTCAGGGCAGGCACGGTCTCATGCGTCGCCGCCCGCCACCCCGGGATCGGCCGCCGTCACATCCAGCAGCCGGTAGCGGTCGATGGCCTGCTTCAGGACCGAGCGGTCCAGCTTGCCCGCCTGGGCCAGTTCGGTGAGCACCGCGACCACGATCGACTCGGCGTCGATGTGGAAGAAGCGGCGGGCCGCACCGCGCGTGTCCGCGAAGCCGAAGCCGTCCGCGCCCAGGGACTGGCAGCTCCCCGGCACCCAGCGCGCGATCTGGTCCGGAACCGACCGCATCCAGTCGGACACCGCCACGAACGGGCCCTCGGCGCCGCTCAGCTTCCGCGTCACATACGGAACCCGCTGCTCCTCCTCGGGGTGCAGCAGATTGTGCTGCTCGCAGGCCACTGCCTCGCGCCGCAGCTCGTTCCAGGAGGTCGCCGACCAGACGTCCGCCCGGACGTTCCACTCCTCGGCGAGGATCTGCTGCGCCCGAAGCGCCCACGGCACCGCCACGCCCGACGCCATGATCTGTGCCGGGACCGCGCCCGAGGTGCCCTCGCTGATCCGGTGCACGCCCTTGAGGATGCCCTCGACGTCCACGTTCGCCGGCTCGGCGGGCTGCTGGATCGGCTCGTTGTAGACGGTGAGGTAGTAGAAGACGTCCTCGCCGTGCGGGTGCTCCTCGGAGCTGCCGTACATCCGGCGCAGACCGTCCTGCACGATGTGCGCGATCTCGTACGCGTACGCCGGGTCGAAGGCGATGCACGCCGGGTTGGTCGAGGCGAGCAGCTGTGAGTGCCCGTCCGCGTGCTGGAGCCCCTCGCCGGTCAGGGTCGTACGGCCGGCGGTCGCACCCAGGGCGAAACCGCGCGACAGCTGGTCGGCCATCTGCCAGAACTGGTCGCCCGTCCGCTGGAAACCGAACATCGAGTAGAAGACGTAGACCGGGATCAGCGGTTCGCCGTGTGTCGCGTACGCCGAACCGGCCGCGATCAGCGAGGCCGTGCAGCCCGCCTCCGAGATGCCGTCGTGCAGCATCTGCCCGGTGGGCGACTCCTTGTAGGCGAGCAGCAGATCGCGGTCGACCGACTCGTACTGCTGGCCGAGCGGGTTGTAGATCTTCGCGGTCGGGAAGAACGAGTCCATGCCGAACGTGCGGTACTCGTCCGGCGCGATCAGCACGAACCGTCTGCCGATCTCCTTGTCCCTCATGAGGTCCTTCAGGAGCCGGACAAAGGCCATCGTCGTCGCGATCGACTGCTGGCCCGAGCCCTTCTTCACACCCGCGTACGCCGTGTCGTCCGGCAGCCGCAGCGGCTTGGACCGCACGACGCGCGTCGGTACGTACCCGCCGAGCGACCTGCGCCGGTCGTGCATGTACTGGAGCTCCTCCGAGTCCCGCCCCGGGTGGTAGTACGGCGGCAGCCCGGACTCCAGGTCCTGGTCGGAGATCGGCAGGTGCAGACGGTCACGGAAGTGCTTGAGGTCGTTGACCGTCAGCTTCTTCATCTGGTGGGTCGCGTTGCGGCCCTCGAAGTTCGGGCCGAGCGTCCAGCCCTTGATCGTCTTGGCCAGGATCACCGTCGGCTGGCCCTTGTGCTCCTTGGCCGCCTTGAACGCCGCGTAGATCTTGCGGTGGTCGTGACCGCCACGGCCCAGGTGGAGGATCTGGTCGTCGGTCATGTTCTCGACCATCGCGCGCAGCCGGTGGTCGTCGCCGAAGAAGTGGTCGCGGATGTAGGCGCCGGACTCCGTCGCGTACGTCTGGAACTGGCCGTCCGGCGTGGTGTTCATCTTGTTGACCAGGATCCCGTCCCGGTCCTGCGCGAGCAGCGGGTCCCAGGTGCGGTCCCAGATCAGCTTGATCACGTTCCAGCCGGCACCCCGGAAGACCGACTCCAGCTCTTGGATGATCTTGCCGTTGCCGCGCACCGGGCCGTCCAGGCGCTGAAGGTTGCAGTTGACCACGAAGGTCAGGTTGTCCAGGCCCTCGCGGGCGGCGATGGTCAGCTGGCCGAGTGACTCCGGCTCGTCCATCTCGCCGTCGCCGAGGAAGGCCCACACATGCGACCGGGAGGTGTCCGCGATGCCGCGCGCCTCCATGTAGCGGTTCATCCGGGCCTGGTAGATCGCGCCGATCGGGCCGAGGCCCATGGAGACCGTCGGGAACTCCCAGAAGTCCGGCATCGAGCGCGGGTGAGGGTAGCTGGAGAGGCCGTACGGCGCCTTGGACTTCTCCTGGCGGAACCCGTCCAGATGCCGCTCGCTGAGCCGGTCCAGCAGATACGCGCGGGCGTAGATGCCCGGCGAGGCATGGCCCTGGAAGAAGACCTGGTCACCGCCGTCGCCCTCGTCCTTGCCGCGGAAGAAGTGGTTGAAGCCCACGTCGTACAGCGAGGCGGAGGAGGCGAAGGTGGCGATGTGGCCGCCGACCCCGATCCCGGGCCGCTGGGCCCGGGAGACCATGACGGCGGCGTTCCACCGCGTGGCATTGAGGATCTTGCGCTCGATCTCCTCGTTGCCGGGGAAGAACGGCTCGCTCTTGGTAGGGATGGTGTTGACGTAGTCCGTACTGCGCATCTCGGGCACGGCCACGCGCTTCTCGCGGGCCCGCTCGATCAGACGGAGCATCAGGTAGCGGGCCCGCTCACGGCCACGCTCGTCCACGGCGGCGTCGAGGGAGTCGAGCCACTCCTGGGTTTCCTCGGGATCGAAGTCAGGAACCTGACTCGGAAGGCCGCCAATGATGATCGGATTGCGATCGGATCCGGAAGCCACGCTGTTCCTTACCTGTCAGAGGGCCACTTCTGCATGTGCCTGCGCCGATCCCCATCGTGTACCTGGGGCGAGCGAAACGTCATCTCTACCGTGGGGTAACCACTGCGGCGGACGGGTCTTCACGGGCGGGCCCGACCAAAACGCAACGATACGCTCGGGTCGTGATCTGTTCCGCAAAGCCATTCGAGTCTCGTACCCGCAGAGGATTCCAGAATGCGCAAACCGGGCAGAACGGTGTGGTGTAGATCACCGCAGGGCGCGATACGGTGCCTGGAGTTGCGGCGACACGGCCAGGATCGTCACCGTTTCGGCGGTCTGAACGGCCGGGTACTTGCGCGATCCGTCCCGCCCGTGTGGACTACGGCCAATGCTTCGCGTACGCGCGTGGCTGAGATACTCACCAAGACATGATCAGGAGGCAACCCGTGAGCGCGACCGCGGACCACGCGGAGGAGCGGACGAACCCTGCCGCGAGGCTGGGGTTCCAGCCCGAGCAGGTGGTCCAGGAGATCGGCTACGACGACGACGTCGACCAGGAGCTCCGCGAGGCCATTGAGGAAGTCATCGGCAGCGAGCTCGTGGACGAGGAGTACGACGACGTCGCCGATGCCGTGGTGCTGTGGTTCCGCGACGAGGACGGCGACCTGACGGATGTGCTGGTGGACGCCATCACGTACATCGAAGAAGGCGGCTCGATCCTGCTCCTCACGCCGAAGACCGGCCGTACGGGCTACGTGGAGCCGAGCGACATCTCTGAAGCCGCGACGACGGCGGGTCTGTCGGCGTCCAAGAGCGTCAGCGTGGGCAAGGACTGGAGCGGGTCGCGTCTGGTGACGCCGAAGGCGGCCAAGTCCAAGCGGTGACGCCCCGCAGGCGGTAGGTACCGGGGGCGCCGCCCCCGGACCCCGCAACCGGCCTCGACCGTTCCCCGTCCCCGAGCTCCGGACGGGCTGACATGGCTCAGCCCGTCCGCCGGCTTGCGGTGATCGCTGCGTAGGGTGGTTCCCACCCGAACAGCCCCACCGAAGGGATGCAGGATCATGGCGACCCAGGTCGGCGACAAGGCCCCCGACTTCGAGCTCAAGGACAACCACGGCGCGACCGTGCGGCTCTCGGACTTCCGCGGTCGGAAGAACGTGGTGCTGCTCTTCTACCCGTTCGCCTTCACCGGCGTGTGCACCGGCGAGCTGTGCGCACTGCGTGACAACCTGCCGACGTTCGTCAACGACGACACCGAGCTGCTTGCCGTCTCCAACGACTCCATCCACACCCTGCGCGTCTTCGGCGAGCAGGAGGGCCTGGAGTACCCCCTGCTGTCCGACTTCTGGCCGCATGGCAACACTTCGCGCGCGTACGGCGTCTTCGACGAGGAGAAGGGGTGCGCGGTGCGCGGCACCTTCATCATCGACAAGGAGGGCATCGTTCGGTGGACCGTTGTCAACGACCTGCCGGACGCCCGTGACCTGAACGAGTACGTCAAGGCGCTCGACACCCTGTGATTCTTCGGTTCCAAGGCCTGCGGGGCGTGGGAACCCGTCACTAGGATCGACTCGTTGATCCGACACCAACGCACGACGGGGCTCCCCGCCCCTGACACCAATGGGAGGACTCGTGGGAGTCAGCCTCAGCAAGGGCGGCAACGTATCGCTGACCAAGGAGGCCCCGGGCCTGACCGCGGTCCTCGTCGGTCTGGGCTGGGACGTCCGCACCACGACCGGCACCGACTTCGACCTGGACGCCAGCGCTCTGCTGCTGAACCCGTCCGGCAAGGTCGTCAGCGACCAGCACTTCGTGTTCTTCAACAACCTCAAGAGTCCCGACGGCTCGGTCGAGCACACCGGCGACAACCTCACCGGTGAGGGCGAGGGCGACGACGAGGTCATCAAGGTCAGCCTCGCCACGGTCCCGGCCGACGTCGACAAGATCGTCTTCCCGGTCTCGATCTACGACGCCGAGAACCGCCAGCAGTCCTTCGGCCAGGTGCGCAACGCGTTCATCCGCGTCGTCAACCAGGCCAACCAGCAGGAGATCGCACGGTACGACCTGAGCGAGGACGCCTCGACCGAGACCGCCATGGTCTTCGGCGAGCTGTACCGCCACGGCGCGGAGTGGAAGTTCCGCGCCATCGGCCAGGGCTACGCTTCGGGACTGCGCGGTATCGCGCAGGACTTCGGCGTGAACGTCTGACCCGATCCGGCCACAAATCCACCCCCACCCCCACGTCCGGTCCTGCCCCCGCCGGGGGTTCCTGCGCCGGGCGTGGGGGTGCCTCGGCCTAATGGGGTGGCGGCGTCTCGGCCCGTCGGGTGGGCGCCCCCCGCGGGCGGTGGCGTCCCGTATCTCGGCGAGCGCCGGCCCATCGGGCCGGTGGCGTCCCGGCTCTCCGGAGGAAAGCGTCTCCGGGCTGCCGGGCGGAGCTGCTTCGGCCCACCGAGGGCCGGCCTTGTCCTACCGGGCGGAGGTGCCATGGCCTGGCGGGTGGACGTGTGCGAGGCCGGCAGGTGAGGGCATCAGGCGCACCGGTCAGGGGCGTCCCGCTCGTCGGGCGGAGCCGGCCCCTCGGGCGGAGGCGGCCCGTCGGGCGGAGGCGGCCCGGTCCGTCGGGTCAGGGGTTTCGTGGCCCGGCGGGTGGAGTCGTTTCCGCTTGGCGGGTGGTTTTCGCCGTCGTGTGCCGGTAGGGGGCCGCGTCGGCTCAACGGGGGGTTTCCGCCTCCTGTCCTCGGGGGAGCCACCCCCCGACCGCCGAGGGTTCGCCCTCGGGTTGCAGGATGACCACTGGGGGGAACCGGCCCCCGACCACCGGGGGTCTCCGCCCCCGGGACAACGCACGTTCTCGGGGAGGACCAGCATCATGGGCGTCACGCTCGCCAAGGGAGGCAATGTCTCCCTCTCCAAGGCCGCGCCGAACCTCACACACGTGATGATCGGACTCGGCTGGGACGCACGCTCCACCACCGGAGCCCCCTTCGACCTCGACGCCAGCGCGCTGCTGTGCAGCGGCGGCCGGGTCCTCGGGGACGAATGGTTCATCTTCTACAACCAGCTCAAGAGCCCCGACGGTTCCGTGGAGCACACCGGCGACAACCTCACCGGTGAGGGCGAGGGCGACGACGAGAGCATCCTGCTCGACCTCTCCAAGGTGCCGGCCCAGTGCGACAAGATCGTCTTCCCGGTTTCCATCCACCTCGCCGACGAGCGCGGCCAGACCTTCGGCCAGGTCAGCAACGCCTTCATCCGCGTCGTCAACCAGGCCGACGGCCAGGAACTCGCCCGCTACGACCTCAGCGAGGACGCTTCCACCGAGACCGCGATGATCTTCGGCGAGGTCTACCGCTACGGCGCCGAATGGAAGTTCCGGGCCGTGGGACAGGGGTACGCATCCGGTCTGCGCGGCATCGCTCTAGACTTCGGAGTCAACGTTTCGTAAAGCCGGGTACGGCGACGGGGGAGCCCCCTAACAGATTCGGATTGGGTAGCCAGTGCTTCTGAAAACCTTCGGCTGGTCGTTCGTGGTCACCGCGGTCGGCCTTGCCGCAGCGGTCCTCTACGGGGGGTGGACCGCCTTCGGCATCGTGGCGATCCTGTCCATCCTCGAGATCTCGCTGTCCTTCGACAATGCCGTGGTCAACGCCGGAATCCTGAAGAAGATGAACGCCTTCTGGCAGAGGATCTTCCTCACGGTGGGCGTGCTGATCGCGGTCTTCGGCATGCGGCTGGTCTTTCCCGTCGTCATCGTCGCCATCACCGCGAAGAAGACCCCGATAGACGCGGTCAACCTGGCGCTGACCGACAAGGACCAGTACCAGCAGCTCGTGACCGACGCCCACCCGGCGATCGCCGCCTTCGGTGGGATGTTCCTCCTGATGATCTTCCTGGACTTCGTCTTCGAGGACCGGGACATCCAGTGGCTGCGCTGGATCGAGCGCCCGCTCGCCAAGCTCGGCAAGGTCGACATGCTGTCGGTCTGCATCGCGCTGGTCGTCCTGCTGATCACCTCCTTCACCTTCGCCGGCCACGCCCACCAGCACGGCGGCGCGCACATCGACAAGGCGCAGACGGTCCTGATCTCCGGTATCGCCGGCCTGATCACGTACCTCGTCGTCGGGGGTCTGTCCGGGTTCTTCGAGGACCGGCTGGAGGAAGAGGAGGAGCGGGAGCACGAGGAGGAGGAAGAGGCCCGGCGCTCCGGCAGGGACCGCTCGGCGGTCCTGCTCGCCGGCAAGGCCGCGTTCTTCATGTTCCTCTACCTGGAGGTCCTGGACGCGTCCTTCTCCTTCGACGGCGTGATCGGCGCCTTCGCCATCACCAACGACATCATCCTGATGGCGCTCGGCCTCGGCATCGGCGCGATGTACGTCCGGTCGCTGACCGTCTACCTCGTCCGCCAGGGCACCCTGGACGACTACGTCTTCCTGGAGCACGGCGCGCACTACGCGATCGGCGCACTGGCCGTGATCCTCATGGTCACCATCCAGTACCAGATCAACGAGGTGATCACCGGTCTCGTCGGCGTCATCCTGATCGGCTGGTCCTTCTGGTCCTCGGTGCGCCGCAACCGGGCGCTCGCCGCGGCCGAGGGAAAAGGCGCGACCTCGGACGAGCGGACTGAGGTCTCGTCCGGGGTCTGACATCTCGTTCCGGGAGGGCCCGGCAATGCCGACGGTGACGGTTTCCGCCGGTGTGAAGCGGGCCCCGGTGAGGAACGCTCTGTTCGGGGCGGCTGTGAGGATTCGTCCTCGCGGCCGCCCCGCGGCTGTCGAACCATAGGCGCAGGGGGCGGGCATGGGTTTCTGGGACGGCGTGTGGCGCGGGCGGGCGACGGAGTTCGACTCGGGCAGCGCGGCGACCAACGCGATCGAGCTGACCAAACGGCACCAACGGGTCTCGCTCACCAAGCAGGGAGCCGCGAGCGGCAATCTGCGCATCAACCTGTCGTGGCGGATGCGGACCTCCGACATCGGGGGCCCCGAGCGGGGCAGTCTGCTGCGCCACCCGATGCGGCTGTTCACCCCGGAGGTGGTGCAGGCCCACACCCAGAGCATGGTCAACGTCGACCTCGACCTGGGCTGCCTGTACGAGCTGAAGGACGGCACGAAGGGCGTGGTGCAGCCGCTGGGGAGCTTCTTCGGGGAGCTGAACGACCCGCCCTACATCAAGCTCAGCGGCGACGACCGGTTCGGCTCCGGCTCCGGTGAGACGATCTTCGTCAACCTGGACCACCTGGACGACTTCAAGCGGCTGCTGATCTTCGTCTACATCTACGACCAGACGCCGGCCTTCGACCGTACGCACGCCGTGGTCACGCTCTACCCCAGCAACGGCCCCCGCATCGTGATCGGCCTCGACGAACGCCACCCGCAGGCCCGCTCCTGCGCCGTCGTCCTCATCGAGAACGTCAGGGGCGAGCTGGTCGTCCGCCGCGAGGTGAAGTTCGTATACGGCTTCCAGGCGGAACTGGACCGGCTGTACGGCTGGGGTCTGCAGTGGGGCCGGGGTTACAAGGCCAAGGCGTGAGCGGGGGCCTCTAGCGCCCGATGAACTGCGGCCCCTGCGGCGGCAGCTCGAAGTCCGGGTTTGGCACGGGCGCCGCCGTGGGCGGATAGCCGTACGCGGGCGCGGGCACCGCGGCGGTCCCCGGCTGCGGATAGCCGTACCCCGGCCGGGCGGCCGGCTGGGGGTATCCGTAGGCCGGCTGCGTCGCCGGCTCCGGCGGATACCCGTACGTGGGCTGCCGCGGCACCGGCTGCTCCGGCGGCAGCGGTGCCGACACCTCGGGCGGGGCGGGGACGGACGCGGTGGCCGCGGCGGGGACCGAGGCCGTGGCCGCGGCCGGTACCTCCCCCGTGGCGGCCGGTGGGGCCTCCGACTCGTCCACCGAGATGCCGAAGTCGTTCGCGAGGCCCTTGAGCCCGTTGGAGTAGCCCTCGCCGAGCGCCCGGAACTTCCACCCCTCGCCGCGCCGGTACAGCTCCCCGCAGATCAGCGCCGTCTCCGCACCCGTCTCGGGCTTGATGTCGAAGTACGCGAGCGGTTCCCCGTCGGCGACGGACGCGTCGTACAGCAGCACGCACAGGGACCGCACCCGGCCGAAGGGGACGTCGTCCGCCGAGGCGACCAGCAGGATCTGGCCCACGCCGGGCTCGACCGCCGCCAGATCCGCCCGGATCGTGTCGGTCAGCCCCTCCGTCTCCCGCTTCTTGCCGAGCAGCCGGGCCGCCCCCGAAGGATGCCGGGGCTGGTTGTAGAAGACGAAGTCCTCGTCGGAGCGCACACGTCCGTCGGGACCGAGGAGCAGCGCCGAGGCGTCGACGTCCGGGGCGTCCTGTCCCGGCGCCCAGCGCAACACCGCCCGTACGGCCGTGGCCTTGAGCGGAACGTTCGACCCCTTCAGCATCCCGTGCGTCATGGCGTCATCCTGCCCTCTCGGTCCTGGTCACGACAATGCGGGGGCGCGATGCCCCCGGCGCGGTGCCGTCGTACGGTCCGCATACCACCGACCTGTCACCGACACAGCCGGGTTACCTGAACTTCATGCGCGACGGGAACCCAGGACACAGAGTTCTTCGTACTATTACCGGCCACCTCTTTTCGGGCCGTCCAGCACCACGGGGGAGTCTTATGCGTCATTTCGGGCACATCGCCCCTGAGGAGCGGCAGCGTCTCTTCCACCGGGAGCCGGCCGTCTTCACCGCCGACTCGCCGGCCCGCGTCCTCGCGGCGGCCCTCGGCGCCACCCTGTACAGTCCGGCGACCCGGCCGTACCTGGCCGACGACGTGCTCAAGCAGGCCGGCCGCGGGGTGGTCTCCATGGTGCTGTGCCTGGAGGACTCCATCGACGACGCGGACGTCGCGGACGCGGAGGAGAACCTGGTCCGGCAGCTCACCGACATCCTCGCCCGCCCGGAAGCGGAGCTCCCGCTGCTGTTCGTACGGGTCCGTGTCCCCGAGCAGATCCCGGACCTGGTGGCCAGGCTCGGCCCGGCCGTGCGGCTGCTGTCCGGATTCGTGCTCCCGAAGTTCACCGAGGAACGGGGCGTGCCGTTCCTGGAGGCCCTGACCGCGGCGGAGACGGCGAGCGGGCGCCGGCTGTTCGCCATGCCGGTCCTGGAGTCCCCCGACCTGCTCTACCTGGAGACGCGCCGGGAGACCCTGGCCGGCATCGTCCGCACCGTCGACAAGTGGCGCGACCGGGTCCTCGCGCTGCGCCTCGGCGTGACCGACTTCTGCTCCTCCTACGGCCTGCGCAGAGCGCCGGACATGACGGCGTACGACGTCCAGATCGTGGCCTCCGTGATCGCCGATGTCGTCAACGTCCTCGGGCGCGCCGACGGCACCGGGTTCACCGTGACCGGGCCGGTGTGGGAGTACTTCCGGGCCCAGGAGCGGATGTTCAAGCCGCAGCTGCGCCGCAGCCCCTTCCTGGAGGGCGAGGTCGAGGAGCTGCGCGAGGCGCTGATCGAGCACGACATGGACGGGCTGCTGCGCGAGATCGCCCTCGACCGCGCCAACGGCCTGCTCGGCAAGACCTGCATCCACCCCTCGCATGTGATGCCGGTGCACGCGCTGTCCGTCGTGAGCCACGAGGAGTACAGCGACGCCCAGGACATCCTGCGGCCCGAGCGCCTCGGCGGGGGCGTGCTGCGCTCCGCGTACACGAACAAGATGAACGAGGTGAAGCCGCACCGCGCTTGGGCCGAGCGCACCCTCCAGCGCGCCGAGGTCTTCGGCGTCGCCAACGAGGACATCGGCTTCGTGGAGCTGCTGGCCGCCGGGGTGCCGCACTGAGCGCCGAGGCCGCCGCCGTACCGTCGTACTGACAAGGAACCGAGGAAGAACGTGGTCTGGTCCGGGACCTGGGTTGCCGAGCGGCTCGGGGTCGAACTCGTCGGCGACGAACAGCTGACCGAGCTGCTGGGGCTCGCGCTCCGGCGCAACCCCAAGCGGGCACACCTGCTCGTCTCCAATGTGCTGGGCAAGCATGTCCCGCAGTCCCCGTCCGTGGTCTACGCGCACGGGTTCGCGCTCGGCCGCCGGGTGCGGGAACTGCTGGCCGCCGACGGCGGACGGGAAGCCGAGAGCGCGGTCGTGCTCGGGTACGCGGAGACGGCCACCGGTCTCGGCCACTGTGTGGCGGACGGCCTCGGCCTCGCGCCCTATCTGCACTCCACCCGCCGCCCCGTCGAGGGAGTCGTGCGTGCCGGAGGCTTCGAGGAGTCCCATTCCCACGCCACCTCGCATCTGCTGCTCCCCGAGGACCCGGCGCTGCTGGCGGGCGACGGCCCGCTGGTCCTGGTCGACGACGAGTTCTCCACCGGCAACACCGTCATGAACACGATCCGCGACCTCCATGAGCGCCATCCGAGGAAGCGGTACGTCGTCGTCGCCCTCGTCGACATGCGCTCGCCCGCCGACCTGGGGCGGCTCGAGGACTTCGCCCGGGAGATCGGCGCCCGGGTGGACCTGGTCACGGCCGCCGCCGGGACCGTACGGCTGCCCCAGGGCGTCCTGGAGAAGGGCCAGGAGCTGGTCGCCCGGCACGAGTCGGCCGTTCCCGACCGGAAGGCCCATGGGACGGTCACCCGGGTCACGCTCGGCTGGCCCCGCGGCCTGCCCGACGGCGGACGGCACGGGTTCACCCCCGGACACCGGGCGCGTCTGGAGGACGTGCTGCCCGCCATGGCCGCGCGGCTCGCCGAGGCGGTGCCCGCCCGGGTCCGGCGCGTGCTGGTGCTCGGCTCCGAGGAGCTGATGTACACGCCGCTCCGGCTCGCCCGCGAACTGGAGCGGCATCTGCCCGCCGAGGTCCGTTACTCCACGACCACCCGCTCGCCCGTCCTCGCGGTCGACGATCCCGGCTACGCCATACGCACCCGGATCGTCTTCCCCGCCCACGACGACCCGGCCGACGGCCCCGGTGAGCGCTACGCCTACAACGTCGCGGACGCCGGCTTCGACGCCGTCGTCGCGGTCGTGGACTCGGCGGCCGACACCCTCGCCCTGCACGCCCCCGGCGGTCTGCTCGACCGGCTCGCCGCCCACACCCCGCACGTCCTGCTCGCGGTCGTCCCGAGCTACGTCCCGGCGCCCCCGCACGCCCCCGAAAGGCCCGCCATGCTGCCCGAGCCCCTCCGCGGCCCCACCTTCTCCTCGTATGCGCCGGACGAGGTCGGCTGGCTGCTCCAGGACCTCTCGGACGTCACCCTGGAGGCGCCCACCGAGGAGCGCGAGGAGGCGATCCAGAGCGGCGGTGCGCACTACGCCGAGTCGCTCCCGGTGGAGTACCAGCCGAGCGAGCAGTACCAGGAGCTGTTCCACACGGCCCTGGACGCCTCGGCCACGAGGCTCGCGCAGGCCGTCGGGGTGGTCACCGAGACCGTCCTCGCCGAGAGGTCACCGCGCCCGGTCCTGGTCTCCCTCGCCCGGGCCGGCACGCCCGTCGGCGTCCTGATGCGCCGGTGGGCCGAGCACCGGCACGGCCTCGACCTGCCGCACTACGCCGTGTCGATCGTCCGCGGCCGGGGCATCGACGCCAACGCGCTGCGCTATCTGGCCGACCACCACGACCCCTCCGACGTCGTCTTCGTCGACGGCTGGACCGGCAAGGGCGCCATCACCCGCGAACTCGCCGAGGCGATCAGCCGGTTCGAGGCGTCCGACGGCGTCAACGGCTTCGACCCGGAGATCGCGGTGCTCGCCGACCCAGGCTCGTGCGTACGGACCTACGGCACCCGGGAGGACTTCCTCATCCCCTCCGCCTGCCTCAACTCCACGGTCTCCGGACTGGTCTCTCGCACCGTCCTGCGCGCCGACCTGGTCGGACCGCACGACTACCACGGCGCCAAGTTCTACCGCGAACTCGCCGCGTCGGATGTCTCGGTCGCCTTCCTCGACGCCGTCTCCGCCCGTTTCGCCGAGGTCGAGGAGGCCGTCGAGGCGCAGGCCAAGGAGCTGCTCGCCGGCGACCGCACCCCGACCTGGGAGGGCTGGGCGGCGGTGGAACGCATCAGCGAGGAGTACGGCATCCACGATGTGAACCTCGTCAAGCCGGGCGTCGGCGAGACCACGCGCGTACTGCTGCGCCGGGTGCCCTGGAAGATCCTGGCCCGGTCCGGGGCAGGCGCCGATCTCGGGCATGTACGCCTGCTGGCCGAGCAGCGGGGGGTGCCCGTGGAGGAGGTCGACGGTCTCCCGTACACCTGCGTGGGGCTGATCCACCCCCGGTACACGCGGGGCGCGACCGGCGCCGACGGCCGGGCGGTGGCCGTATGAACCCCGTGCTCGTCGCCAGCGACCTCGACCGTACGCTGATCTACTCGTCCGCGGCGCTCGCGCTCACCATGCCCGACGCGCGGGCCCCCCGGCTGCTGTGCGTGGAGGTCCACGAGAGCAAGCCGCTGTCGTACATGACCGAGACCGCGGCGGGGCTGCTCACCGAACTCGGTGACCGCGCGGTGTTCGTGCCGACCACGACCCGCACCCGCAAGCAGTACCAGCGCATCAACCTGCCCGGCCCCACCCCGCCGTACGCGATCTGCGCCAACGGCGGCCATCTGCTGGTCGACGGGATCCCCGACCACGACTGGCACACCGCGGTGCTGGCGCGGCTCGCGGACGAGTGCGCGCCGCTCGCCGAGGTGCGGGAGCATCTGGCGGCCACCGCGGACCCGGCCTGGGTGCGCAAGCACCGGGTCGCCGAGGACCTGTTCGCCTATCTCGTCGTGGAGCGCGAGCTGCTGCCCGAGGAGTGGGTGAAGGAACTGGCGGTGTGGGCCGAGAACCGCGGTTGGACGGTGTCCTTGCAGGGCCGCAAGATCTACGCCGTGCCGAAGCCGCTCACCAAGAGCGCGGCCGTGCGCGAGGTCGCCCGCCGCACCGGTGCCTCGCTGACGCTGGCCGCCGGGGACTCTTTGCTGGACGCGGACCTGCTGCTCGCGGCGGACCTCGGCTGGCGTCCGGGCCACGGCGAACTCGCCGACGCCGACTGGGCGGCGCCTGGGATCAGCGCCCTGCCGGAGCGGGGCGTGGCGGCCGGGGAGCGGATCCTGAGGGAGTTTCTGAAGGCGGCACGGCAGGCGTAGGCACTGCTTTCGGCCAAAAAACCCCGGGGTCAGCCGCAGCAGCCTCCGCCACAGCAGCCCCCGCCCGAGCCGCCCGCCCGCGGGGCCGGCGCGGGGGCGGCGGCCGTGCCGCCCACGGCCACCGTGGACAGCAGCTTCACGGTGTCGCCGTGGCCCGAGGGGCAGGTCGCGGGGGCCGCGGACTCCGCCATGGGACGGCTCAGTTCGAACGTGTCGCCGCAGGAACGGCAGCGGTACTCGTAGCGAGGCATGAGCACAGACTAACCGGCGGTTCCCGGCGGTCGCAGGACGTCGAAGGGGGGGCGGGCGCGCCGAAGGAGCCGGTCCCCTGCACGGAGACCACGGAACCTCCTTAAGATCTCCTCAAAATGTGCGACACGACCACTTCGGTGCCACTCCTGACCCGAGACATCACATAGACCGCTGATAATTTGTATGAGCCGCGATGAGCCGCAAGGTCGTGAGGGGGGCTCGCAGCCACATGCGTGGCCGCTGTTTCTACCCGCGCGCGCAACGCCGAGTGCGGAGGGAGACGCAGTCGTGACCGAGGCATGGCAGCGAATACAGGGCCGGTGTTCCCGGATCCCTGCTTACACCGGGGGCCACCGTGGCTAACGAGGGCGGCGGCCGTCCGCACCGCCGCAGGGAGACGCCGGAACAGCCCGGCCACCGCCCTGCCAAGGCCCGGGGCGGGGGGTCCTTCGATCCCGACGAGACCATGCAGTTGAAGGCCGGGGTGCCCCTGCCTCCGGACGAGACGATGCAGTTGAAGGCCGTGACGCCACCGCGGCCGGGTGCCACCGGGCCGGAACGGCCGGACAAGGACACGCCACCGGCGGACGCCACCATGCAACTGCGCGTGATGCAGCCGGAGATGTCCGGACGGCGCGCCACCCGTAAGAAGGCGACGCAGCCGTCGGCCCTCACTCGTGTCACCGCGCCCCTCGCCCCGTATACCCGGAAACTCGCGCCCTACGCCCGCAGGCTCAAGCCGATGTATCCGCGGCCGGGCCTGGAGGGCTGGCGGCGCTGGGTGCCCTCCTGGCGTCAGTGGCTCGGGGCCGTGCTGACGTCGATCGGGATGAGCGGCGCGTTCCTGGTCATCGCGTACGCCGCCACGGACATACCGGAAAACCTCAACTCGTACGCCACACAACAGGACAACGTCTACTTCTGGTCCGACGGCACGCCCATGGCCCGCACCGGCTGGGTGCAGCGGCAGGCGATGCCGCTGAAGGACATACCCGTTCAGGTGCGCTGGGCGGTGCTCGCGGCGGAGAACGAAAGCTTTTACACCGACCCGGGCATATCCGTCAAAGGCCTCTCCCGAGCCCTGTGGCGCACGGTTGGCGAGGGCGACACCCAGGGCGGCTCCACCATCACCCAGCAGTACGTCAAAAACGTCTATCTGACGCAGAACCAGACAGTCGGCCGCAAGTTCACCGAGGCGATGATCGCCCTCAAGCTCGACAACAAGATGAGCAAGGACAAGATCCTCGAGGGCTATCTCAACACCAGCTGGTTCGGCCGCGGCACCTACGGCATCCAGCGCGCCTCCCAGGCGTACTACGGCAAGGACGTCAGCCAGCTCAACGCGAGCGAGGCCGCGTTCCTCGCCTCCCTGCTGAAGGGCGCCGGCCTCTACGACCCGACCCTCAACAAGGCGAACCACCACCGGGCCGTGGAGCGCTGGTCCTGGATCCTCGACCGGATGGTCAAGATCGGCCAGCTGTCGCCGGCCGAGCGGGCCAAGTACAAGACGTTCCCCGAGCCGCTCAAGCAGAACCCGCTCTACGACACCGGCAAGCAGAGCGACTACCTGGTGGAACTGGCCTCGCAGTACGCGAAGAAGTCCGCCCACATCTCGGACCAGCAGTTCGACCTGGGCGGCTACCAGATCTACACGACCTTCGACCGCAAGCGGGAGGACGCGCTCACGGACGCCGTGACCAAGGCCCGCAAGCAGGCCAAGCAGAACCATCGCGACCTGGTGAAGACCGCCCACTACGGCGCCGCCTCGGTCGCCGCCGACGGCCGTATCCTCGCCGTCTACGGTGGCCCCGACCACCGCAGACAGGGCTACAACGAGTCCAACGCGACGACCGTACCGGCCGGTTCGGCGTTCCTGCCGTTCGTCTACGCCGCCGGTCTCGAACACGGCGTCCACAAGATCCGCGGCGGCCCCGCGACACCGGTCACCCCGGAGTCGGTGTACGACGGCAACGACGGCGTCCCCGTCACCACGCCCGAAGGACCGTACTGGGACCGCAGCGGCAAGAAGGTCTCCGCCCACAACGACGGCAACAAGTCCTACGGGCAGATCACCCTCGGTCAGGCCCTCGCCCGATCAGTGAACACCCCGTTCATGCAGCTCGGCATGGACACCGGACTGACCGAGGTGAGCGGGACCGCGGAAGCGGCCGGACTGCTGCCTTCCAGCATCGGCCCCCAGGTGCCCGCCCTCTCCCTCGGCAACTCCACGCCCAGCGCCATCCGGATGGCGAGCGGGTACGCCACCTTCGCCGCGGACGGTACGCACACCGAGCCCTACTCGGTGCGCCGTATCACCCGCAACGGTGCCACCGTCGCCCTGCGGACGCCGAAGGCCCGGCGGGCGGTCGGCTCCTCGGTGGCCCGCCAGGTCACCGAGGCGCTCACCGAGTCCGTCCGCATCGCCCACCCGGAGGCGGCCTCCGCCTCCTCCGCCCAGGTCGCCGGGAAGGCCGGCACGACGCCGGACGACACCGCCTCCTGGTACGTCGGGACGGCCACGTCCGTGTCGACGGCGGTCGTCGTCTACCGCATGGACCTGTCCAAGAGCCTCGAACCACTGCCGCTCAAGGGACTCGACGGCACCGCCACGAACGCGGTCCCGTACGCCATCTGGTCGAACGCCATCAGACCGCTCGGCTGACGCCGACGGCCGAGACATCGCACGCGCCCGCCCCTCCTCGCAGAACGAGCCGCCCATGACTACGAAAAACAGTCGTCGCCGCCGAGCACGCCCTTCCCGTCCGTCCCGTCTCAACGGCCGTGTCACCCTGGCGGTCCTCCTCGCCGTCGCCTCCGTGACGATCACCTTCCTGGCGGTGTCCCGGCCGGACAGAACCGCCGCGACCGCCTCCGCCGACTCCGGCGGCGGCAAGAGCGGAGGCAAGAGCGCCGGCGCCAAGGCCACCGAGGAACCCGCTTGGGACGGCAAGACGAAGATCATCGGAGACGGGTCCACCTCCTACACCGGTCCACAGAAGGGCGCGCTGAAGGCCAAGCCGCTCAAACCGGGTGAGAAACCGCCCCAGTTCGTCGTCTTCTCCTGGGACGGCGCCCTGCAGGGCGACGACCAGCTCTTCTCCCACTACCGCGACCTGGCCCGGGAGTACAACGCCCATATGACGTTCTTCCTCACGGGCATCTACCTGCTGCCCAAGAGCAAGAAGGACCTCTACCACCCGCCGCAGCACGCGGTGGGTGCCGCCGCGATCGACTACGCCACCGACGAGCACATCCGCACCACACTGGAGCAGCTCCGCAAGGCCTACGACGACGGCAACGAGATCGGCACCCACTTCAACGGCCACTTCTGCGGCGCCAAGGGCGGCGGCGACTGGAGCGTCGACGAGTGGAAGAGCGAGATCGACCAGTTCTACTCCTTTGCCGAGAACTGGAAGACCAACACCGGCTTCAAGGACGTCCCACCGCTGCCCTTCGACTTCAAGAAGGAGGTCACCGGCGGCCGCGCGCCCTGCCTGGAGGGCCAGAAGAACCTGCTGAAGGCCATGAAGAGCTACGGCTGGCGCTACGACGCCAGCTCCCCGGGCGACTTCCAGATATGGCCGGCCAAGAAGGACGGAGTCTGGGACTTCCCGCTCCAGATGCTCCCGTACGAGGGCGGCAAGTACCAGGGACTGTCGATGGACTTCAACTTCCTCTACAACCAGTCGGACGGTGAGACCCACGGCAACCCGGCGAAGTACCCCGAGTGGGAACAGATGACCGTGGACTCCTACATGGCCGGCTTCAACCGTGTCTACTACGGCAGCCGGGCGCCCCTGTTCATCGGCAACCACTTCGAGAACTGGAACGGCGACATCTACATGAAGGCCATCGACCAGGTCGTGAAGAACGTGTGCACCAAGAAGGGTGTCAAGTGCGTGTCCTTCAAGGAACTGGCCGACTGGCTCGACGTGCAGAAGCCCGAGACCCTTCAGCGGCTGCGCGCCCTGGACCCGGCGCAGTCGCCGGACTGGCCGACGGTGGTCAAGTGACCACGGAGGTCAGGTGACGCGTGTAATACCTTCGTTCCACTTGTGCATCCCCTCTTCACAACCGACACAGACGCCGTGCGAAGATGCCGTCTCCCGGTAGGAGTACCGGCGTAGAGGGGAACATCATTGAAATCGAGAAGATTGAGCCGTAAGCGGCGTCGCGCCACCATAGTCACCGCGGCGGCCGCATCGGTGGTCGCCGGCGTGGCCCTGGTGCCCAACTGGAGCGCGGGCGCGGCGGTCACCGACGACCCGACGGTGGACCCGGCGACCAAGGCCACCTTCCAGCGGCTGGCCGACGCGGTCTTCACCGACCGCACCAACGCTCTGCTGGACGGCAAGAGCGAGCAGGAGGCGGGGGCCCACCAGCTGACGTCCGGCTTCTCCGGCAAGGTGCGCCTGTCCGGCGCACAGTCGCACCAGGAGAGCACCGCCCTCTCGGAGCTGCGCGGCCGCAAGTCCCGTCTCGCGAAGCTCGGCGAGAAGTACAGCGCGGCCAGCACCAGCGTCAAGCTGGACGCCACGCAGGTGAAGGGCCGGCACGCCACGGTCGACGTCACCGAGACCACGACGCTGACGTACGCGAAGGTCAAGGGCACCGAGCCGAAGACCACCGGCTTCCAGGCCCACCACGAGCTGACGTTCAAGGCCGACCGGCAGGGCAACTGGCAGCTGACCGGCATCCGGGACACCGACGACGGCTACCTCGCCGTGAACCAGGTGGCCAAGCCGGCCGTCGCCGCACCGATGACCGCCACCGACGACGGCCCGCCCTCGGCGGCCCGCTCGGCCACCACCCGGCCCGCACCGGCCAACCCGAAGAACTTCTCCGCCACCGGCTACGACTACAAGGCCATGGCGGCGTACGCGCAGAAGTACTGGAACCACTACAACCCCGACTACCCGGACTTCAACGGGCAGGGTGCCGGCGGCGACTGCACCAACTTCGTCAGCCAGTCCCTGAAGGCCGGCGGCTGGAAGCATGTCCCCGGCTACACCTCGGACTTCCACAAGTGGTTCGGCAACTCCGAGATCCAGTCCGACTCGTTCGTCGGCGTCAACGAGTTCTCGTGGTTCGCCCTGTCCTCCAAGCGGGTCACCAGCCTCGCCAACGTCTACCAGATGGACGTCGGTGACGTGCTGCAGATGGACTTCAACAAGGACGGGTCCAAGGACCACTCCATGATCGTCACCTATCGCAGCCCGCAGGGCGTGCCCTATGTGACGTACCACTCCACCAACACCTTCAACAGGTCGGTGGCGAGCATCATCGCGTCGTACCCCACCGCGGCGTACTACGCCTACCGGACCTGACCGGTGCCTTCCGGGGCGGGGGCCGGGCTCAGTGACCGGCCCCCCGCTCCTCCCGGATCTGCGCGACCACCCGGGCCACCGACTGCCGCACCGCCTCCGTCTCCGTCAGGAAGTGCCAGTAGTCGGGGTGGCGGCCCTCCAGCGTGGTGACCGCGCGCTCCAGCCGCGCCACGGAGTCGTCCAGCGGACGGGCGTGCCGCGGATCGGGCGTCGTCCGGCCCGTCATGGCCAGCCGCTGCGCGTCCCGGATCGCGAACCGCGTCCGCTCGATCTCCGCATGCGGATCCTTCTGCACGGCGTTCAGCCTCTTCAGGCGGTCCCCCGCGGCGGACACGGCCTCGTCCGTCGTGTTCAGCAGCGCCCGTACGGTCGACAGCAGCGACGTCGCGTCCGGCCAGCGCTGAGCCTCCCGCGCCGCCTGCGCCTCCTTCAGCTTCAGCTCCGCCTGCCGGACGGCCTCGGCGGCCTGCTCCGGCACCTGCTGGAGGTCCTGCCAGCACGCGGCCGCGAACCGCCGCCGCAACTCGCTCAGCACGGGCTCGACCTGCCCGGCGCGCGTGGTGAGCGCCTGAGCCCGGGTGCGCAGGGACACCAGCCGGTGGTCGATCTCCGCGGCCCGCTCCGGCAGCCGCGCGGCCTCCACCCGTACGGCCTCGGCCTCCCGCGCGACCCGCTCGGCGCGCTCCAGGGTCCCCGCCACGCCGTGCTGTCCCGCGCCCTGGTTCAGCTTGGTCAGCTCAGGGGCGAGGGCGGCCAGCCGGGCGGCGAGGTCGTCCGCCCTGAGCCCGGAGGCCCGGGCGCCGTCCAGGGCGTTACTGGCGGCGAGCAGCGCCTGGCGGGCACGCTCCACGGCCGGGGCCAGCCGGGCCAGCTGGGTCTCGGCCTTGCCGAGCAGCGGCCCCAGGCTCTCGCCGAAACGATCCAGCTCCTGCTTGACACGGCCGAGTTCGTCCTTGGCGGCGAGGAGATCGGCCCGTGCGCGGGAGGCCACGGAGGCCTCGAGGTCGACCCGGTCGAGGTCGTGCGCGTCGACGGCCTCGATATACCGGTGACTGGCCTCGTCGATGCGCCGCCCGAGCGCCTCGAAATCGGCGATGGCCCGGCGGGCGGCGGGGGAGTCGTCGACCGCGGTGATGGTCTCGATCGAGATCCTCAGATCCCGCTGGGCGGTGTCGAGCTCGTAGAACGCGGCCGCCGCGGCGTCCTTGGCGGCCTGTGCCTCGGCCCGCAGCCCCTCGGCCCGCCCCCCGAACCACCGCCGCGTCCCGCCCCCGGCGAACGCCGCGGGCAGCAGCAGGGCGGCGACGAGCGGGAGGGCGAGGAGGGCGAGAGCGTCCCGGACGGGTGTGGGCCCGCATGGCGCAAAAGGCGTGCACGGCTGTGGTGGTGTGGCCTGTGATGGTGTGGCCGTCACATCCCTCTCCCGTGCTGTCATCCGCCCTGCCCGGTGTCATTCTCCCACCGGTTGAGGACGAACACACGGGGTGGTCGGTTCGCGATGCGCCCCATTCACCACCGTCTCCCGCCGGGCTACCGCGCCGCTCGTACCGTGACCGAACCGTCCGCCGTCCGTGCCTCGACCACATGCGCCCCGGCCGGATCCGTCGGTATGGACACATGCACCGAGCCGTCCCGCGAGCCGGCGATCACGCGGTACCTGTCCGGCGGCAGCGCGATCGTGACGGAGCCGTCCCGGCTGCTCGACCGCACCAGGTCGGGCACGGCCCCCAGCTCCAGGTGGACCGATCCGTCCCGCGTCTCGGCGTCCACCCGCCGCGAGCCCACGCCCGTCGCGAGAACGCTTCCGTCGCCGCTCTTCAGCGTCAGTGGCCCGGTGGAGTCGGCCACCCGCACCGAACCGTCCCGCGTACGGATGCTCAGTGCCTCCTCGAAACCCTGCGCCCGCACGCTGCCGTCGCCGTCCTCGACGGTCACGGCGACCCCGCGCGGCACCCGTATCCGGTGTCTGGCGGAGCAGTCCGCGACCAGTCCGGAGCACTTCAGCCGCAGGACGAGCCGGTCGTCCCGCATGGCCCAGGTCACCCGGGGGTCCCCGCCCGCCACGACCGTGCCCCGGAACCACCGCGTGACCTCGACCTTGTCCACGTCGGCCGGGACGATCTCCAGCGCCGAGTCGTCGGAGTCGACGGTGAGCGTATGACCGCGCAGCGCGAAGGAACGCCGGTCCGGGTGCGGATCGTCCCCGGCATCGTTGCCGCACGCGGCCACCGTCGCGCCGAGCGCCGCGATGACACCGGCAAAGACAACCGCCCGAGCACGCCGAGCAAGGCGTGTACGTTCCGTCTGCATCACCGCACGCGTCATGACACTGTCCCCCGAGAGCCGAAAGCCGGATGCCCCATGGAGCCGGACGCCCCACCAAGCTGGATGCTCTACGACCGTACGCATCCAGGACCGCCGGGAGGATGCGGCGGACCACCGGATCGACGGTGGGGTTACCCCCCGGCCCGCTCCGTATACGCGTTTGCAGGACATCCCCCAGGGCAAGGTAGGCTGTCGACTCGTCCCGGGCGCGTAGCTCAGCGGTAGAGCGCCGCCCTTACAAGGCGGATGTCGGCGGTTCGAAACCGTCCGCGCCCACCAGTCCCAGGACATGCCAAAGGCCCAGGTCAGCGGGGGAGAACCCGGAAACCTGGGCCTTGATCTTTCCCGGCCGCTCGCAGCCGTCGTGCCACTCATGTGCCGGTCGGGCCGCGAGGAGGCTGCTCCAAGCGCGGGACGCGTCCCCGCGCACCTCCGTCGCTCATGCGATCACGTCGCCGGGAGCTGGTACGGCGGGAGCTGGTACGGACGTACGCGTCCGCCGCCATCACCGTGTCACAGACCTCCACGGCCCGCCCCTCGGAGTCGTAGGTGGTGCGAATCAGGTGGATCACGGGCGCACCGGAAGCCGGCCGGAGCGTCCTGACCTCGGTGGGGGCGATGTCCAGGGGCAGATACGACGTGGCGAACTCCACTGGCCGCTCGAACCCGATGTACACGGTCCGCCGCCGCTCCCCGGTTCCCGGGTCGTCCTCACGGCGATGGCGGAGGCGGTCAGCCAGAACGGTGCCGGACACGGCAAGAGATCCACCGCTGACCGTCTCAGCGAGCGCGCCCCGGCCCACGTCCGCCCTCCCGGCTCTGATCACGACGTCGGCATCCGGAATCGATGCGTGGCCCCTTCCGAAGAACCGGGACCGGGCCTGCTCGCAGCGGGTGGGCGTGGCCAAGAGGTGCGGTCCCGGGTTGAGCCGTTCGAGTGCCTGCTTCGCGGTGGGTTGTTCGGCGTCGGGAGATATGGGTCCGGTCGCTCTACGGTGACCCGGACACCGCAGGCGAGGGCTCCGGGGCCCTGCCGGGACCAGGAGTGGGAGGGCGGCCATGGTGGCGCGTCAGCAGCGGACTCTCAGGACGCGGGCACACGCCCGTCGCTCGGTCGCAGCCATGGCGCTCGCAGCGGTGTGCGTCCTTGCGAGCTGTGTCCCCCCGGCCGCGGCGACTCTGTCGGGGGGCGCATCCCGGCTGTGCGCCACGAGACCCTTCCCCCCGTCGCAGAGCACTGCGCCCCCCATCCTCTCGGGAAGCGGCGTATGGCAGTTCGTCTCCGAGCCGGCGCTGCGCCCCATGCGCGTGACGGTGACCACCCGCAGACCGGGGACCGCTCCCGGCGGCATCTTCGTCGCCCCCTTCAGCGCCGACCAGATGGTCGGCCAGACCGGCGCACTGATCGACGACGACTCCGGCGACCCGGTCTGGTTCCGGCCGCTGCCGTCCACCAATCTCCAGAACTCCGACTTCAAGGTGCAGACCTACCGCGACCCCCGCACACACAAGGCCCAGCAGGTCCTGACGTGGTGGCAGGGAAGCGAGGCCATTCCCCCGTGGTACACCAACCTGCCCGCGGGCGCCCCGGAACCGGGCGGCTGCTACTACATTTACGACACTCACTACCGCCTGCTGAAAACGGTCTTCGCGCACCACGGCTACTACCCGGACGAGCACGAATTCACCCTGACCCGCAGGGGCACCGCACTGTTCATCGCCTCACGACCGGTACCCATGGACCTCACCCGCTACGGGGGCGCCGCAAACGGAGCCATCCTGAACAGCGAGATCCAGGAGACCGACCTCGCCACGGGGAGACTGCTGTACTCGTGGAACGCGCTGGACCACCTCGACCCCGCGGATTCCGAGGAAGCGGCCTCGAGCGCGTCGTCGTCCGACGGGGTGTGGGACGCCTTCCACGTCAACTCGGTGGACGAGGGCCCCGACGGCCGACTCCTGATCTCTGCCCGGAACATGTGGGCGATCTACGAGGTCGCCAAGAAGTCCGGGAAGATCCGCTGGCAACTCGGCGGGAAGAAAAGCGACTTCACCTTCGGCCGGAACGCGGACTTCTACTGGCAGCATGACGCACGCTTCCGTCCCGGGAACCGGATCAGCATGTTCGACGACGGCTGCTGCGACCTGCCCGACGGTGCCCCCGAGCAAGAGTCCCACGGCCTGATCCTCACCCTCGACTTCCGCACCCGGAAGGCAACCGCGGACCGGACCTACTACCACCGGCCGCCACTGGAGGCGAAGACCCAGGGCAACACACAGGCTCTGCCAGGCGGCAACGAATTCGTCGGGTGGGGCCAGACCCCGTACTACTCGGAGTACACGGCACCAGGGAACACCCAGGGCGACGGCGGCAGGAACCTGCTCTACGACGCGAGAATGCCCGCATCGGACTTCTCCTACCGGGTGTTCCGCAACGAATGGGTCGGCACTCCCGACTACCCGCCGAGAGCGGCGGCACGGGCCGCAGGCGGAAACACCGTCGTCTACGCCTCCTGGAACGGCTCGACACAGACCCGCGCATGGCAGGTCCTCGCGGGACGCACACCCCACTCCCTGTCCGTCGTCGTCCGCCGGACCGGACGGACCGGCTTCGAGACGGCCGTCACCACCGCATCCCCGGGGCCGTACTTCCAGGTGAGAGCCCTCGACGCAAAGGGACGCGTCCTCAGGTCCTCCCCGGTCGTCGCACGGCTCCACTGAGCGTGCCCGCCCTCTGGCGTGTTCGGTGGCGGGGTGGGGCTCGGCTGGTCGGCGAGTACGGGCCCAGGGCCACTGTCGGTCTCAGTCCTCGGGCTCGTGCTCCTGGGCGTGCTTCAGCCGCATCCGTGCGTCCACCTTGTTCTCGGTGGTCACCTCCGCCCAGAAGCGGTGCGAGGAGACGAAGATGGCGAGTTCCCGTTCCCGTTCGCGGAGCTTTTCCACCTCTGCCTGTTCGTCCGCGGTCCAGCCCGGGGAGGCGGGGCGTTCCACGCTGCGCCAGCCGTTGTCGTCGCTGAATCCGTCCAGCGGTTCCACCGACCAGGGGAGCCGCTTCAGCAGGGCCAGGAGCTCTGCCCGGACCTGATGCAGCTCCTCCTGGCCGGCAAGTAGGTCACTCGGAAAGTCATAGCTCGCAGGCACACCACAATGCTACGCCTGTTCGATTTTCGGGTGCGAGCCGCTTCACTCACATCACTCGAACGGATGTCTGTCGCGGGCCCCCGGTCCCGCCATGCCCGTGGCAATACACAGGTGAAACTGTACAGGTAAACTGGACAGGCGCACCTGAAGGGTTTACGGTGGCCGCATGGTCCAGGACCCCGAAGGTGTCTCCGAGTCCGCCGCTCGCGCGGCCCGTGACCTGCGGGTGCTGTTCAGCCGCCTGCGGCGCCGTATTCGCGAGGTCGCCGGGGACGAGGACCTGACGCCCTCTCAGGTATCCGCCCTCACCCTGGTCGGCAAGGGCGGCGCCGCCACCGCCAGCACCCTGGCGTCCGCCGAGGGTGTGCGTCCCCAGTCGATGGCCGCCACGCTCGCCGTCCTCGAACGGCACGGACTGATCCGGCGCAGTCCCGACCCCGACGACGGCCGCCGCCAGCTCGTCACCCTCACCGACGCCGGGCGCGACCGCGTCGAGGGCGACCGGGAGGCACGACAGGAGTGGCTGGCCCGTGCCCTCCAGGACCGCTACACGGCGGACGAGCGGCGGACCGTCCTCGAGGCGCTCTCCCTGCTGGAACGGCTCACGCGCCCGTGATCCGTGCAGGTACCTCGGCGCGCTGGGTGCCTCCGCCGCTGACGCGGCTTCTTCGCCCACGCCGAACCTGTCCACCCTGTCCATCCTGTCGACCGTGTCAGCCCCGCCCGCCCTCTCCGCCCCGTCCGCCCGCCCTCCCTCGCCCCCGTTCCCGGAAAGGCCTGAGCATGGCTCTCACCACCTTCGACCCGCGCACCGCCCTCGTCGTGATCGACCTTCAGAACGGCATCGTCGGAATGCCCACGCAGCCGCACAGCGGCCCCGAGGTGGTGGCCCGCACCGCCGAACTGGCCGACGCCTTCCGGGCCCGGAACCTCCCGGTCGTACTGGTCCGGGTCACCTTCGCCCCCGACGGATCCGACGCCGTGCCCGGCCGTACCGAGCGGCAGCCTGGTGCCCGCGCCTTCCCCGAGGGCTGGGACGTCGTCGTCGACGAACTGTCCGGCCACTCCGGCGACATCCACGTCACCAAGCGCAACTGGGGCGCCTTCCACGGCACCGGCCTCGACGTCCGGCTGCGCCGGCGCGGCGTCACGCAGATCGTGCTGACCGGCATCGCCACGAGCATCGGAGTCGAGTCCACGGCACGGGCCGCCTACGAGCACGGGTACCACGTCACGCTCGTCACCGACGCGATGGCCGACGCCGACCCCGAGGCGCACCGGGGCAGCGTCGAGCGGATCTTCCCCCGTCTCGGCGAGACGGGTACGACGGCCGAGGTTCTGGAACTGCTGGCCAAGACCCACGCGGTCTGACCCCGAGCGGGGGCGGCGGGCGCGCGAGGGACACTGGACGCATGTGCCGCAGCATCAAGACGCTTCGCCCGCCCGCCATCCCGGAGGACGCCACGGAGGCGGAGATCCGGGCCGCCGCGCTCCAGTTCGTGCGCAAGGTCTCCGGCTTCCGTGCCCCCGCCGCCCACAACCGTGAGGTGTTCGACCGGGCCGTGGACGCGGTCGCGGCGGCCACCGCGGAGCTGCTGGCCGGCCTCGAGGTGCGGGGCCGTACCCGCGAGGCCGCGCCTGCGGCAACCGATGGCGGGTGAGGCGCCGCGCGAGGGACGGCGGGTGAAGTGTCCCTCCACGGGACGGCAGATGCGCCCCGCGACGGGCGGCAGACAGGCGCCCCGCGTCGGCCCGCCGCCGGTCGCGGACGACCTAAGGACGCTCCTCCCGCGGGACCGGGCGGCGCATCAGGCAGGTGGCGACCGCTCCCGCCGCGAACAGGGCCGCCACCGAGACGCCCGTCGCCAGCCAGCTCGCCCCCAGCCACTGGCCGCCGAAGTAGCCGAGCGCCACGCTGTACGCGGCCCAGGCGATGCCCGCCAGCGCCGACCAGGGCACGAACTCGCGGGCCCGGCGGCGGGCGGCGCCCGCGCCGAGGGAGACGACCGAGCGGCCCGCCGGCGCGAACCGGGCGAGGATCACCAGCGCCCCGCCGCCGTGGGCGAGGGCGGCGCCCAGCCGCTTCTGCGCGCTCGACAGCCGACGTGAGCGGGCGATCGCGCGGTCCAGACGGGCGCCGCCGCGCCAGGCCAGGCGGTAGGCCACCAGATCGCCCAGGACCGAGGCCGCCGCCGCGCACACCATGAGCCAGAAGATGTCCGGTACGTGCGCGACCGCCGAACCCGCGGCCGCCACGGTCGCCGCCGTGATGACCAGCACGCCGCTGGGCAACAGGGGCAGGAAGACGTCCAGCAGGACCGACGCGGCCACCACCGGGTAGATCCAGGGGCTGCCGGCCAGCGACCCCACACTCTCCAACACCCGGAACTCCCCGTCCGACTCCCCGTAGGCAACTGCGTGCCGCGATGTCGCGGGGGAGCGGCAGGAGCGGCCTTTCGACAGCCGTACAGCGTACGCGGGGGCTGTGACAGGAGAGGCGGCGGGGGTCAGTGTGGCGCGCACGGTGACGGTGCGACGGTCACCGTGCGCGCATGGCCGGGGCGGATCAGGCGGCGATGGGCTGCGAGGCCGGCTTCTCGTCGGCTGCGGCCGAACGGGTGGCGACGAGACGGTCGAGACCGAATGCGCCCGAGCCGGTGAACACCAGGAGCAGGAAGGACCAGCAGAAGAGCACCGACAGTTCGCCGCCGTTCTGGAGCGGCCACAGGGCTGCCGACTGGTGTACGTCGAAGTAGGCGTAGGCCATCGAGCCCGACGCGAGCAGGGCGGCAACGCGGGTGCCGAGGCCGACCAGCACCAGGGCGCCGGCGACGAGTTCGATCACGGCGGCGTACCAGAACGGCCAGGCGCCGACCGGTACGGTTCCGCCCCTGCCCGGGATTCCGCCGAGGACGCCGAAGAGGTCGGCGGCGCCATGGCAGGCGAAGAGCAGTCCGGTTACGATCCGGAACAAGGCGATTGCATAGGGTTGCGCACTGTTGAGACGTGCGGTCATGTGGGGGACTCCTTCGGTCTCGTTTTCGGTCCGCGAACGGACCGGTAGGGGACGGCAACCGACTGAGCCGAAGGTTAGGCCCACCTAACTGTGCTTGCAACTTCAACATCTGCTCTACGACTCCACTCCCGGTGTGCGGCTTCGCTTCCGCCATGGGCCGCCGACAGGCGAGGCGAGATGAGGGTGGCCAGGCACCGCCGTTGTCGGCGGTGCCTGGCCACCCTCATGCTCCTCTGTGCTGTTCAGCTGTCGGGTCCGAGCGTGGTCAGGGCGATCGTGTTGGCGATGGCGCTGTATCCGTCAGCGGTGAGGTTGACGTGGTCGCCGGAGTCGTAGTCGTTCGGGGCGGCGCCGGAGTTCAGCATCAGTGGCGCGGGGTCTGCGGTGCTCGACGACGACGGCAACGTCCACACCCGCACCACCCGCTCCACCACCCAGCAGGTCACCCGCCGCCAGGTTGCGGTAAGGCCAAGTGGTCCCAGGCGCGACGTTTCCCGACCAATCGTCGATCTCGAAGGCGACGGCCAACGCCGATGGGTGCTCCTCGGAGGCGATGTGCATCAGGACTGCGGTCCGCACCGGGTCGCGCACCAGTAGCCCGGTCTCCTCCTGTAACTCGCGCCGGAGCGCTTCGCGCAGGATCTCGCGGTCTTCGACCCCGCTGCGTGGCCGAGGAGTTCATCGAGCATGACCAGTTCGACGCCCTGTTCCAGGAGCAGGGTCGTGGAAGCCGCCCCGCGCTGCGCGGCCGGAGCCTGTTGTTGAGTCAACGGGCCCCGAGGCGGGGAACATCGGCCGCAGCTGACCCAGGTCACACCTTGTGCGAGTAGGCGCCAGGGCGTGTCCGGCCGCGAAGGCACCCCTCGAACGGGCAGCGGGCCGTCACTGATCGTCCAGTGACGGCCCGCAGAGAGGGGAAGGGTGAGCCGGGGTTGGTTATACGAGGGCGTTCAGGGCGTGGCGGGCGCGCTGGGTGAGGCGTTCGGCGCGGCGCTGGAGCCGGACCGCGCGAAGGAGACGTTCTCGCTCCGCCTCTCGTATGCGCTCGCTCATGAGCTCTCGGGTTTGGACTTCGTGCAGCATGGTTTCCCCCTGTGGGCGACCTTCCGGCATCCTCGTGATGCCGTACCGTCCAGGTCTCGCGTTTTGCTTCAGATCGTAGTCTCGCGCTGGCCGATGCGCCTTTGATTTTTGAGCTGAGTCGGTCGATTGCCTCTCGATTCCATGATCGGAGTGCGCTTCCATGGTCGAGGCGAGCAGGACGCCGTCATGGGTGCCGGGGGCGGCCAGTTCTGCGGTGTCGGTGGCCCGGGTCACGGGGTCACGGGGTTTCCTCCTGGACGGCAGTGGACGGACGGCGTGCCGGCGGGAGCTGTGCGGCTGGTGACGTGAGCCCGAATTGCGCGGCCTGGAGGGTGAACATGCCCTGGTAAAGGCCGTTCGGGAGGGCCATCAGCTGGTCATGCGTGCCTTCCTCGACAACCCGCCCTTGATCGAGGACGTAGATACGGTCGGCGTTGGCGGTGGCAGCCAGCCGGTGGGTGACGAGCACGACCGCGTGCCCGTCCTGGGCGAGGGACCACAGCCCTTCGAACGCGGCGATCTCCGCATGCGGGTCCAGTGCCGAGGTCGGCTCGTCGACGAGCAGGAACGGCGCACCCCGGTACAAGCTCCGCGCGGTGCCCAGTTTCTGCCACTGCCCGCCCGAGAGCTGGACTCCGCGTTCGTAGCCCTTGAAGACGATCGAGTCCCAGCCGTGCGGCAGGCTCTCGACGAGCGTGAGAACGTCCGCGGCCTGGGCGGCGTCCTCGACGCGGTCCATGTCCCGTGGGCGGTCGCCGGCGCCGATCGCGATGTTCGCGGCAGCGGTCATCTCCCAGCGGGGGAAGTCCTGCGCGAGCAGTCCCACCGTGGTGAAGACCTGGGCGCGGTCGGCCTCACGGATGCCGACCCCCTCGCCTTCCTCGTTCTGCCACCACACGTTTCCCTCGCTGGGGACCAGCAGCCCCGCGAGTACCTTGGTCAGGGTGGTCTTCCCCGACCCGTTCGCGCCCACCAGGGCCGTCACCTCGCCGCGGTGGACCGACAGGCTCACTCCCTTCAGCGCTGGGGATGTGGCCCCGGGGTAGGTGAACGACACATTCTCCACGCGCACCCGGTCCACACCGGGAGGCAGCGGGGTTCCGGCGGAGGGGATGGCGTGCTCGGTGGCCAGTTCGATGGCGGTCTCGGTGTCGGTGAGGAACAGCAGCTCCTCGTAGAGGTGGTTGACCTGCTGGATGAGGGAGGTGAGACGGGCGGTGGAGGTGCGAATGGCGATGACCGCGGTCCCGCCGACGGCGAGCGGCAGCATGCCGGTGACCAGCAGCCACCACAGGACTCCGTAACAGGCCAGTGACGCCAGTCCCGCCAATGCGTCGGCGACGAGGTCGGTGAACGCCTGTGCACGGGCCAGCCGCCGCTGCTCCATCTCCGTCTGCCGGGACATCTCCGCATAGCTGGACAGCAGCTTGTCGCCGGCCGCGTGCACGCGGATCTCTCCGGCCGCGTGCGGGCGGGTCAGATAGGCCAGCAGGGAGGCGATCGCCCGCCGGTGATCGACCCAGTGCAGCCGGGAGGCGTAGTCGCGGCGCGCGGAGCGTACCGCTCCCCACCCCTTGGGCAGGGCGATTGCCAGCAGCATCGGCAGCAGCATCCAGTGGAGCGACGCCAGAACGACCGCAGCCGCCGCCATACCGATCAGCACGTTGGCCACGCCCACCGACAGCCTGAGCATGCTGCGGGCGGAGTCGGTGCCGAACCTGCCTGCCTCCAGGACCCGCTGGATCTCCGGACGCTCGGTCGCCTCCACCTCCACCCGGGTGACGGCCGCGTAGTACCGCTCGGAGACCGCCCGCTCCACCTGTGGCTCCAGCCGGCCCGACATGGCCGTCGACCACGCCGACAGCAGCGCGGCACCCACTGCGGTGACGGCCAGCACCGATAGCGACGGCAGGGCGTCGCCGAGCTTGTCGGCGGTCGGGCCGTCGGCGAACAGCCGGGTGAGGACGCTGTTGACCGCCACCAGCCCCCACGCGGCCGTGACTCCCTGTCCGAGCTGGCAGGCAACGACCCCGGCCAGTGCCCGCGGGTCCGTCGTCCACCCGGTGCGCAGCACCATGCCCACCATGCGTGGGAGCGCCGCTGCCATGTATCCGAACGACAGCCGGGTCAGTGGTCCCTCGTGGCGCACGAAGGACTGGTCGTAGCGGAGCCGGCCCCCATACAGCTCGCGCTCCGCGTTTGAGATTCCGTCAGCGCTCGCGGTGTTCCGCTCGTCCTTGAGCGCGTCGCGGTCCGCTCCAGCCGATGTCAACGGCGTTCCTCCCTTGTCGATGGTCGTGGCTGTGCCGCACCTGGATGGCTCGGCGGTGCACGGCATAACGACGTGACGCGGGATTCGAACGCACTCGATTCCGGACGCGTTGGGGCCCTTGGAACGCAAGGGAACGCAAGGGGAGCGCAAGAGAGCGCAAAGGGAGCACAAGGGCAGCGCAAGGGGTCGAACGCGTGGCCGCCGCGATGGGGCCGCTGTCGGGCGGTGGGGGTGGGGGTGGCCGATCGCCCACGTCGGCAACGCCTGTGGCAAAGGAGGTTTCCAGGCGGTGATCGCCCCGCTGTAGCCCCGTACTCCGCCCGTCGCCGCGGAGGCGGCGTGGTGTGGTCGGGGAGTCGGCAGCCGGGCTGTCGGCCGGCGTCCGGACGCGTCGGCGCCTGGGCCGGAGCAGTGGCCGACCTCGATGGGAACGGCCGACCTGTCAGCCAGGACCAACAGGTTCTCGACGCATTGGCGCCGCGCTGCACGGAGGACCGCCCGCATATGGCGGCCATCGTCAACGCCACGCTGGAACACCTGCGGAAGAACGGTGTCGACGACGAGGACGAGTTCAGTACCCCGCAGCGCCTGGAGCAGTCGGTGCCCGCGGGTACCCCGCGGGTCAACTGCGGGTCGGCGGCGACGCTTACGCCACCCTCCGGGAAGGGAATCAGATACCGGACAGCTCCACGCGCGCGCCCCGCAAACACGCGTACCGGTTGTGCCTCATGGTCATTGCGCCGGGTCACCGGAGGTCAGGGAGGACTCCTGGACGGTCGCGAGCCGTGCCTTTCCCGTCCTGTCCGGGCGTGCGCGGGCCACTCGCAATGACGCCGAACGCCCCTGCAGCGTCAGCGTCATGAGCTGGTTGCCGAACCAGGGGCCGCCCGTCCGGCGCCAGCCGAACCGGGTGGGCGCACCGCGACCGTGCCGGAGGAGAAGGCGGCCCAGGGCGCGCCCCGGGCCGCTCCAGCCGAAGCGGAAGCCGAGCCTCAGGGACAGCGGTACGGAGTTGTGCAGGGGCGAGCACGTCAGCTGGAGGACCCGGGCGTCGGGACCGCCCTCCGGCCACGTGGGCTCCGCGGCGTACCCGTGGTGGACATCACCGGACAGCACATAGACACCGGCCGGCGCCCCCGGTCCCGTACCCGCCTCGGCGACGAGGTCCGCGAGCGCCGCGAACGACTCAGGGAACGCCGACCAGTGCTCCAAGTCCGCCGTCTGCCGCAGGCGTTCGCCGAAGCCGGCCCAGCGGGCGCCGCGCTCGCCGCGACACAGGGCGGAACTCCACACCTCGGCGTCGTGTACCAAGTGGGGGAGCAGCCAGGGCAGCGAGGTGCCGATCAGGAGCTGGTCGCAGACGCCCCGGGCGCCGCGTACCTGCTCCTCGAACCATTCCGCCTCCGCCGGGTCCAGCATCGCCCGGCCGTCCTCGTCCAGGACGCGCGCCGCCCGCGAGTCGAGCATCACCACCCGTACCCGGCCGAAGTCCCGGTGGTAGCTCCAGCGGACGGTGGAGGGATGGGCGTCCGCCTGGGCGGCGTACGCGCGCAGGACGTCCGTGCCGTCCGGAGTCTCGCGTACGGCGGCGTAGAGCGGGTCTGCGGCCAGTTCCGCAGGGGAGAGATTGCCGAGGTGCTGGTGCACCCAGTACGCCATCAGGCCGCCGAGCAGTCGCTCGCGCCACCACGCGGTCGCCCGCATGCCGGCGAGCCAGGCCGCGCTGGTGTTCCAGTCGTCGACGAGGTCGTGGTCGTCGAAGATCATCAGGCTGGGCACGGTGGACAGCAGCCAGCGGATCCCGGGGGCGAGCCAGGACTCGTGGTAGAGCCAGGTGTACTCCTCGTAGTCCGCGACCTGGGAGCCCGGGGGATCGGCGAGGCCGCGGCGGGCGGCGATGCGGTCGCGGATCGCGGTGGACGTCTCGTCCGCGTACACCTGGTCCCCCAACAGCAGGAGCACATCGGGGGGTTCGGCGTCCGGGGCGGCGGCGAGGCGGGCCGCCAGCGTGTCCAGCGCGTCCGGGCCGACCGGGTCCTTCCCGTCGGCGGGCGAGGCGGCCCAGCGGCAGGAGCCGAAGGTGACGCGGACCGTCTCCGGGCCGGCTGTGCGTATCACGGAGGGCGGGAACGGCGAGTCGGGCGGCGGCCACACGAGGGCGCCGTCCAGCAGCACCTCGTACGCCTCCGCCGTGCCCGGGGCGAGCCCGGTCACCGGCACGATCGCGTAGTGGTGCCCGGCGATCTGGAAGGTGCGGGCGGCGCCGTGGGCGCCCGAGGCGCAGCGCACCTCGGCGGTGCACGGGCGGCTCGCCTCGACCCAGACGGTCGCGGACGAGCCGTCCGCGTATCTCAGCAGTGGTCCCAGACGCAGTCCCGCCACGGCGATCTCCTCCTCCGTCGCCCCGTACGGTACGGAACGACGGAGGTCCGCGGGAGAGGCCGGAAAGCAGCGGTTCGCCGGGGCCCGGGTCCGGCGGTTCGCGAGGGCCCGGGTCCGGCGGTTCGCGAAGGCCCGGGGGTCAGCAGCTCGCGAGGTAGTTCTGGAGGGCGCTCTTCTCGGCCGAGTCGACCGAGAGGTTGTAGTAGTACTTCACCTGCACCCAGGCGCGGACGTACGTGCAGCGGTACGCCGTCCGGGACGGCATCCAGGTGGCCGGGTCCTGGTCGCCCTTGGCCTGGTTGACGTTGTCGGTGACGGCGAGCAGCTGGGGACGGGTGACGTCGTTGGCGAAGGACTGGCGCTGGGCCGTCGTCCACTTGCTCGCTCCGGAGTCCCAGGCCTCGGCGAGCGGGACCAGGTGGTCGATGTCCACGTCGGAGGCGGCGGTCCAGGTGGCACCGTCGTACGGGGAGTACCAGCTGCCGCTGGTCGCGGCGCAGGAGGAGTCGGTGACCACGTTCGTACCGTCGCGCTTGAGGATGTACTCGCGGGTGTTGCAGGTGCCGCTGATGGTGATCCAGGTCGGGAACAGATCGCGCTTGTAGCCGGTGCGGTTCTCGGTCGCCACGGTGAGCTGGGAGAGGTAGCTGCGGGCCGTGGCCCCGCTGACAGGGGTGGGGAGGGCGGCGGAGGCGGTCGGACCGTTGAACAGTCCGACCGAGGCTATGAGCCCGGTAAGCGCCGCGAGTATGCTGACGCGTCGACGCGCGTAGACCTTGGACATGCGAACTCCCTTGTGGGGTGGGGATGTTGGGCCGCGAGCGTGGGAATGCTCGCGGGCGTGTGTTGCCGGGAGATGTGCGTTCGGTTAGACGCTAGTGACAGGTACATGACGCAACAAGGGGTGTGACATGTCTTACGGCCCCGGGGCCCCGCCCGGCGGTCCCGTACCATGGGAGGCGCAGAAGGGGAGTAGCTCTTCGCCGGACCGTCGACACACTGCTCAGCACGTCTGAGCCGGCGCCCGGAGGCGGATCTCAAAGGATCGGCCAGCGAGACCTTCGGCAAGCAGTGCACGCCCGTGCCCTACGGCACGGGTGATCCGTGTGCTGCCGTGCCGAGGTGTCGCCGTGCTCGCAGCACTCTCGGTGGGGCAGCCCCGACCGATTGAGGAATCTTGATCAGCATCACCGTCCTGGCGCTCGTCTTCGGCGTCGTCTTCCTGGCCGAGCTGCCGGACAAGACGGCCCTCGCCGGACTCGTCCTCGGCACCCGTTACCGCGCCTCGTACGTCTTCTCCGGTGTCGCCGCCGCCTTCCTGCTGCACGTCGTGCTCGCCGTCGTGGCGGGCAGCCTGCTGACCCTGCTGCCGCAGCAGATCGTGCACGGGATCACCGGCGTCCTCTTCCTCGGGGGTGCCGCCGTGCTGCTCCTGAAGAAGGACGATGGCGAGGAGGAGATCCGCCGGCCCGAGAACCAGAGCTTCTGGAAGGTGTCCACGGCGGGCTTCATGCTCATCCTCGTCGCCGAGTTCGGCGACCTCACCCAGATCATGACGGCAAACCTCGCGGCGCGTTACGGCGACCCGCTGTCGGTGGGCCTCGGTGCGGTTCTCGCCCTGTGGGCGGTCGCCGGGCTCGGCATCGTCGGTGGCAGGGCGCTGATGAGGCGGGTGCCGCTGAAGCTGATCACGAAGATCGCGGCGCTGCTCATGCTCGGGCTCGGGGTGTGGAGCCTGTTCGAGGCCGTGGCGGCGTGACGGCCTTCGTGGGGGCGGTGTCCGGACGGTGAACGGCTGATGGCGGCGTGCCGAAGGCTCCGGGGGGCCGGTGGCGTGACGTCGGCTTGTTTTGTACCGTGAAGGAACAAAGTGGCTCCCGCCCGCTTCCCCTGACCGGCGGGCGGGGCCGCCTTGTCCCGTGGGGCATACCCCTGTCCCGGTCCCAGGGGCGTATCCGGCCCCTTTCTCGCGCCTTGGAGCCATGCCGATGACGGCCACCACCGTTCTCACCGCCCGCGCCCTGCTGCTGGACATGGACGGCACTCTCGTCAATTCCGATGTCGTGGTGGAGCGCTGCTGGCGGCGGTGGGCGGAGCGGCACGGGCTGGACGGCGACGAGGTGATGAAGGTCGTGCACGGCCGTCAGGGCCACGCCTCGATGGCCGTACTGCTGCCCGACCGCCCCATGGAGCAGAACCACGCCGACAACGCCCGCATGCTGGCCGAGGAGACCGCCGACATGGACGGCGTGGTCGAGATCCCCGGCGCCGCCGCGTTCCTCGCCTCCCTTGCCGGGCTTCCGCACGCCTTGGTGACGTCGGCGGACGTGGCGCTGTCCACCGCGCGCATGGCCGCCGCGGGGCTGAGGCTGCCCGATCTGCGGATCACCGCCGAAAGTGTGGGCGCGAGCAAGCCGGACCCCGAGGGGTTCCTCAAGGCCGCCGCCGAACTGGGCGTCGCCCCGGCCGACTGTGTGGTCTTCGAGGACTCCGGCGCGGGGATCGCCGCGGGGCGCGCCGCCGGGATGCGGGTGGTCGGTGTCGGCCCCCGGGCCGGGGCGCACCGTCCCGACGTACTGGTCCGGGACCTCACCCAGGTCCACGTGGAGGCCACGTCCGACGGTGCGATCCGGCTGCACGTCGACTGAATCCGGCTGCACATCCGCGGCCCGGGTCGGGTGTCGGCCGGCTCGGGTGGCGTGTCGGTGGGCCCAGGTCGGGTGTCGGCCGGGTCGGGTGGCGTGTCGGTGGGGCGGGTCGGGTGTCGTCGGCTGGCTCGGGTGGCATATCGGTGGGCCCGGGTCGCGTCTCGGCTGACTCGGGCGCACATCCGTGGGCCCGGGCCGTGTATCGGCGGATCCCGGCTGCACATCGAGCGGCCGGAGTCCCGCCCCGCCGGTGGCCGTCGTCAGGGCTCGCTCGTCTCCGACTCCAGCGCCGCCCGTGTCGCCGGACCGTACACCCCCGGATCGTCCTGGGTGACGCCGCGGGCGAGCTGATAGGTGCGGACCGAGTTCTCCACCTGGTCGTCGTACACGCCGTCGACGGGGCCGACGTAGAGGTTCAGTTCCCGCAGCCGCAGTTGGAGCTCCTCCACCTCCGGGCCCTCGTCGCCCTGGCGCAGGACCTGGGTCTGGGCCCGGTTCCGTCGGCTGCCGCTGTCCGGGCTCGGCGACACGGAAGGGGTCGCCTGCGCGGTCGTCGTCCGGCTCGGGGTGGCCGAGACGGACGGGGTCGCCGACGCACTCGACGTCGACGCGGAGGACGAGGGGCTGGTGCTCGGTGGTGGAGTCGTACGCGTCGCGGTTGCCGGCGCGGACGTGGTGGACGCCGCTCCCGAGGTCCCGCCCGGCGACGGGCCCTCCGGCACGCTTGCGCGGATGGCGTCGGGCAGTGCCGTGTCCCGCTGTGGCGGGTGGTACGAGAACAGCCCGCCGGCGAACCCCGCCGCTGCCGCGACGGCCACCACCGCACCCCCGGCGGCCGGCAGGACGGCGCGTCGCCGGCGCCGGGGCGGCTCGCCGTCCGGGGGCTCGGGGCCGAGCGGCGCGTCCGGTACGGCGCCGAGCTGCACGGTTTCGTCCGCCCCGCCGTTCGCGTCCGGTACGGCGCCGAGCTGCACGGTTTCGTCCGCCCCGCCGTTCGCGTCCGGTACGGAGCCAGGCCGTAGAGCCGCGTCCGCCTCGCCGGGCGCGCCCGGTGCGGTCCTCGCCTCGGCCGCCGCGACGGGTGCGGTCCCCGCCTCGGCCGCCGCGGGCGGATCGGATGCATCCGGTGCATCCGGCCCGGTGCCGGATCCCCCGCCCTGCGCCGGTACCGCCGGACGGCGCAACGTCCCGTCCGGCGGTATCACCACCGTGTCCTCCCGCGCCGCGGACCCCAGCTCCACATACGGCCGAATCCGCAGCGGATCGAAGTCCTCCGCCGCTGCCGCCTCTGCCGTGCGTGCTTCCCTGAACGCATCGGAGGCCCGCTGGGTGCATGCGCACGACGGCGTACCGTCCGGCCGCCGCGGCGCCCCGCACTCCGGGCAGGCCCGTCCGTTCGATCCGCTCACGCGTGGGTCCCCTCCCCGACGAGTTCCAGCGATTATGCAGATCTCCCTCACGGAATCTCCCAGGAACCCCCGGAATCCCTGCTTCCCATCCGGACTAAACGGGGCGTAATGGGACGCACCGGACACGATGGGAGTGCACGATGGACGAGAGCCAGAGGTCGACGACCGTCCACGGGAGGCCTTTGATGACCAGTGACGCACAGGGCGGGACGGGAGAGGCGGCGGAGGTGACGGACAAGACGGATACGGCGGGCGTGTCGGACCCCACGGGCGCGCCGGACCCCACGGCTGCGTCGGACGCGCTGGACGCGACCGGGGCGGAGACGCCCAGCAGCGGCTCCGGCGATTCCGGCGGCCCCTTCGGCGGGCGGGGCACCGCGCTCGCCGACGAGAGCGTTCACGGCAGCGTCCTGGTCTCCATCGGCGCGCTGCTGCTCGGCATGCTGCTGGCCGCACTCGACCAGACGATCGTGTCGACCGCCCTGCCCACCATCGTCAGCGACCTCGGCGGCCTGGAGCATCTGTCGTGGGTGGTCGCGGCCTATCTGCTCGCCTCGACCGCGGCGACACCGCTGTGGGGCAAGCTCGGCGACCAGTACGGCCGCAAGAATCTGTTCCAGACCGCGATCGTCATCTTCCTCATCGGCTCGACGCTGTGCGGCATGGCGCAGAACATGCCCCAGCTGATCGCCTTCCGCGCTGTCCAGGGGCTCGGCGGCGGCGGGCTCATGGTGCTGTCGATGGCGATCGTCGGCGATATCGTCCCGCCCCGGGAGCGGGGACGCTACCAGGGGCACTTCGGTGCCGTCTTCGGCACCACGAGCGTGCTCGGGCCGCTCCTCGGCGGACTGTTCACCCAGCATCTGAGCTGGCGCTGGGTGTTCTACGTCAACCTGCCCGTGGGAATCGTCGCCCTCGCCGTGATCGCGGCCGTCCTGCGCATCCCGAGGAAGGCGGAACGGCATGTCATCGACTACCTCGGCACCTTCCTCATCGCCTCCGTCGCCACCTGTCTGGTTCTGATCGCCTCGCTCGGCGGCAACACCTGGCCCTGGGGCTCACCGCAGATCGCCGGCCTGGCGGCTCTCGGCGCCGTCCTGCTCGTCGCCTTCCTTCTCGTCGAACGCCGGGCCGCCGAGCCCGTCCTGCCGCTGAAGCTGTTCCGCGTGCGCACCTTCTCGCTCGCCGCCGTCATCAGCTTCATCGTCGGCTTCGCGATGTTCGGCGGGATGACGTACCTGCCGACCTTCCTCCAGGTCGTCCACGGCATCAGCCCCACCGTGTCCGGAGTGCACATGCTGCCGATGGTGGCCGGCATGCTGCTGACGTCCACCGCCTCCGGCCAGATCGTCAGCCATACCGGCCGCTGGAAGGTCTTCCCGATCGCGGGCACCGCGGTCACCACGGTCGGCCTGCTCCTGCTGCACCGGCTCGACGAGTACAGCGGTACCGCGCAGATGAGCATCTGCTTCTTCGTCTTCGGCCTGGGCCTCGGCCTGGTCATGCAGGTCCTGGTGGTGATCGTGCAGAACTCCGTCAGCTACCGGGATCTCGGCGTCGCCACCTCCGGTGCCACCTTCTTCCGCTCCATCGGCGCCTCGTTCGGGGTGGCCGTCTTCGGCGCGATCTTCACGGGCCGCCTCGGCGGCGAGCTGTCGGCGGCGCTCGCCGGGCGCCCTCTCCCGGCGGGCGTCACCCCCGGCACCCTGAAGGCCGATCCGCGCGGCATCGCGGCCCTCCCGCCCGCCGTGCGGCCCGCCGTCCTGCACGCGTTCTCCGTCTCCATCACCGACGTCTTCCTGTACGCCGCCCCCGTCGCCCTCCTCGGCTTCGTCCTGGCGTGGTTCCTGCGCGAGGACAAGCTGCGCGGCTCGGTGACGGCGCCGGACGTCACCGAGACGCTGGCGAGCAATCCGGTGGAGCGTACGTCGTACGACGAGGTGTGCCGGGCACTGTCCGTCATCGGTTCGCGGCAGGGGCGGCGCGAGATGTACGAGAAGATCACCCAAAGGGCGGGCTACGACCTGCTGCCCAGTGCGAGCTGGCTACTGCTGCGGATCAACAAGTACGGCTGGGCCGAGCCGGCGATCCTCGCCGAGCGCAGCACGGTCCCGCTGAACGTCATCCTCGGGGCCGCGCGGCAGGTGGAGGAGCGGGGCCTCGCGGTGCGCGAGGGGCTCGACCTGATCCTCACCGAGCGGGGCCGGGAGGCGGCCGACCGCCTGCGCGAGGCCCGTGAGGAGTCCCTGGCGGAGCTGCTCGGCGACTGGTGGGGGCCGGGCCGCCCGACCGACCTGCGCAAACTGGTCCAGGAACTGAACGCCGAGATGTGCGGCTGCGACGCGGAACGCCCGCACGACCGGACGGGCCCGAGGACGAGGACGCCGGGGCGGCCTCTCTAGGACGGGCAGCCCCGGCCGCGCCCCCTCCGGGCCCCGGCCGACAACCCGGGCCCCGGCCGCCTCCCCCGGGCCCCGGCCGACAACCCGGGCCCCGGCCGGCATCTCTAGGCCCCGGGTTCGGGCTCCAGGGCCGGGGTCAGCGGCTTGCAGAACCAGTGATCCGCGTACGGCTCGTCGTTGTGCGGCTCCGTCTCGACGTACCCCAGCCGGGCGTACAGGGCACGGGCCTCCACCAGGTCGTGGCGCGTGTCGAGGACCATCCGCCGTGCGCCGAGCGCCCGGGCGTGCTCCTCCGCGGCGGTGACGAGCAGCCGGGCCCCGCCCCTGCCGCGCAGTTCCCCGCGCAGGAAGACCCGCTTGAGCTCGGCCGTGGCCGGGTCCGTGAGCCGTACGCCCGCGGTCCCCGCAGGTTCACCCGCGTACCGCGCCACCAGCAGCACGCCGCCGGGCGGTGCCAGATGGGCGCCGGTGTCGGCGGCGATCTCGCGCTCCAGTTCGTCCGGGTCGGTCGAGCGCCCCTCGTGCAGCCGGTACCAGCGGTCGCTGACCTCCGTGTAGTACGCGCGCCACAGTGCGGCGGCGATGGGCGAGTCATGGGGTTCGGCAGCGACGGTCCAGGTCATGCCGGACATTGTCCGGACTGCCGGGGAGGCGCCCGCAACCGAATATGCGGCTCGGTAAGGCGCCCCCCGTCGGGGCGGCCGGTCGTGTGGCTCGTTTGGCGGCGGCCCTCCGGGCAACCCGGGCGGAAGACGGCCCGCCGGGCCGAGAAACCGGAAGGCAACCATGTCCACAGGACTGATCATCGCTTTGATTGTGATCGTGATCGTGGCGGCTGTCGTCGCGGGAGCGGCCGCCGTCTCCCCGCGCGTCCGCGGCGTGATGGGCGGGCGGGGGCTCAAGCGCCGCTTCGGGCCCGAGTACGAGCGGGCCGTGGTCCGGCACGACGGCGACGCCAAGGCCGCCGAACGGGAACTCGCCGCACGCCTGGAGAAGTACGGTTCGCTGCGGGAGCAGCCGCTGGAGCCGGCCGAGCGCGAGCGGTACGCGGCGCGCTGGACGGCCGCCCAGGAACGCTTCGTCGACTCCCCTGGGGATGCGGTGGCCGAGGCGGACCGGCTGCTCGCCGAGCTGGCGGGCGCGCTGGGCTTTCCCGACGGCGGGCGCTACGAGGAGCAGCTGGACGCGCTGTCCGTGCACTACGCCGACCATGTCCAGGGCTACCGGCGGCTGCACCGGGCCGCCCAGACCCCGGTCACCGGCGCCGCCGACGGCCGCACGGGCACGGAGGAGAGGCGGGCGGCGCTGCTGGAGGCCCGTGCGCTCTTCGATGACCTCGTCGAACCCGCGCGCCGGCAGCGGGCCGGAGCGGTGGCGGGCACGCCCAAGCACGCCGTCGGCCGCACCGAGGGACAGTCCCGTCTTCCGTGGGGCTTCCACAGGCAGCATGCGAAGGGGAGTTGAGGATGATGACTGATCGGACAGCGGGCGGGGGCGACGAGCGCCGGAAGGAAGGCGAGATGCCGCCCGAGGGCGTCGAGCGACGGGACTCCGCCGACGTGCGGTCCGAGGGGTTCGCGCGCCGCGAGGACGTACGGCCGGAAGGGACCGATCCCCTGGAGGCCGCGGATGTGCGGCCGGCGGGACTCGGGTACCGGGAGGAGGCCGACATGCGATCCGAGCGGGCGTATCGGGAGGCCGCCGGCCTGCGCCCCGAAGGCACCGGTTACCGGGAGGACGCCGGTACAGGCGGCGCGGGGGCCGGGTACCGGGAAGGCGCCGGTACAGGCGGCGCAGGGGCCGGATACCGGGAGGGCGCGGAGTCGGGGCAGGGACAGGCCCGGCTGCTGCCGCGCGAGGAGTGCGACAGGTTCGCGCAGCGCCTTCAGCACGCCATCGGTGAGTTCGTCGACGAACCGCGCGACGCCGTCGAGGAGGCGGACCGTGTGGCGCAGGAGGTCGTCGCACGGCTCTCGGAGGCCGTGGCCTCGCGTCGGCGGACCCTGAAGGCGTCGTGGCAGGACGCCGGCGACGACGCCCACGCGGGCGCCGACACCGAACAGCTGCGGCTCGCTCTGCGCGACTACCGTGTGACCGTCGAGCGGCTGCTGAGTCTGTGAGTCGCCGGCCGCGGGCCGAAGGAGGCTGAGGCCGCCGTTCAATGCCTGGGAGCGCCGGGATGCCCGCCCGCCCGGCGCTCGCGCCACTGCCGTACGACGTCCTCGACGTCGTACGGCTTGAGGCCCAGCGGCGGGCCCGGTGGCGGTTTGAACATCATGTCGCGGATCTTGGCGTTGAGGTCCTCGATCAGGCGTCGTACCACCCGCTCGGACGGTGCCCCCACGGCGGCGATCAGGGTGTCCTCGGCCTCCTTGCGCAGGGCCAGCGTCGGAGGCAGGACCGCCAGACCCTCGTGCACCATCTTCCGCTTGATCCACCAGAGTTCGTCATAGACCGTCTCGGAGACCGAGGCCGAGGGCCGGCCCGCACCGGGGAGGTTCGCGAACTCCCCGCGTTCCTGGGCGTCGCGGATCTGTTTGTCGACAAAAGACTCGAAGCTGACGCCGGGTGGCTTGCGCTCGGTCATGGGTCCATTGTGCCGGACGTCACCCGACGCGGCGATCGGGCGAATTATCATTCGGCCGCGGACGCCAACCGGGCTCGCCCGCAGGACACTTGAACCGCCGCACCCAGGAGGAGCGCACGTGCTCGAACTCACCATGGCCTCGGTCTCCGCGGCGGACGCCGGGGCGACGGCCGGCATGATGATGGCCGACGCGCCCAGCGACCCGGGGTCCGTGCTGCGGGTGGGCCGGGACACGTCCGTGTGCCGGCTGGTGACCCCGGACGACTGGCTGTTCGTCTCGCGCGTCCACCTCGAGTTCCTGTGCGGTCCGGAGGGTGACTGGCAGGTGGGCTGGCTGCGCGGCTCCCTGGCCGAGCCGTCCTCCGAGGTGGTGCTGACCCTGGCGGGACAGCCGGCCCAGGCCCTGCCCTACGGCGGTGCGGTCAGGCTTCCGCGCGGTGCCTCGGGCGAGTTGGTCATCCGGGACCGCACCGCTCCGCGCAGCGTGAACGTGGGTTTCTACCACGAGGCACACGCGGCGTAGACAGGGCCTGGGCCGGCCGCCGTCAGTCCACGACGCGCGCCAGCGCGAACCCGTCGTGTCCCTTGCTGCCCACCGTCTGTACCGCCGTCCCGTCCAGCTTGGGGTGGGTGGCGATCAGTTCGAGCGCGGCCCGGGTGCCCCGCACGCTCGGGTCGTCGCTGTCCGCTTCGGTGACCCGGCCGCCCCGCACCACGTTGTCGACGACGATCAGGCTGCCGGGGCGGGTCAGCTTGACGGCCCACTCGACGTAGTGCGCGTTGTTGGCCTTGTCCGCGTCGATGAAGACGAGGTCGAACGGGTCCTGGCGCTCCTCCGCCAGCTTCGGCAGCGACTCCAGCGCCGGGCCGACGCGGACCTCGGTGATCTTGCCCAGGCCTGCCCGGGCCAGGTTGCGGCGGGCGACCTCCGCGTGCTTGGCGTCGTACTCCAGAGTGATCAGCCGGCCGTCCGCGGGCAGTGCGCGGCCCAGCCAGATCGTGCTGTAGCCGCCGAGTGTGCCGATCTCCAGGATGCGGCGCGCACCCTGGATCCGGGCGAAGAGCTGGAGCAGTTTGCCCTGGTTCGGCGCGACGTTGATGGGCGGGAGCCCGGACGCCTCGCTGTCCCGCAGGGTCGCGGAAAGTGCCTCGTCGGCGGGGGCGAGGAGGCTGGTGAAGTACGCGTCGACGTCGTCCCAGAGCTCTTGCGCTGTGCTCATGCACCGTCCCTTTCCCGGATCTGGTTAGGCGCTCTAACTAGCCACCCTAACGAAGATAGCCGGGGCGGGATGTGCTGTCAGCGGATCTACGGCGACGGGACGGGAAGTCAGCCGATCGAGGGAGGAACGGGAGCGCCGGGGCCGCGGTCGCCCTCGGGGCGAGACGGCCCCGGCGTCCCCCGCCGGATCCGGGTCAGTGGTCCGCGCGCTCCACCGAGGGCGCCGAACCCGGCAGCGGACGGCCCGCCGACTCCGTCATGAACCACACCGAGGCACCGCCGATCACGGCCGCCGCCATCATGTAGTAGGCGGGCATCATCATGTTCCCGGTCGCGCCGATCAGCGCCGTCACCACCAGCGGGGTCGTGCCGCCGAACAGGGACACGGAGACGTTGAAGCCGATCGAGAGCGAGCCGTAGCGGACCCGGGTCGGGAAGAGGGCGGGGAGCGCGGCGGGCATCGCCGCCGTGAAGCAGACCAGCAGCAGCCCCAGCGCGCCCATGCCGAGCGCGACCGCGAGCAGGCTGCCCTGACGGATCAGCAGCAGCGCCGGGATCGACAGCGACAGGAAGCCCGCACAGCCCACGGCGATCACCGGACGGCGGCCGATCCGGTCCGTCAGCGCGCCCGCGAACGGCTGCACCACCATCATCAGCGCCATCACGCCGAGCACCACCAGCAGCCCGTGGGTCTCGTCGTACTTCAGCTCGCTGGTGAGGTAACTCGGCATGTACGACAGCAGCATGTAGTCGGTGACGTTGAAGACGAGCACCAGGCCCATGCACAGCAGCAGCGCCTTCCACTGGCCCGTGATCATCTCGCGCAGCGGCACCTTGGGGCGGTCCGCCTCGGCCTTCTTCACCTCCGCCGCGAACGCCGGGGTCTCCTCCATGCGCATCCGCAGGTACAGGCCGATGATGCCCATCGGGCCCGCGATCAGGAACGGGACGCGCCAGCCCCAGGCGACCAGGTCCTCGGAGGACAGCAGCGCCGTCATCAGGGTGACCAGGCCCGCGCCGCCGATGTAACCGGCGAGCGTGCCGAACTCCAGCCAGCTGCCGAGGAAGCCGCGCTTCTTGTCCGGCGCGTACTCCGCGATGAACGTGGAGGCGCCCGCGTACTCACCACCGGTCGAGAAGCCCTGGACCAGGCGGGCCGCCAGCAGCAGGACCGGCGCGCCGACGCCGATCACCGCGTACGACGGGATCAGGCCGATCGCGAACGTGCCCACCGCCATCATGATCATGGTGAGGGCGAGCACCTTCTGCCGCCCGATCCGGTCGCCGAGCGGACCGAAGACCATGCCGCCGAGCGGGCGGACCAGGAAGGCGGCGGCGAAGGCGCCGAAGGTCGACAGCAGCTGCGCGGTGGCGTTGCCGGACGGGAAGAAGACCTTGCCCAGCGTCACCGCGATGTAGCTGTAGACGCCGAAGTCGAACCACTCCATCGCGTTGCCGAGCGCGGCGGCCTTCACGGCGCGCCTGACCAGCGCGGGGTCGGTGACGGTTGGCCCTGGAGGGGCCGGGGACACGGGTGCGACGGATGCGGTGGGTGGTGCGACGGTCGGCAAGATTCCGCTCGCCTGCCTTTCGACGGGGACAAGGACAGGGCCCGCCGATGCGCGGCAGGACCGGTGGCCTGCCGCAGGGACGGGTTGAAAAAGCGACCATAGGGGCACTTGTCGCCTTTACGTGATGTGGCTGGTTGAACCCATGGCGTAACCAAATGCGGTATATCCAGGGACGACGGCGCGGTCACGAACGGTGGGCCGCCCCCGTCGATGTGATCCATCTCGCACACGGAGAAGGGAACCGAAGTCGTCCGCCCACTGCCGTCGGGCGGACAAGATCCGGGCGGACTTCAGATGAAGAGCGGGTTGCCTGCGTCATGCACATGGGACGCACGGGACGAATGGGGCGGAGGGTCGACCGTACGTGGCGAACGTGGAGCACAGCGGGCAGGTGGCCGGTGGCTTCGGGACGGGGACCCCTCAGGAGACGAAGGCACGGCTGAGAGCCGCCCGCGTGGGCCTCTGGCTGATCGCCGCGGTCCTCGCGGTACGGCAGGTCGCCGTCGTCGTGGGCACCCCCCGGGGCGAGCGGCTGACGGTCCTGGAGACCTGGGTCGGGCCGAACGGTGTCCTGCATGTGAAGGCTCCGCTGTACGACTCGACGCGGTTCACCGGTACGCCGTTGGCCGGACTCGTCCTGAAGTCCCTCACCCGGTCGGCCCAGCAGGCCCTCGGCTGGAGCTGGACGTTCGGCACGCTGCTCCTGGTCGTCGCGCTCGGCCTGATCGCAGCCCGCGCCCTGCCCCAGCCGGTGACCCGGCGCAGCTCGCTGCTCGCCGCGCCCGTCGCGATCAGCCTCTTGATGCTGTCGCTGCCCGTGCGCAACACCCTCTCTCTCGGCCAGACCAGCATCATCCCGGTCCTGCTGGTCCTGCTCGGCTGCTTCGTGGTGCGCGGGGAGCGGACCGGAGGACTGCTGATCGGCCTCGGCGCCGCGCTCCAGCCGACCGTGCTGGTGTTCGCGCCCCTGCTCTGGTTCACCGGCCGCCGTCGCGCCGCCGCCTCCACCGTCGGCACCTTCGCCGTGTGCACCCTGCTCGCCTGGGCCGCGATGCCGTACGACTCGTACACCTACTGGGTGCACCACCTGGCCGGCACCGGTCTGGGCGGCAAGGCCGACGACCACACCAACCAGTCCCTGCACGGCGCCCTGCTCAGGCTGGGCCTGTCCGGACCGCTGGAGATCGGCCTGTTCTTCGTCCTGGGCGCCGTCGTCGCGGCCCTCGGGCTGCGCCGCGCCGTCCGGTACGCACGGGACGGGCAGCTGCTGCTCGCCGTCGCGGTCACCGGGTGCGTCGCGGTCGCCGTCTCGCCCACCAGCTGGCAGCACCAGCTGCTGTGGGTGCTGCTCGCGGTCGTCGGCCGGGTCGGCGCGAGGGCCTCGGACCGGTATGTCTGGCCGGTCGCCGTCGTCCTGGTGATGACGCTGCCCGCGAGGATGATGCTGCCGAACATGACGGTGGCCGAGCCGCTCCGCGACAACCTGGTGCTGCTGGCCGCCCTTGCCGCCGCCACCTTCGTACCGTTCCTGTCCCGCACCTCCCCCTACTACCGGTCCCCCGTTCCCACGCGGTACGCGCCGTCCCTTCCCGCCCGGCCGCGGCACGTCCCGCTCCTGCCGTTCCTGCGCCGGGTCCTCACCCGGCCCAATCTGCTGCTGGAACTGCTCCTGATCCGGGTCACCTACGCCGCCTACTCCCGGGTCCGGCTCGCGGCGACCGGCGACGACAACACGGCGGGGCGGGCCACCGCCGAACGCCACGGCGACCAGATCCTCGGACTCGAGCGATTCCTCCGTCTCGACGTCGAGCGCGGGGTCAATCACGCCGTCGTCAACATCGGCTGGCTGCGCGGCTTCTTCGACTTCTATTACGAATCCTTCCACTTCCTGGTCCCGCTGACCGTGCTCGCCGTGCTCTACCGGCGCCGTCCGGGCGACTACCGGTGGGGGCGCTCGGTGCTCGGGTTCACCACCCTGGTCGCGCTGGCCGGTTTCTGGCTCTACCCGCTGGCCCCGCCGCGACTGATGCCGCACCTCGGCATCGTCGACACCGTGCACGGAGTCCAGGACTTCTCCAAGCCGGACTACGGTGCGCTGACCGCGGTCACCAACCAGTACGCGGCGATGCCCTCGCTGCACTTCGGCTGGTCGCTGTGGTGCGGGCTCACCGTCGCGGTCCTCGCACCCAAGTGGTGGATGAAGGTCCTCGCCCTGCTGCACCCCCTCCTCACGGCCTCCGCGATCGTGGCGACCGGCAACCACTGGGTGCTGGACGCGGTCGGCGGCGCGGTCGTCGTCGGCGCCGGTTTCGGGCTCGCCTCTCTGCTCCAGGGGCCGCGCGCCCGGGCGGCGGACGACGTCACCGAAGAGATCAGCAGCGCCCCTGTTCCGGTGAAGGCCCGTACTCCGAGCTGAGCCGGTAGGTGCCCGCGGTGGTGACCGTCAGCCGCGTGAACTCGCCGTCCCGGGCGAGGCAGCCGCCGTCGGTGTGCAGCCACGGCGAGTAGGCGACCCGCACGGTCACCGAGCCGGGCCGCGCCACCCGCACATCCATCTCGGCGCTCGTCGTGCGCAGGACGGTCGCGGGCGCAGTCACCAGCGGTACGGCGTCCCGCACCCGGTACACCCTCCAGTGCGCGTCCTGCCACACCGGCTCCAGCCAGGCCGGACGGTGCTCGCGCACGAGCCGCGCCTCGTCCTTGGCGTATCCGTCCGGCTTGCCCGGCGGCAGGACGACGAACCCGACCCCCCAGCGGTCCAGCCACCGGCGGTAGGCCCCCGCCGAGAACGTGCCGTCGTAGAAGAGACGGCCGCGCTCCATGTCGAGCTGCCGGTTCCAGCCGCGCGCCAGATTCACGTGGGGGGCGAGGGCGGTGGCCTCGCGGTGGTTGCGCGCGGGGACCGCCTCGACCCGGGTGCGGTCCGCGCCGAGCCCCTCCAGCGCACGTAGCACCCCGTCGGCGTCCGCGGCCCAGGCCGGCACCGCGGTGGAGACCCGCAGATCGTCGACGGTCTTACGGCCCACCCAGGTGACGGAGAAGACCAGTGCCGCGACCAGCAGCACCCGCCGGGGCCTCCGCAGCCGGGGCGCGGTCAGCAGCACCGCGAGCAGCGCCGCCGGCCCGAACAGCTCCGCGAACCGCTCGACGTTCGTCCCGATCGGGGAGGGGACCAGATACACGAGCACGGTCCCGGCCGCGTACACGACCGCGCCATGGCGTGCGACCCGCCAGCGGCGCGGGGCCGACGCCGCCACGGCCAGCCCCAGCAGCGCCGGCTGCCAGACGCGGTCCGCCGACATCGGCTGCTCGCCGGTGAAGGGGAACAGCAGGGTCGTCGTGGCGACCACCGCGAACGGCGGCACCAGCAGCACCGCGGCCCGCCCCCAGTCCCGTACGCACAGGAAGCCGGCCCCGACCACCGCCAGGAACAGACCGGCCACCGGGCTCGCCATGGTCGCGAGCGCCGCGCACACCGCCGCGGACACCAGCCGCCGCTGCCCGGCCAGCAGGACACAGCCCGCCAGCCCGAAGGCGACACCCAGCGCGAACGTGGTGCGGCCCGAAGCCACGTCGCACCACAGGGCCAGCGAGGCCAGCAGCGCCGGACCGGCCGGCCGCCGCACCCCGGCGCGCACGAGCAGCACCGCGGCCAGCCAGGAGGCGGCCACCCCGGAGACCACGGTGACCGTGCGCACGCCGAGAGCCGCCATCAGATACGGGGAGATCAGGCTGTAGCTGGCGGTGTGCATCCCGCCGTACCAGAAGAGGCTGTACGCCGATCCGCCGTGCCGGTCCGCGAACCCGGCCCATGCCTCCTGCGCCGCGAGGTCGCCTCCGCCGGTGGCGAGGAGCAGCCACCACACCGCGTACAGCGGCAGGGTGGGGAGTGTGGCGAGGAGCGGGATCCGGTGGCGCGCCCGGAACGCCCCCGGGCGCCGGTTCCGGAAGGCGGCCGTGTCCTTTGGCCGGACCGGTGCGAGTTCGGCAGGGATCACGGGTGCGTGTTCCGTTCGTTCCGTGCGGCGTATTCGGCGACTGCGGCGCCGGCAGGACGACTGTGCCCCGCAGAAGACGCGGAACGGAAGAAGGACGCTCACCCGTACGGGTGCTGATGTGGCGTACGGGACGTGAAGGAGGCAGGGGCGGGGCGTAGGGGACTGCCCCTGCCTCCCACGGGACGGGCCGGCGGCGCCGGGAGGCCGGCGGCCCGCGTCTGTCAGCCCGCGGTCACCTCTAGCTCCTTCACCCCGTTGATCCAGGCGGAGCGCAGCCGGCGCGGGTCGCCCACCGGCGCTATGCCGGGCATGGTGTCGGCTATCGCGCCGAAGATGAGGTTGATCTCCAGCACGGCCAGGGACTTGCCGAGGCAGTAGTGCGGGCCTCCGCCGCCGAACCCGAGATGCGGATTGGGGTCGCGGGTGATGTCGAAGACGTCCGGGTCGTCGAAGACCTCGGGGTCGTGGTTGGCCGAGGAGTAGAAGAGGCCGATCCGGTCTCCCCTTCTGATCCGCTTGCCGCCCAGTTCGGTGTCCTGGGTGGCGGTGCGCTGGAAGGAGACCACCGGGGTCGCCCAGCGGACGATCTCCTCCGCGGCGGTCGACGGGCGCTCCCGCCGGTAGAGGTCCCACTGCCCGGGATGGGTGAGGAAGGCGTGCATCCCGTGCGTGATGGCGTTGCGGGTCGTCTCGTTGCCCGCGACGGCGAGCATCAGGACGAAGAAGCCGAACTCGTCGGGGCCGAGATTGCCCTCGTCCTCGGCGGCCACCAGCGTGGTCACGATGTCCTCGGCCGGGCACCGCTTGCGCTCGGCGGCCATGTTCATCGCGTACGCGATGATCTCCGTGGCCGACTCGGCGCCGACCTGTTCGGTGATGGCGTACTCCGGGTCGTCGTACGCGATCATCCGGTTCGACCAGTCGAAGATTTTCGCCCGGTCCTCCTGCGGGACGCCGATCAGCTCGGCGATGGCCTGGAGCGGCAGCTCGCAGGCGACCTGGGTGACGAAGTCGAAGGGGCCCCGGTGCGCGCGGGCCTGCTCCACGATGGCCTGCGCCCTGGCCCGGAGCCGGTCCTCCAGCGCGCGGATGGCCCGCGGCGTGAAGCCGCGCTGCACGATCTGGCGGACCCGGGTGTGCTCGGGTGGGTCCATGTTCAGCAGGATGAACCGCTGGGCGTCGATCGCCTCGCGCCGGATGTGCTCGTTGAAGCGGATGATCGCCGTGTTAAGGCAGGAGGAGAAGAGCTCCGGATGCGTGGAGACGTACTTGACGTCCGCGTGCCGGGTGACGGCCCAGTAGCCCTCGTCCGCGAAACCGGCCACACCGCGTGGCTGGGGGATCCAGTGGACCGGTTCGGTGCGGCGCAGCTCGGCGAACTCCGGCAGGGGCACACGGTGGTGCAGCACGTCCGGGTCGGTGAAGTCGAACCCGTCGGGCAGCGCGGGACAGGGCATGGGACTCCCACCATTCTGACGGCCCATCAGGAATTGTCGTGAAGGTAGTAACGGGTTCTACAAGCCGCAAGGGGTCCAGCAGGCCCAATTGCGCACGAAACTCGTGCAGATCACGACTTCGGGGACTGCACGACCCTTGCGGCCTTGACGGCCGGGTCAGCAGACTGCAAGGAGAACTAGAACGCGTACTAGTTCTGCGTGGCGGGTGGGCCGGGACGCCCGCGCCGCGCGGGTGACCGAGGAGAGGACGAGCCCCCCATGGCCGCGGAACCCGTGATCGTCGAAGCCGTTCGCACCCCCATCGGCAAGCGCGGCGGCGCGCTCGCCCATCTGCACCCCGCCTACCTCCTGGGCGAGACCTATCGCGAACTCCTCGGCCGCACCGGCATCCCCGCCGACTGCGTCGAGCAGATCGTCGGCGGCACGGTGACACACGCCGGGGAGCAGTCCATGAACCCCGCGCGCACCGCGTGGCTGGCCGTCGGGCTGCCGTACGAGACCGCGGCGACGACCGTCGACTGCCAGTGCGGCTCCTCCCAGCAGGCCGCGCACATGGTCGCCAACATGGTCGCGGCGGGCGTCATCGACGTCGGGATCAGCTGCGGCGTCGAGGCCATGTCGCGGGTGCCGCTCGGCTCCGGATCCAAGCACGGCCCGGGCAAGCCGTTCCCGGAGGAGTGGAACGTGGACCTGCCGAACCAGTTCGAGGCGGCCGAGCGGATCGCCCGGCACCGCGGGCTCGCCCGGGAGAACGTCGACGCGCTCGGGCTGATCTCCCAGGAGCGCGCCGCGGTCGCCTGGTCCGAGGAGCGGTTCAAGCGCGAGACGTTCGCGGTGCAGGTGCCGACGACCGAGGAGGAGCAGCGGGCCGGTCAGGGCATGTGGCGGCTGGTCGATCGGGACGAGGGACTGCGGGACACCTCGATGGAGGCGCTGGCCGGGCTCAAGCCGATCATGCCGACGGCGGTGCACACGGCGGGCAACTCCTCGCAGATCTCGGACGGCGCGGCCGCGCTCATGTGGGCGTCGAAGCGGATGGCGCGCGCCCTGAAGCTGAAGCCCCGGGCACGGATCGTGGCGCAGGCGCTGGTGGGCGCGGACCCGCACTTCCACCTCGACGGCCCGATCGACGCGACGAAGGCGGTGCTGGGCAAGGCCGGGATGTCGCTCACGGACATCGACCTCGTGGAGATCAACGAGGCGTTCGCATCGGTGGTGCTGAGCTGGGCGCAGGTCTTCGACCAGGACCTGGAGAAGGTCAACGTGAACGGCGGCGCGATCGCACTCGGGCACCCGGTGGGGGCGACGGGGGCGCGGCTCATCACGACGGCCCTGCACGAACTGGAGCGCGCCGACAAGGAGTTCGCCCTCATCACAATGTGCGCGGGCGGCGGCCTGGCCACCGGCACGATCATCCAACGGCTGTAGCGATTGGCGGATTCGGGCCCGGACGGGCGGCCCCGGACCGGGCGTCAGCTCGCGGCTGACGCCCACTCGACGAACGTGGTGAACGCGGCGGGCGGGAAGGCGAGCATCGGGCCCGTGGGGGTCTTGGAGTCGCGTACGGCTACGGTGGCGCAGGGGGCTTCGGCGATCTCTACGCACTCGCCGCCTTGGTCGCTGCTGTAGCTGGACTTACGCCACGTGAGGCCGCCGAGTGGTGCGCACTCCACGCAATCGCCGCCTTGGTCGCTGCTGTAACTGGACTTACGCCACTGGATCCCCGTCAGAGCCGCGTTGCTCTCCATAACGTTCCTCCATCACGCGCCGGATCAGCTCCGCCGAGTCCTTCAGGGACAGCGCGGCGGCCTGCAGATGATCGTAACGGAGCGAGCAGTCCCTGACGGTGTCCGGATTCGCGGTCGGATGCCCGCTGCCGTAGCTCTCGGTGTAGACGATGGTCGGATCGCTCACGAAGCGGTAGAGGTTGAACGAGCCTGTCAGCCCGGCGTGGGCTCCAGCTGAGAACGGCAGCACTTGGATGTTGATCCGGGGGTTGTCGTCGAAGGACAACAGACGGGCCAGCTGGCCTCGCATGGTCTTGGGCCCGCCGATCTCCTGGTACAGGGCGGCCTCACTGAGGACCATCCAGAGGACCGGCGGCTCCTCCTTCTCGAAGATGCGCTGCCGGGCCAGCCGTACCGTGGTGCGGTCGTCGAGGTCGGTCCGGTCGAGCGCGCCGAGTGTGCCGCGCACGTACGCAGCGGTTTGGAGCAGACCATGGACCATGCCCATCTGGAAGGTGTAGATCTCGGTGGCCCGCGCCTCCAACTCCGCCGTCTGTTGAAACCAAGCCGGTAACTGACTCCGCATCACCAGCCCGACCAGCCGCGAAAGCAGCCCACCCGTCCCCAACGCCGCATCCACCCGTTCGCTGAACTCCGGTGTCGGCAGCTTTCTGGCCGTTTCGATCTGGCCCACCAGTGAACCGGTGTAGTTGATGACGTCCCCGAGCTGCCTCTGGGTCAGCCCCGCGGCCTCCCGGTGGCGGCGCAGCTCGAACCCGTAGTAGTCGAGCGGTGAGGCGCCCGGGTCGAGGACGTTGATGTGGGTCACGTACAGCCCCCTCTCGCACAACTCGGCCCACTGCGGCACCGGTTGTATCCCATCTGTAGCGCAGCGTAGTCGCGGCAGGTCAGCCTTGCACCGTGAACGACTACATTCCCCCCGCCCTGCTGGACCCCCGCCCCACCCGCTACCGCATGCGCCTGACCGTCGGCGAGCACTCGGCGCGGCACATCCGGCGCGTCATCCGTTCGTTCCTGCACGAGTGGGAGATGGCCGAGCTGGCCGACGCCGCGGAGCTGGCCGTGAGCGAGCTGGTCGCCAACGTCGTACGGCATGTTCCGGACCGGCGGTGCGCGCTGCTGGTGCAGCGGCGGGCGGCAGGCGTCCGGGTGGAGGTGACCGACGGGTTCGCCGGGCTTCCGTCGGCCCGGCGTGAGATGCCCGAGGACGCGGAGGGCGGCCGGGGGCTCGTCTTACTGGACGCGGTGGTCGACAAGTGGGGTGTGGAACCGGAACCCTCGGGCGGCAAGACCGTCTGGTTCGAGTGCCTGGCGCCCCGCTGAGGCGCGTGCGCACGCGCCGAAGGCGGCGACCCCGGGATGGGGGTCACCGCCTTCGCAGTCACAGCGTCAGGCCTGTCAGTACCAGTGGTGGGTGGACCAGAAGTTCCACGCGGCGGCGGGGCTGCCGTAGCGGGAGTTCATGTAGTTCAGGCCCCACTTGATCTGGGTGGCCGGGTTGGTCTTCCAGTCGGCACCGGCGGCCGCCATCTTGGAGCCCGGCAGAGCCTGGACCAGGCCGTAGGCGCCGGAGGAGGCGTTGGTGGCGTGGACGTTCCAGCCGCTCTCATGGGTGACGATCTTGTTGAACGCTTCGAACTGCGTGGCGTCCGGGATCATCTGGTGCGCGATCGCCTTCGCGTTGGAGGCCGAGGTGGGGGTGGCGGCCTGAGCGGGCGCCGAGGTCATGGCCAGGCCTGCCGCGGCGGCGGCGAGGGCGGTGGCGGCGACGGCCTTCTTCGGGTTGGCGATGCGGCGGATGAAGGAGACGGACACAGAGAAACCTTTTTCGTTGGGGACATGGGCGTCGCACACATGCCGGAACCACACGGAGGCGGTGGGGGGCATACGCCGGCGCCGCGACCCGGGTGGGTTCGTGGCGCCCTGCGACGTCATCCAGAGAAGCAGGCGGAGAACTCGTCCGCAATGCCCCCTTTTACTAGTTGTGGTCGCATTCGCGGCAAAGGTGTCCTGTGTGACGTGGCTCTCAATCCCCAGGTCAGGCGGCCAATTGACGAGTTCATGGCCGGGTGCGGGGCTACGGCCTCGGGCCGTAGGTGACGGTGGTCACGTGGGGCTCGTCACGGTTTGCGTGGCGGATGGTCGATAGTGCTTATACAGGGAGAAACCGGACAGTGTGAGCTGGGTCGCACGAGAGGGGAGCGCGATGTGACCGGCGTCGCACGCGGGGGAGGGCTCTCAGAGGCTCAGCGTGATCGCGGAGGCGATACCGCCGAGGCCCAGGGCGACGGCGGCCGAGGTCCAGCCACCCCTGCCCCAGGGGAAGAACCGGTCGACGGACAGACGGCCCGGACCGATGGCGGCGACGGCGAGGGCCGCGACGGCGATGCAGACGCTGTACTCCACACCGCCTTCCGTCTCCCACAGGCCGTTGGCTGCGGTGACGGTCACCATGGCGTTGATCATCACGCCGATCAGGGCGGCGGCCGCGAGGGGGGTGAGCAGTCCGAGCGCCAGACCGAGGCCGCCGAGGAACTCGGAGAGGCCACCGATCACGGCGAAGACCTTGCCCGGACGGAAGCCGAGGCCGGCGAACGCCTGGCCGGTGGCCGTCAGGCCCTTGCCCCCGAAGATCCCGAAGAGCTTCTGGGAGCCGTGCGCGGCCATCAGCAGTCCGAAGGTCAGCCTGAGGAGCAGAAGCCCCCAGTCACCGGCCCATGACTGCGGCCGTGGCATGCGGTGCGCTGCCGGTTTCGTGGGAGCCGACGGCCGGTTCGAGTCGCTCTTCGCCATCTGAGTGCTCCGGTGGATACGCCGTGACGGGCGCTCACTCCAGCTTTTCGCAGAAGTCCCGGTCGTGCACCTCGGCCCCGGGTGCCCCTGAACCGTCAGGACGAGCTTGCCCTGCGCCTGGCCGGCTTCCAGTGGTCGACGCCGTCGGCCCACCGCTGCCGTCCCTCGATCCCTTGCGGCGCTCCCGGGCAGCCGTCGTCCGTCCGTCGCCGGGGCCGGGAGACCCCGGCCCCGGCGACGGCGGATGTCAGCGCTGTACGAAGACGTAGTCCGCCTGGTAAGGCACTCCGGCGATCGAACCCGGGGTGCAGGAGCCGGCGGGGGCGACTCCGCCGACGGTGTTCAGCCGCAGGATCTCCGTGGTGGCGGCGAGCAGTCCCCGGTGCTTGCCCGACCCGGTGGCCTTGAGGTCGAGCTCGGGGATGTTGCCGTCGCCGTTGGGTGTCTTGCCGATCAGGGCACCCGTGACGGCGCTGCCGTCCGGTGCGACCCATTGCGGTGTGCCGGAGCCGGGCTTGACGAAGGAGTGCCGGATGGCGCCGCCGAGCAGAGCGTTCACGTCTCGCTGGGCGAAGGCGTAGCCGCCGCCGGCGGCCGGCTTGCACTCGTAGATCTGCACGCCCTTGACCACGGACGCCTGGAAGCTGTGCGCCGCGCTGTGGAACGGGACGGCCGTGGTGACCTTGTGGAGCTGGCCGCGGACGGCGCCGCCCGGGAACTCGGCGGTGTGCAGGTTGGCGTAGAACGAACCGGGGTCGGTGGTGAGCTTCTCGAGCAGGGCCGGGTCGTTCACCTTCACGGTGCCGGTGACGGTGTGGCCCTTGGTCTTGCCCAGCAGCTTGCCGAAGTCGACTTCGACGCCGCCGTTGGTGCCCTTGGCGCCCTGGTGGATGTGGAGCGAGGTCGGCCTGCCGGTGTGGCGCCAGGTCACGGCGACGGACACCTTGTCGCCCCGGACCTTGATGAACTCGAGCGCGGCGCCGTCCTTGTCCCCGACGGCCGGCCCGCCCGCGACGGGCACCTCGTTGGCGCCCCGCAGGCTCGCGGCGAGGATGGTCGTGTCCTTGCCGGTGTGGCCCGTGGTGGCGTGGGCCGGGATCACTGTGGCGGCGATGCCGCCGGCGGCGGCCACCGCTACCGCGGCGATGGTCAGGCTCCGACGGCGTGCCGGGAGCATCCCGTTCATTCCCATGATTCTTTTGTCTCCCCCTATTTCAGCCGACGCCCCCTGCGTCGGCTTCCGGGCATATGTACGGAATGGAACTTGGATGGGACTCGGTCCGGATCCGTGACGTGCATCACAGGCCGGCCTCCGCGCCGGTGCCGCCTGGGTCCTGGTGGGGGTCGAAGGCCACCGGGCTCTCGAAGGCCGCGCGGCGGGTCGCCCGGCGCAGTGCCTTGAGGACGGCCGGGCCGAGGAAGCAGGTGAGGACGGCCGTGAGGACGGCACGGCCCAGGTCCCAGCCCAGGGAGGTGGCCAGGCAGTACGCGAGGAAGTGGGCGAGGTTGGCGGCGAGACGGGCGTGCGGGTCGTAGGCGATGTTCGAGGCGAGCGCCCCCATGAAGGGCCAGCCGGCCAGGTTCATCACCGTGCCGTACGCGAACGCGGCCAGGAACCCGTACCCGGCGAGCAGCGCCACCTCGCCCCGCCCTCGAAGACCGTTCGGCCCCGGCAGCAGTCCCGCGCCCAGCGTGAACCACCCCATGGCGAGCATCTGGAACGGCATCCAGGGGCCGACCCCGCCGGTCAGCAGCGCGGACGCGAACATCGTCACGTTGCCGAGCACGAACCCGAAGCCCGGCCCCAGCACCCGCCCGCTCAGCACCATCAGGAAGAACATCGGCTCGAGGCCCGCGGTACCCGCGCCGATCGGGCGCAGTGCGGCGCCGGTCGCGGCGAGCACACCGAGCATGGCCACGGCCTTCGGCCCCAGTCCGGACTCGGAGACCGCCGCCGCCACGACGGCGACGAGCAGAACGAGCAGCCCGGCGAAGAGCCAGGGGGCGTCCTGGGCGTGCGCGCCCAGCCCCGAGGCGGGATCGGCGAACAGAGGCCAGGTGAAACCCACGGCACCGACCGCGCTCACCAGGAGGAGAGCGGCGACGGATCGGGGACCTAGGCGCACGGGACGGGCCTGGGGGGCCGCGACGGCTCGTGGTCCGGAGGCCGTGACGGCCGACGGCTCGGCGGACGTGACCGGATCCGGCGAACGGTGGCTCATGACGACAGCGCCCCCCGGACCTGGGAGACGGTGAGCCACCGCTGCGGGGCGAGGACCTTCGCCACCTGGGGCGCGTACGACGGGGAGGCGACGACCACCTCGGCGGTGGGGCCGTCGGCGACGACCCCGCCGTCCGCGAGGATCACCACGCGGTGCGCGAGTTCGGCGGCCAGCTCCACGTCGTGCGTGGCCAGGACGAGGGCGTGGCCGTCGGCGGCGAGTCCGCGCAGCACGGCCACCAGACGGGCCTTCGCCGCGTAGTCGAGACCGCGCGTCGGCTCGTCCAGGAGCAGCAGCGGGGGCCGCGCGGTGAGCACGACGGCGAGCGCGAGCGCCAGCCGCTGCCCCTCCGACAGGTCCCTCGGGTGGATGTCGTCCGCGACGCCCGGCAGCAGTTCGGACACCAGGGCCCGGCAGCTGCCCGCGGCGGCGCCGGCGTCCCGGTCGGCCGCCGCGCACTCCGCCGCCACCGTGTCCGCGTACAGCAGGTCCCGAGGCTCCTGCGGTACGAGGCCCACACGGCGCACCAGGTCGCGCGGTGCCGTGCGGTGCGGCACCGCGCCGCCGACCCGCACACGGCCACGGGCCGGTTCGACCAGCCCGACCAGCGAGGCGAGCAGCGTGGACTTCCCGGCACCGTTGCGGCCCATGAGGGCGACGGTCTCGCCCGGGCCGACGGTGAGGTCGACATGGCGCAGTGCCTCGACGCGGCCACGACGGACGCCGAGGGACTCGACGACCGCGGCGGGCAGGGGCTTCGCAGGCGTCGTAGGGGTGTCCGTTTCCTCGACTTCCTCGACTTCCTCGACGACGGGTGCCGGGGTGCGCCGCCGCAGGAAGCGGCGCCGGGCGGGGACGGGTGCGGGATCGGGGTGCACGGTCCGACGCGGGCTGCCGGCCTCGCGCGGCCCGGGCACCGCCCCCGCGAGCCGCTCACGCAGGGCACCCGCGCGGCGGCGGGCGTCACGGACGGTCAGGGGCAGCGGGGACCAGCCCGCCAGCCGGCCGAGGCCCACCACCGGCGGATAGACCGGGGAGACCGCCATCACCTCCGCCGGGGTGCCGAGGACCGGGCGGGCGCCCGGAGCCGGGAGGAGCACGACCCGGTCGGCGTAGTGCACGACCCGCTCCAGCCTGTGCTCGGCCAGCAGGACCGTCGTGCCGAGGTCGTGGACGAGCCGTTGCAGCACGGCGAGGACCTCCTCGGCCGCCGCCGGGTCCAGCGCGGACGTCGGCTCGTCCAGGACGAGGACCTGAGGGTGCGGGGTGAGCACCGAGCCGATCGCCACCCGCTGCTGCTGACCGCCGGAGAGGGTGGCGATCGGCCGGTCCCTCAGGCCCGCCAGCCCGAGCAGGTCCAGGGTCTCCTCGACCCGCCGCCGCATCACCTCGGGGGCGAGCCCCAACGACTCCATTCCATAGGCGAGTTCGTCCTCGACGGTGTCCGTCACGAAGTGGGACAGCGGATCCTGCCCCACCGTGCCGACCACGTCGGCGAGTTCGCGCGGCTTGTGCGTACGGGTGTCGCGCCCGGCCACCGTGACCCGGCCGCGCAGGGTGCCGCCGGTGAAGTGCGGGACCAGCCCGCTCACCGCGCCGAGCACCGTCGACTTGCCGACCCCGGACGGGCCGACGAGCAGCACCAGTTCGCCCTCCGGGACCTCGAAGTCGATGTCCCGCACCACGGGTTCGGCCGTCCCGTCGTACGTCACGGAGACCTTCTCGAAGCGGATCACGCGGCCTCCTCGGGGGCGGGGGTGACGAACGCGGGCAGCAGACCGAGCAGCACCGCCGCCGCGGGGAGCAGCGGCAGTGCCGGGGCGGTCAGGGGGACGACGCCGGGATGCAGGGCGGCGGCGTCGTAGGCGGCGCAGACGGCCGGGATCACCGCCGCGGCGGTCCCGGAGCCGGCGACCAGCCACGCCCGCGCGCCCCAGATGTCCGGGCGGTAGCGGGTGCGCGGCGAGCGGCGGCCGCCCAGCCGCAGCCCGGCGAGGGCGGCGGTGAGACCGGCGAGCAGGACGGGCAGCCCGTACGCGGTTCCCTCCGCGGTCAGCAGTCCGTACGTGCCCGCGCAGACGCCGAGCAGCCCGCCCAGCGTGAGGGCGGTGGTGGTACGGCGGACGGCCGGCGGGACGGCGGCGGTGCGGCCGAAGCCGCGCGCGTCCATGGCGGCGGCGAGCGCCACCGAGCGTTCCAACGCGCCCTCCAGGACGGGCAGTCCGACCTGGAGCAGACCCCGCAGGCCCCGGTCGGGCCGGCCGCGCAGCCGGCGCGCGGCCCGCAGCCGCCGTACGTCGGCGACGAGATGCGGGGCGAAGGTGAGCGCGACGACGACCGCCACGCCCGCCTCGTACAGCGCGCCCGGGAGGGCCTTCAGCAGCCGGGCCGGGTTCGCCAGGGCGTTGGCGGCGCCCACGCAGACCAGCAGCGTGGCCAGGCGCAGACCGTCGTACAGGGAGAAGACGAGACTCTCCGCGGTGACCCGGCCGCCGAGGCGGATCCCCTGCGCCCAGTGCGGGAGCGGGACCTCGGGGAGGGTGACGACGGTGTGGGTGCCGGGGATGGGGGAGCCCAGGACCACCGCGAACAGCAGGCGGATGGCGATGACGGCGAGGCCGAGCCTGGCGAAGGCGGAGTAGGAGCGGGACCAGGGGGCGCAGGTGCGGCGGGCTGCCACGACATAGGCGGACACGGCGACGAGGAGGGCCAGCAGAAGCGGGTTGGTGGTGCGGGTGGCGGCGGTGGCGAGACCGAGGGCCCACAGCCACCAGGCGCCCGGGTGCACGGCAGGCCGGCCGCGGCCGGGACGGGACGCCACCGCCGTCAGCCCCTGCGGCGGCGCGCCTGCCACAGCGCCGCGCCGCCCAGCGCGGCCACGGCGGCCACGCCCGCGAGGACGCCCACGGACGGGCCGTGGTCCGCCGCGCTCTTCGCCGGCGCCTGCTCCTTGCGGGCCGTGCTCTTGGCCGGGCCCTGTTCCTTCCCCGTCTCCCGGCCCGTCGTCACCTGCTCGCCGCAGCCCTTGCCCGGATAGCCCGCGATCGCGCACAGCAGGGCGTTGGTGTCGTAGCGCAGGGGATCCGCGACCGCGGCGAGCGCGTCCGCCGTCGTCGCGTCGCCGGGCACGCGGGCGCAGGCCGTTCGCGGGGCCGGCGGGGTCTCGCCGGAGGGCGCGTCCGCCGCCGTACCGAAGTCGAGGACCAGGGCCACGCGCTTGTCGCCGCCCCGCGCCGGGGTCCCGGCGCAGATCGTCGCGAAGTCCGCGCCGCCGCGCGGCTTCGTGGCGTCCGCCGAGTCCTCGCTCACCGCGAACCGGAAGCCCTGCACATCCCCGTCGGAGGGGCGGCTGGTCGACGGGCCCTGGGTGGCGTACGTCCAGGCACTGCCGTTCCGCTCCCAGAAGGACCAGTAGCGGTAGCCGACGGCCTGGGCCGGGCCCGCGCTCCCGAGCAGCACGCACACCACCACCATCAGCAGCAGGAGCGGTGCGGTCGGGAGCGGGGCGCCCGCGCGGACGCGGGTCACGGCTGCTGCCGCTTGCCGCGCCCGCTGAGCAGGAAGCCGATGCCGATGCCGGCGACCAGGAAGACGCCGACGATCCACCACACGCCGAAGCCGGAACCCGAGTCCGTCTTCTTGCCGGACTTCTCGGTCTTGCCGGTCTTCTGGGCCGTGGCGGCCGCCTGCGGCGCCGGGCCCGTCGCGTTCAGCGCGGTGACCAGGTCGGAACCGCCGAAGTGGCGCGGGTCGGTGCCCGTCGCGTGCGCGGCGAGGATCAGCTGGGCGTACGCCGCCGGGCCGCTCTGCCGTGCCCACGGCCCGGAGTGGGTCTCCAGCCAGTGCAGGGCGCCGGCCGCCCGCTCGCCCTGGCCGATGGTGGCGAGGGCGACCACCGCGTCCGCCGTGTTGCCGAAGTCCGGCTGGTCCTTGGCACCGGGCAGCGCCGAGATGAGGTGCTGGTCCTTGGCCAGGGCCTTGAGGAGGTACGCGGCGCCGTTGTGCGCGGCCTGGCGCGCATCGGTCGCCTTCCCGCACGCCGGGGCCGTGCCCTCCGCCGGAGCCTTCTCCCCGGCGAGCCCCTTGCCCAGCGCGCCGGTCACGGCCGCCGCCGTGGCGTCGGCGTTGGCGGTGAGCGCACCCTTGTCGTCGGGCTGGTAGGCGAAGGCGCCCGCCCCGTCGCCGCCGCAGGGCAGCGCGAGCTTCAGCAGCGCGTCGTACGGGGACTTGCCGTCCTTGCGTACATCCTCGGGCCGCTGCCCCGCCGCCGAGAGCGCACCGATCACGACGGACGTCGAGTTCGCGTCGCTCGCGCCACCCGCGGTGTAGCCCCAGCCACCGTCCTTGTTCTGCACGGACTCAAGCCAGGTCAGCGCCTTGCCGGTCGCGCTGCCGTGGCCACCGAGCGCGGCCAGGGCCTGCACGGCCGCCGCGGTGTTGTTGGTGTCGACGGGCGTCTTGGCGTCGCACTTCGCGGTCGGCTGCGCGCGGTACGGGGCGAAGGCGCCGTTGTCGCACTGCTGTCCCGTCAGCCAGTCCACCGCAGCGGCGGCGGGCCGCACACCGGCCGTGTGCTGGGCGAACAGGGCGAGCGACTGACGCCATACGCCGTCGTACGTGGGGTCCGCGGTGCCGTAGAGGCCGTGCGGCAGGGAGGGCGAGGCGGAGGGGGAGGGGGCGGTGGCGGTGGCTGCCGTGGCGGGGGCCCCGCCGAGGACGGCTATGGCGGCCAGCACCGCTGCGCTGCGGCGAACGATCATGATCGGGGGGGTGCCTCTCCCTTGGTGTCCGGGAGCAGGGCGGCACGGGGCATCCCCGGGCGGCTCGGCTCCGTAGACCTCGACGGTGCCGTGCACCGGCGGGCCGCCGGTGCGCGTGAGCCGGTCACGTCCCGTACGCGGTGTTCCGGCTCACCGCCTGCGAGGCGGCTCACGGTTGCGGGTCAGCGCCGGATTTGCACCGGCTTCCCCCCGTACGGGTGTGAGTACGACCCGGCTACTGTACCCGCCGGTAGAAGGGGGCCTGGAAGGCCCCTGCGCAAGGCCTCCGGCGGACTCCGGCCGGGGCCGTGCGCGGCTGCCCCGGCGGGCCCCAGGTCAGAGGGACGTGAGGAAGCCGATGAGGTGGGCGTTGACCTCCTCGGGACGTTCCTCGGCGATCCAGTGGCCGGTGTCGCGCAGCATCACCACGTCCCGGAGGTCCGGTACCACGGCGCGCATCCGCGTCTCCAGGTCCGGCCCGGCGACGGCGACGTCGAGGCCCTTGTCCCCGCCGATGAACAGCGCCGGAGGGGTGATCCGGGCGCCGTCGAACGCGGCGGTCAGCGCCCGGTTGCGGTCCAGGTTGCGGTACCAGTCGAGCGGGCCGGTGAAGCCGCTCGCGGCGACCTCGGCGACCTCGGCGACCTCAGCGACCTCAGCGAACTCGGCGAACTCGGCGAACTCGGCGGCGTGGGCGGCGATGTCGTCCTCGCTCGGCCAGCCGGGGAGCCGGTCCGGCTCGGGGAGCATGGCCATTGGCTCGGTGTCCTCCCGCACCACCGGGATCAGGGCGGGGGCCTCACCGGAGAGCCCGTCGCGGCGCCTCGCGGCCCCCGGTCCGGCGCCCGGGGCCGAGCGCGCGGCGTGAGGGCTTCGGCTCTACACCGCCGTGTACGCCACCGGGTCCGTCCCCGGTACCGCCTCCGCCCGGCCCAGTTTCACCAGGCGGCGCAGATGGGCCTCCGCCTCCGAGACCGCGATGTTCCGGGAGCCGTAGGGGATGTCGTCCCAGGGGCGGTTCCACTTCATGCGCGCGGCGAGCTGCCAGAGGGTCAGCGGGGTGCCGAGGAGGGCGAGCAGGCCGGTCAGCCGCTCCTCGTGGTGGGCCAGCAGTTCCCGGACGCGGGCGGGCGCGTCGGTGAAGGGGTGCTGGTGGGCCGGGAGCACCTCGGCGGGCGCGAGCCGGCCGACGCGTTCCAGGGAGTCGAGGTAGTCGCCCAGCGGATCGGCGGCCACGGCGGTGTCCTCCAGGTCCTCGTACAGGCCGATGTGCGGGGTGATCTCCGGCAGCAGGTGGTCGCCGGAGAACAGGCGGCCGTGGCCCGGGAGTCCGGCGGGATGCTCCTCCTCCAGGTGGAGACAGACATGGCCGGGCGTGTGCCCCGGGGTCCAGATCGCGCGCAGGCGGCGGCCCGGGAGGTCCAGCAGCTCGCCGGGGACGATCTCGCGGTCGGGCAGGGCGGGGGAGAGGCCGGGCAGCGAGCGCGGGGTGCGCAGCGGCGCGAGGTGCTCCTCGGGGGCGCCGGCCGCCGCGAGCTTGGCGCTCATATAGGCGAACCAGTGCTCGGGGCGGGCCTGCCGGGTGCGCCGTACGACCGCGGTGTCCGCCGCGTGCATGGCGACCCAGGCACCGGAGACCTCGCGGACCCTGCCCGAGAGGCCGTGGTGGTCGGGGTGGTGGTGGGTGATCACCACCCCGTGGATCTCCTCGGCCGAGGTGCCGCACGCCGCCAGTCCGTCGGTCAGCGCGTCCCAGGAGTCCGGGTCGTCCCAGCCCGTGTCGACCAGCACCGGGCCGCGGTCGGTGTCGACGACGTACACCAGCGTGTGGCCGAGGGGATTGCGCGGGATGGGAACCCTGAGGGACCGCACGCCCCCGCCGTGATCGGCCGTCCGCGTCATGCGTCCCCCCATCGCCGTCCTCCGGCCACTATAACTAGAACATGTTTCGAAGGTAGCCCGAGTCGACCTCCCGGGCCCGATCTCCCCGCCCCCGTCCGTGGACTCCGTGGGCCGGAGCTGGTATCAGTGGCGGTGTCGGCGATACCTGATGGATCGTCAGGGAGTGTCCCGGGGAGGCAGTCGGCCATGACCGAGCTCGTGGAACACGGACAGCTGTTCATCGGCGGGGAGTTGACCGACCCCCTGGGCAGGGACGTCATCGAGGTGGTCTCCCCACACACCGAGGAGGTCATCGGACGCGTGCCGCACGCCTCGCGCGAGGACGTCGACCGGGCCGTCGCCGTCGCGCGCCGCGCCTTCGACGAGGGGCCCTGGCCGCGGACGGCACTCGACGAGCGGATCGGGGTCGTCACGAGGATCAAGGACGCGATCGGCGTCCGGCACGAGGAGATCGCGCGTGTGATCTCCTCCGAGAACGGCTCCCCGTACTCCTGGAGCGTCCTCGCGCAGGCGCTCGGCGCGATGATGGTCTGGGACGCGGCGATCACGGTCGCGCGGGACTTCCGCCACGAGGAGCGGCGCGCCGGGGTCCTCGGGAGGATCCTCGTACGGCGCGAGCCGGTCGGGGTCGTGGCGGCCGTCGTGCCGTGGAACGTCCCGCAGTTCGTCGCCGCCGCCAAGCTCGCGCCCGCGCTGCTCGCCGGCTGCACGGTGGTGCTCAAGCCGTCGCCCGAGTCCCCGCTCGACGCCTACCTCCTCGGCGAGATCGCCCGCGAGGCCGGGCTGCCGGAGGGCGTGCTGTCGATCCTGCCCGCGGACCGCGAGGTGAGCGAGTACCTGGTCGGGCACCCCGGCGTCGACAAGGTGTCCTTCACCGGGTCCGTGGCGGCGGGCAGGCGCGTGATGGAGGTCGCCTCGCGGAACCTGACGCGCGTGACCCTGGAGCTGGGCGGCAAGTCGGCGGCCGTGGTGCTGCCCGACGCGGATCTCTCCCAGGCCGTGGCGGGCATCGTCCCGGCCGCCTGGATGAACAACGGCCAGGCGTGTGTGGCCCAGACCCGCATCCTGGTGCCGCGCTCGCGCTACGACGAGTTCGCCGACGCCTTCGCCGCCGCGGCGAGCGCGCTGGCGGTCGGCGACCCGCTGGACCCGGCCACCCGGATCGGCCCGCTGGTGGCCAGGCGCCAGCAGCAGCGCAGCCTCGACTACATCCGGATCGGCCAGGAGGAGGGCGCCAAGATCCTCACCGGCGGCGGGCGTCCGTCCGGCCTGGAGCGCGGCTGGTACGTCGAGCCGACCCTCTTCGGCGATGTCGACAACGCCATGCGCATCGCCCGCGAGGAGATCTTCGGCCCCGTCATCTGTCTGCTTCCGTACGGCGACGAGAGCGAGGCCGTGAGGATCGCCAACGACTCCGACTACGGGCTGAGCGGCAGCGTGTGGACCGCGGACGTCGAGCACGGCATCGAGATCGCCCGGCGGGTGCGCACCGGCACGTACTCGGTGAACACCTTCAGCCTCGACATGCTGGGCCCCTTCGGCGGCTACAAGAACTCCGGCCTCGGCCGGGAGTTCGGGCCCGAGGGCTACGGCGAGTTCCTGGAGCACAAGACGATCCATCTGCCCGCCGGGTACGAAGAGGCGTAGCGCATGGGCGACCGCTGGCACATCGAGGTCGACCGCGGCCTGTGCATCGGCTCCGCGCAGTGCGTCCACCGGGCGCCCGACGCCTTCCGCCTCGACTCCGCCCGGCAGTCCCACCCCGTCGTACCGGACGCCGACGCGGGCGAGCCGGTTCTGGAGGCGGCGGAGAACTGCCCGGTGGAGGCAATCCTGATCACGCTGGCGGGAAGCCGGGAACCGGTGTTCCCGCCGGAGGACTAGATGCCCGAAATAGGTGAAAAAATCAAGGTTTGGGGGCTTCCATCCGGAGAGGGCGGAGCTACACTGATAAGTGCCTACGGGATGAGCGAAGACGTTCAACCGGAGTAGCCGACTTTGGCGTGAGGTTACGATTTCCGCTTAGGCCGACATCGACGGTCGATCGAAAAGACGTTGGAAGATCGCAAGATCGGAAAACGGTTGGAACTTGTCTCGTAGGTCTTTTTCGTGCCCTAGTCCCGCCCGACGGCCCCACGCGTGAGGTCGATCAGCCGGCACACCGTCTCGATGTCGATCTTGACCTGGGCGATGGAGGCGCGCCCCGAGAGCCAGGTGATCAGCGCCGAGTGCCAGGTGTGCTCGATCACGCGGACCGCGGCCAGCTGCTCCGGCGCCGGGTCCTCCAGCCCCATGGCGTCCAGGATGATCGCCGTCGTCTGACGGGAGACCTGGTCCACCTCCGGCGAGACACTGCGGTCGGCGAAGGTCAGGGCGCGCACCATGGCGTCGGCGAGATGCGGCTCGCGCTGCAACGCCCGGAAGGCGCGCATCAGTGTCTCCGCCACCCGCTCGGCCGCCGTCTCACCGGCCGGCGGCTTCTTCCTGAGCGTGCGGTGCAGGTGCTCCAGCTGGTCCTGCATGGTCGCGACCAGCAGATGCACCTTCGAGGGAAAGTAGCGGTACAGGGTGCCGAGTGCCACCTGCGAGGACTCCGCGACCTCCCGCATCTGCACCGCGTCGAAACCGCCCCGGCCGGCCAGCTGCGCGCTCGCGTGCAGGATCCGGCGGCGGCGCGCCTCCTGCCGCTCGGTGAGCGGGGGCGAGGCCGGCTGCACCGCCGGCCGCGCGGTACTGGATGGCACCTTGGCTTCCGCAGGCATGGGTCCCGTTCCGTGTTCCGTGACCGTCGGTGAGGGTGAATGACCGCACAGCTCGGACAGCATGGCAGGGGTTCGCGCCGTGGCGCGAATCACCCGATCCGCCGCTCCCCCTGCCCTTACCTGCCGGTAGATTCAGAGCCTCTTCAACGATCAAGTCTGAAACTTGTTCTAGATTACCGTCCCGTCGTAATCTCGCGGGAAATCGCAGGGAGAAGGGGCCGAGAGTGACCGCTGAGGCCAGGGAGGCCGGTCCCGGGGAGGGGTCGGCCGCGGACGGGGAACACCCGCTGCGCATCGCGCTCCTGACGTACAAGGGAAACCCGTTCTGCGGCGGCCAGGGCGTGTACGTACGGCACCTCTCGCGCGAGCTGGCCCGGCTCGGCCACCGGGTCGAGGTCATCGGCGCACAGCCGTACCCCGTGCTCGACGAGGACGAGGACCTCGCGGGTCTCTCCCTCACCGAACTGCCGAGCCTGGACCTCTACCGCCAGCCCGACCCCTTCCGCACCCCGCGGCGCGAGGAGTTCCGCGACTGGATCGACACCCTCGAGGTCGCGACGATGTGGACCGGCGGCTTCCCCGAGCCGCTGACGTTCTCGCTGCGCGCCCGCCGCCATCTGCGCGCCCGGCGCGGCGACTTCGACGTCGTCCACGACAACCAGACACTGGGCTACGGCCTGCTGGGCGACGTGGGCGCGCCCCTGGTCACCACCATCCACCACCCCATCACCGTGGACCGGCAGTTGGAGCTGGACGCGGCCGACGGCTGGCAGCGGCGGGCGTCCGTCCGGCGCTGGTACGCATTCACCCGGATGCAGAAGCGGGTCGCGCGCCGGCTGCCGTCGGTGCTCACCGTCTCCGGCACCTCACGCCAGGAGATCGTGGACCACCTGGGCGTCTCCCGGGACCGTGTCCATGTCGTGCACATCGGCGCCGACACCGACCTCTTCTCGCCGGATCCCTCGGTGCCGCAGGTGCCGGGCCGGATCGTGACGACGTCCAGCGCGGACGTGCCGCTCAAGGGACTCGTCTTCCTGATCGAGGCGCTCGCCAAGGTGCGGACCGAGCACCCCGGCGCACATCTCGTCGTCGTCGGCAAGCGCGCTCAGGACGGCCCGGTCGCCCAGGCCATCGAGCGGTACGGGCTCGAAGGCGCCGTCGAGTTCGTCAAGGGCATCTCGGACGCCGAGCTGGTCGACCTGGTGCGCTCGGCCGAGGTGGCGTGCGTGCCGTCGCTGTACGAGGGCTTCTCGCTGCCGGCCGCCGAGGCGATGGCGACGGGTACGCCGCTGGTGGCCACGACCGGCGGCGCGATACCGGAGGTCGCCGGACCCGACGGCGAGACATGCCTGGCGGTGCCGCCCGGAGACGCCGGCGCGCTGGCCGCCGCGCTGAGCCGGCTGCTCGGGGACCCGCAACTGCGGGCGCGGCTCGGCGTCGCGGGCCGTGAGCGGGTGCTGCGCCACTTCACCTGGGCCAGGGCGGCCCAGGGCACGGTGGCGCGGTACCGCGAGGCGATGGCCGGCCGTGCCGTCCCCGTGGCGGCGCGCCCCGACCGTTCCCCCGTCACGCGTGCCGCCCGCCCCCTGGGCTCCCCCGGTGCCGCGGCCGCGACGGCCGGTGCCGCCGCAACTGTGACCGACGTCGATTCCAACCGCGAAAGCAGGGCCACGTGCTGACCGTCGACTTCTCCCGGTTCCCGCTCGCCCCGGGCGACCGTGTCCTGGACCTCGGCTGCGGTGCCGGACGGCACGCCTTCGAGTGCTACCGGCGCGGCGCCCAGGTCGTGGCCCTGGACCGCAACGGTGAGGAGATCCGCGAGGTCGCCAAGTGGTTCGCGGCGATGAAGGAGGCCGGTGAGGCCCCCGCGGGAGCCACCGCGACCGCCATGGAAGGGGACGCCCTCGCGCTGCCCTTCCCCGACGCCTCCTTCGACGTCGTGGTCATCTCCGAGGTCATGGAGCACATCCCGGACGACAAGGGCGTCCTCGCCGAGATGGTCCGGGTGCTCAAGCCGGGCGGCCGCATCGCGGTCACCGTGCCGCGCTACGGCCCCGAGAAGGTCTGCTGGGCCCTGTCCGACGCCTACCACGAGGTCGAGGGCGGCCATATCCGCATCTACAAGGCCGATGAACTCCTGGCGAAGATGCGGGAGGCGGGCCTGCGGCCGTACGGCACCCATCACGCGCACGCACTGCACTCGCCGTACTGGTGGCTGAAGTGCGCGTTCGGCGTCGACAACGACAAGGCGCTGCCGGTGCGCGCGTACCACAAGCTCCTCGTCTGGGACATCATGAAGAAGCCGCTCGCCACCCGGGTCGCCGAACAGGCGCTGAACCCGCTGATCGGCAAGAGCTTCGTGGCGTACGCGACCAAGCCCCACCTGCCGCAGCTCTCCGAGCAGTCCGAGGCGGCCGCCCAGTGACGACCCCCCGGACGGAACACCTCGTCCTGCCCGGGGTCCTCACCGCCGAGCAGGCCGCCGCGACCGTCGGCGGGATTCTCGCCGTGCAGCGGGAGGACGGAGCCATACCGTGGTTCCGCGGGCACCACCTCGACCCGTGGGACCACGTCGAGGCGGCCATGGCGCTCGACGCGGCCGGGGAGCACACGGCGGCCGAGCAGGCGTACGACTGGCTGGCCCGGCATCAGAACCAGGACGGCTCCTGGTACGCGGCGTACACCGACGGCGACCCGGAACACGTCACCGACCGCGGCCGTGAGACGAACTTCGTCGCGTACGTGGCCGTCGGCGTGTGGCATCACTACCTGGCCACCGGTGACGACGCCTTCCTGGACCGGATGTGGACGACGGTCTACGCGGCCGTGGAGTTCGTGCTCCGGTTGCAGCAGCCCGGGGGGCAGATCGGCTGGAAGCGGGAGGACGACGGCACCGACGTCACGGACGCCCTGCTGACCGGGTGCTCGTCCATCCACCACGCGCTGCGCTGCGCCCTCGCCATCGCCGAGCAGCGGGAGGAGCCGCAGCCGGACTGGGAACTGGCGGTGGGCGCGCTGCGGCACGCGATACGCCGGCACCCCGAGCGGTTCCTGGACAAGGACCGCTACTCGATGGACTGGTACTACCCCGTCCTCGGCGGTGCCATGACGGGGGCGGAGGCGAAGGAGCGCATCGAGGCGGACTGGGAGCGCTTCGTGGTGCCGGGCCTCGGGGTGCGGTGTGTGGTTCCCAATCCGTGGGTGACCGGCGGCGAGTCGGCCGAACTGGCGCTGGCACTGTGGGCGATGGGAGAGTCCGACCGTGCGCTGGGGATCCTCCAGTCGATCCAGCACCTGAGGGACCCGGAGACGGGCCTGTACTGGACGGGCTACGTCTTCGAGGACCGTACGATCTGGCCTCGGGAGCTGACCTCCTGGACGGCGGGTTCCCTGCTGCTGGCCGTAGCGGCGCTCGGCGGAGACGAGCCGACCTGCGCGGTCTTCGGCGGCGAACGACTGCCCCGGGGCCTGGATCCGGACTGCTGCGCCTAGGAACACCCAGGCCGTTTTCCGGAAGTTTCCGGAAGTCGCAAGTGGCCGGGGGGAGTGACCGTCAGTACGGGTGCCGGTTCGGCTTCTCCCGCCACGCCTGGTAGGCCCTGTCACCCAACTCGGGGTACATCTGCTCGATGGTGATGGTCCTCTGGTCCAGGGGCCGCTGGAAGTCCTCGTACTGGAAGTCGTCACTGAACCCGATGTCCTCGGTGGCTTTCCAGTCGCAGCTGTAGTAGACCGCGTCCATCCGCGCCCAGTAGATGGCACTCATGCACATCGGACAGGGCGCGCCGCAGGTGTAGATCGAGCATCCCTGGAGCATTCGGGCACGCTCCGGCAAGACGTCGGGGGACCCCTCGGGACGAGGCACCAATTCCAGTGTGTACTCGTTCTGATGCTCTTCGGAGACCGTGGGCGCATCCGGGTTGAGGACCTGGATGGCCTTGCGGATCGCTTCCACCTCGCCATGCGCGGTGGGGTCTGCCGTGAGGAGCACCCGGTTCTGTCCGCGAGCGATGATCTCGCCGTCGCGCGTGATCACGGCACCGAAGGGACCGCCCCAGCCTTTCTCGACGGATTCGGTGGCCAGTTGCGCCGCTTCGGCCAGGTACTCCTTGGGTCCCATCTCGGTGCCTCCGATTCAGACGCTACTTGTGCGCCCCAGACGCTACTTTTGCGCCATATATGCCTTCTACCTACTCTAGGGGTGGTGAGTCCGCATGCAACCCCTGGCTTCCACAACGAGAGCGCGACCGTCGTGACCTCCCAAAAGGTCCGCCGGGGTTGTGAAGACGACTACCGGCGCTGGCAGGATCGAACGAACGAGGCCGCAGGCGAATTCGACGGGTTCGAGGGCATGGAGCAGTACCCGCCGACCGCCGAAGGCAACGAGTGGGTCGTCGTCTTCCGCTTCTCCCGTCTGGATCAGCTCACCGCTTGGCTGAGCTCCGATACGCGCCGTGAACTCCTCGAACAGGCAAGCGTTCTGTTCGAGGAACCCCCCACACAGGAAGTTCTCGCGGGCGGCACTCCGGTCCATGACGCCGTCACTGCGGTGATCTCGCACGACGTGCGACCCGACCAGGAACGGGCGTTTGGGGGCTGGCAGGAGAAGATCCTGGCGGCTCAGCGAAGGTTCCCCGGCTTCATGGGCTCGGAGTTGTTCCGGCCCGTGAAGGGGGTCCAGGACAAGTGGGTCACCGTCTTCCGCTTCGACACCCGGCAGCACCTGGACACATGGCTCGAATCCCCCGAACGTCAGAGGCTTCTCGACGAAGGGCGGGACAGCTTCGTCTCCTACGACGTGCGTAAGGTCGGATCCGCGTTCGGCAGCTGGTTCCGCTTCGAGCAGGGCGAGGAAGAGGGCGCTCCGGCCAACTGGAAGCAGGCCATGTCCGTGGTACTGGCCCTCTATCCCACCGTCAAGATCCTCAACATCACGGTGGGCCCCGTGCTCAGCGATCTCGGCGTGCCCGGCTATATCGCCCTGTTCATCTCAAATGTGTTGAGTGTCTGCATCCTGACGTGGCTGCTGATGCCGTTGGTGAACAGAGCCCTCACCTTCTGGCTGATGCCAAGACGGGCGCCATCCCTCCGCATCGACGTGGCAGGCGCCGCAGTGGTGGTCATGTGCTGGCTGGTGTTCATCGCGATCTTCGGTCTGACCACCGGCTGACCGAAACGAGCCGATCCGGAGGCCGTCGGGCGACGAGGAGGCCGTCATGAGCGAACGCAGCCGTCGCCCGGGCATAGAGGGCGCACTCTTCCGCAGGGGCGACGCCGAATACGAGGCCATCCGCACGAGCGCGGTCTGGAACGAACTCAAGCCGGACCGGTACCCCGACCTGATCGTCCGGGCCGCCTGCGAACGGGACGTCCCGGAAGTGCTCGGGCTGGCCCGGTCCCGCGGTCTGCGGCTCGCCGTCCGAGCGGGTGGACACAGCTGGTACGGCTCATCACTGAGGGACGGAGGCGTACTCCTCGACCTCTCCGGACTCGATCGGTGGAGCATCGACGCCGACTCGGCTACGGCGACCGTGCAGCCCGGTGCCATCGGCAGCGAGTTCGCCATGGAGCTCGCCCGGCACGGCCTCGCCTTCCCGGCAGGGCACTGCGCCTCCGTCGCTCTGGGCGGATACCTGCTCAGCGGCGGACTGGGCTGGAACTCCCGTCTGTGGGGAGCGGGCTGCGCGAGCATACTGGAGATCACCGCTGTGACAGCCGACGGTGAAGTGCTCAGGTGCACCGAGGAGGAGCATCCCGGCCTGTTCTGGGCGGCGCGGGGAGCCGGTCCCGGCTTCTTCGCCGTCGTCACCGGCTTCCGTCTCCGCCTTCAGCCGCGACCGGCCGCGCTCGCCACGACCTCCTATGTTTTCCCTCTTGCGGCAGTCGGCCCCGTTGCCCGCTGGGCCGGCGCGACGGCGCGTGAGCTCCCCGCAAACGTCGAGTCGGCCTTCGTACTGGCCACACAGGACGCGTTCCGCGGGATGGCCGAACCGCAGTCCAAGGTGGTCGTGGTCACCGCCACCGCTTTCGCGAACTCGCGCCCCGAAGCCGTCCGCGCCCTTCGTCCGCTGCGGAGTTGCCCGCTCTCCGAGCGCCCGCTGTCCCGGCGACTGGACCAGCCGACATCTCTTGCCGCTCTCTACGACACCTCCACGGGCATATGGCCCGAACAGCACCGCTATGCGGCCGACACCCTGTGGTCGAGCGAGGACCACGCCACGCTCCTGGCGCAATTGGGCGAGGTGTTCGCCGCAGCACCCTCCGGGAAGTCGATCGTGCTGGCGCCCGTCTCACCGGTTTCACAGCAGGAGGAGCTGCTGCGGAACATGGCGTTCTCCGTGCTCGGAGAGAGCTACGTCGTGCCGTACGCGATCTGGGACGATCCGGCGCAGGACGAGGTCAACGTGCGCTGGCTGCGCGAAGCCATGGGCACGGCGGAGCGGTTCGGGACCGGGCATTACATCGGCGAAGCGGACCTGACCGCCGATCCCTCCCGCGCCCGCCGGTCGTTCACGCCTTCCGATTGGGAGCGTCTGCAATCTCTGCGGGCGGAGTACGACCCACAGGGCCTCTTCTTCTCCTACCTGTCCGCCTGAGGCGGGTTCCTCCCGGCGCTGGCTCAGTGGCGCTGGATGCGGTTGGCGATGGCGTGGCCGACGAAGAGGTAGACCACGGCGGCCAGACCGTATCCGGCGACGACGCGAGCCCAGGCCTCGTCGAACGTGAACAGGTCACGCGACCAGCCCGCGAGCCACGTGGCGGTGTGGTGGACGAACTGCACCAGGGCGTTGCCCGGGTTCGCGTCCAGCAGGTACATCAGGATCCACAGGCCCAGGATGAGGGCCATGACATCGGCGACGACCGCTATGACCGTGCCGGCTTGATTGGCACCGTTGCGATATCGAGGGGACATGCCCTCCGGATTGCCCGCCGCCCTTCGTTGAAACCCCCCGGGACCCGCGAAGCCCTTGCGGGACAAGGCATTCACCCGATCGGTCCCTCCGGGGCGGCGCCGCCCCGTGGGGCGGGAGAGGCTGCCGGTGGAGCAGTCGCCTTCCCTACCCGGAGGACCCCGTGCCGGCATCGATACGAGCCTTCGCCCTGGCGCTCGCCCTGTGCGGCGCCCTGCTTGCCGGGGTCGTCGCCTGCGGGAGCGGCGCCGCCACCCGGGAGGTCGCCGCCTACATCACGGTCCCCTCGCCCTCGCCGAGCACCCCGGCGCAGTGGCAGAGGCTCGCCAAGGCCCGTTTCGCGGTGAACGCGGGTCTCGCGTCCGGGGCGGTCCACCAGTGGATCGTGAAGCCGTGGAAGGCCGGGGCGTTCTCGAAGAAGGCGAAGGGACGCAACACCGCGCTGATGAAGGCGTCCCTGGCGGGCACGTTCGCGTACCACCGGCTCATGGCCGCCCGGCGCAACGCCCAGGGACACCCCGCGCTGTCCCGGGCCATCGCCCCGCTCGCCCCGTCCATCGACTCCCTCAAGTCCCTGCCGGGCAGGCTCCGCAAGGGCGACGAGTCGGCCGCGGGCTCCTTCGACGCCGTCATCCGCCAGGTGAAGGCCGGGGGAAAGAGCGCGGGCGTCCCCGTCCGGTCCCTGGTCCCGTCGACCCCTCAGCTCGCCCGGGGCTGACCGGGCCGGCGCCGCCCTAGCCGTTCAGTTCGGCCAGCACCCGCAGCGTGTGCGGGTCGGGGGACAGGGCCAGCAGGTCCGTGACCGGGCCCTTGCGCCACAACTCCAGGCGTTCCGCGATACGCCGGCGCGGCCCCACGAGGGAGATCTCGTCCGCGAAGGCGTCGGGCACGGCCAGCACCGCCTCCTCCCGCCGGCCTTCCAGGAACAGTCGCTGGACCCGGTGCGCCTCCTCCTCGTAGCCCATGCGCGCCATGAGGTCGACGTGGAAGTTGCGGGCCGCGTGGCCCATTCCGCCGATGTAGAAGCCGAGCATCGCCTTGACCGGCAGCAGTCCCTCGGCCATGTCGTCGCAGACCTTGACCCGGGCCATCGGCGCGATGAGGAAGGAGCGCGGGCCCCCTTCGCCGCCGGCCTCCCGCAGCCCGGCCAGCGACGCCTCGTACACCTCGGGACGGGTCGGCGACCAGTACAGCGGCAGCCAGCCGTCCGCGATCCGTACCGTCTGCGCCACGTTCCTCGGGCCCTCCGCGCCCAGCAGGACGGGAAGGCCGGCCCGCAGCGGATGAGTGATCGGCTTCAGCGGTCTGCCGAGTCCGGTGCCGTCCACGCCCCGGTACGGCAGGGAGTGGAAGCGCCCGTCCAGCGTCACCGGGGCCGCGCGCCGCAGCACCTGGCGCACGACGTCTACGTACTCGCGGGTCGCGGTCAGCGGGGAGGCGGGGAACGGCCGTCCGTACCAGCCCTCGACGACCTGCGGCCCCGACAGACCGAGGCCGAGCATCATGCGCCCGCCGGAGAGGTGGTCCAGGGTAAGCGCGTGCATCGCCGTGGCGGTGGGGGAGCGGGCGGCCATCTGGGCGACCGCCGTCCCCAGCTTGATCCTCGACGTCTGTGCGGCGATCCAGGTCAGCGGGGTGAAGGCGTCCGAGCCCCAGGACTCGGCGGTCCACACGGAGTCGTAGCCGAGCCGTTCGGCCTCCCGCGCCAGCATGACCTGGTCCGCCGCGGGCCCGCGGCCCCAGTAGCCGAGCGCCAGTCCCAGCCGCATCACGCCTCCAGACGATCGGTGACTGACGCCACGTCAGTTAGCTGCCGAGGTGCGACTGTACGACGACGGCCCCCCGCCCGGAAGGGGCGAGGGGCCGTGCGGAAGGGGGCTCAGCCCCGTTGGATACCGCTGGTGTCCTGGAGCACGCCGCGGCGGCCGTCCTGCGTCTGCGCCACCAGGCCGGGGCCGCGCTGCTCGACGGCCAGGTACCAGGTGCCGGGCGCCAGTTCGGCGATCGGCGTGGGCGAGCCGTCCTCCGCGTAGAGCGGACGCGGCACCGGCACGGCGAACCAGAACGGCGAGAACTCCGCGGCGGGAGCCTGCTGCGGCTGAACGCCGAACGGCTGGGTCTGCTGCAACTGGCCGCCGTAGGGCTGCTGTTGGGCGCCCGGGTAGCCGTAGCCCGTCTGCGGCTGTGCGCCGTAGGGCTGGGGGGCGGCGGGCTTGGGGGCGGGGATGAGGGCGGCCTGAAGGGCCGGGACGAGCGGGGTGGCGATGGCCGCGGCGGCCAGGACGAGGGCGGCGATGAAGCCGAGGACGAGACCGGAGCCGGCGTCCAGGCTGCCGGGGACGTCCACCAGGAACCAGAACAGGCTCCACGCGGCGAGGATCGTGAAAGCCGCGCCGACCGTTGCGAGGTCCAGACCGGCGATCTTGCGAGGCTGCGGCAGGCAACGGTTGGCGACGATCAGAGCGGCACCGATGACCCCACCCATGTAGAGGCCGAGGCCTACACCGAGGGTGTCCCAGGCGTTCGAGGCGCCGCTGAAGCCCGCGGCCGAGTAGAAGTCGAGGAACGACGCGATGAACAGCAATACCGCTGCTCCTATCACCACGCCGTCGCCTCTAGTGAGGGAGCGGATATTCACTTCGGGTCCTTCGTCTGTCGTCTCGTCGTCGGTGGAGGCGTCGCTGTCACCATGTCGCCGTCGGGCCGCGGGGTGAAGCGCCGGGGGCAGCCCCTCGTCGTAGGGTCGACACTATCGTCCGCCCGTCCGGGGTGTCCGCCGGGCCCGTACGGGTGATCGCTACCCGCGCAGGAAGCCCACGATTCCCTCGGAGATTCCCTGCGCCGCCCTCTGCCGCCACGCACCGCTGGTCAAGCGTGCGGCGTCCGTGCTGTCGCGCATGTTGCCGCACTCGATGAACACCTTCGGAACGGTGGACAGGTTGAGCCCGCCGAGATCACTGCGTACGTCGAGACCGGTGCCGTCGCCCACGTAGTTCGAGGGCTTGCTCCCGGTGACGCGGGTGAAGCCGGCCTCGATGCGTTCGCCCAGGTCCCGCGAGGGGCCCACGATGGGGCGGGTGTCGGCGGCACCCTTGTGCACGGAGGCCGGGAGGATGACGTGGAAGCCGCGGTCACCCTGCGCCGCGCCGTCCGCGTGGACGGAGACCGCCGCGTCCGCGTGCGCCGCGTTGCCCATGCGCGCCCGCTCGTCCACACACGGCCCCCACGCGCGGTCGCCGTCCTGGGTGAACTTCACGGTGGCGCCCTGCCGTTCGAGGATCGTGCGCAGCCGGCGCGCCACGTCGAGTGTGAACCGGGCTTCGGTGTAGCCCGAGTTGGTGGAGGTGCCGGTGGTGTCGCACTCCTTCCGGGCCGTGCCGATGTCCACCGGGCGATTGATCTCGGTGGCGTGCCGGAAGTTGCCGGGGTTGTGCCCCGGGTCGACGAGGACGACCTTCCCCTTGAGCGAGCCTGACGGGGCCGGGGCGGGGGAGGAGGGGGAGAGCTTTCCGTCGTCCTCCGAGGGCGCGGCCGCGGGCGGGCCCGTCCTGGGTGCCGCACCGGCCGGTCCGCCGCCGGTGTCGGCCACCGCCTCGTACACCAGCCAGCCGAGCAGGGCGGCCGGCACCAGCGCGGCGATCGCGACCGTCAGCGGCCCGCGCCGCGGGCGGCGGGGCTCGGGGGCATCGAAGTCCGGTCCAGCGTACGACATGCCTGCGACCCTAACCGCGCGTCGCGCCCGCCGCCCGCGTTCGCCTCAGGACGCGCAGCGAATCGGTCGCCGAGACCTCCGTGAACGCGCCCGACTCCAGGGCCCGGAGGTAGACGCGGTAGGGGGCCTGGCCGGTGAACTCGTCCTCCGGCTCCGGGAACACGTCGTGGATCACGAGCAGCCCGTCTTCGGCCACGTGGGGAGCCCAGCCCTCGTAGTCGGCGTTCGCGTGCTCGTCGGTGTGGCCGCCGTCGATGAAGACGAGGCCGAGGGGGCTGTTCCAGACGGCGGCCGCCTGGGGCGACCGGCCGACGAGCGCGACCACGTGGTCCTCCAGGCCCGCCTTGTACAGGGTGCGCCGGAAGGCCGGCAGGGTGTCCATCAGGCCGACCTCGGCATCGACCGTCTCCGGGTCGTGGTACTCCCAGCCCGGCTGCTGCTCCTCGCTGCCGCGGTGGTGGTCGACCGTGAGCGCGGTGACACCGGCGGCGCGGGCCGCGTCGGCGAGCAGGATCGTGGAGCGCCCGCAGTAGGTGCCGACCTCCAGCAGGGGCAGCCCCAGCCGCCCGGCCTGGACGGCGGCCTCGTACAGCGCGAGCCCCTCGCGCAGCGGCATGAACCCCTTCGCGGCCTCGAAAGCGGCCAGGATCTCAGGCTTCGGCGCCGCGGGCATGGGGGTCCTCTCGGTCGTACGTACGGGCAGGTCCCGCACGGCCGCGCAGGGCGTTTCGTACGGACCTGTAGGCGCCCCATGCTGCCGCACCCCCCGCCGCGTGGGCGACGGGGGGTGCGGATCGGCGAGGGTCAGGCCAAGACCGTCTCGCCCGGCAGGGAGAGATCCAGATCCACCGGGCGGACGTCGCCGGTGTGGCTGGCCGACGAGGCGAGCGGGGCGTGGCCCGCGGCCCTGGCGGCCACGACATAGGGGCCCTGTGCCGGCACGGCCAGCGCATAACTGCCGTCCTCCGCGGAGAGCGTGGCGCCCGCCTGGCGGCCCCGGCGGTCGATCAGCGTGACCTTGGCGCGGGCGACCGGGGCTCCCCCGGCGTCCAGAACCCGGCCGCGGAAGCCCCGCAGCACCTCCTCGGCCCGCTCCAGGCCGGCGTCCTCCTCGCTGCTCGCGCGCAGCTGGGGGTGGGCCGAGGGGCGCTGCCCGGGCAGGAACAGGGCGAGCAGCAGGCCGACCGCCACCGCGGCGGTCGCGATCACGAACGAGACGTGGAAGCCGTGCATGGTCGGGATCGCGATGCCGTTCACATGCTGCGCGGTGTTGGCGAGCACCATGCCGATGACGGCGCTGGAGACCGATGTGCCGATGGAGCGCATCAGGGTGTTGAGGCCGTTGGCCGCGCCCGTCTCCGAGGCCGGGACCGCGCCGACGATCAGCGCGGGCAGCGAGGAGTAGGCGAGGCCGATGCCCGCGCCGAGGATCACCGACGTCACGACGGTCTGCCAGGCGGCGTCCATCAGGCCGAGACCGCCGCCGTAGCCGATCCCGATGACGAGCAGGCCGGTGATCAGGGTGACCTTGGGGCCGTAGCGGGCGGAGAGGCGGGCGTAGAGCGGTGCCGTGAACATCATCGTCAGGCCCAGCGGGGCCACGCACAGGCCCGCGACGACCATCGACTCGCCCAGGCCGTAGCCGGTGGCGGCGGGCAGCTGGAGCAGCTGCGGCAGCACGAGCGAGACCACGTAGAACGAGACGCCGACCATGATCGAGGCGAGGTTGGTGAGCAGCACCTCGCGGCGGGCGGTGGTGCGCAGGTCGACCAGCGGGGCGGCCACGCGCAGCTCCAGCAGGCCCCACAGGACGAGGACCACGACGGACGCACCGAACAGGCCGAGCGTGGTGCCGGACGCCCAGCCCCAGTCGCTGCCCTTGGTGATCGGCAGCAGGAGCAGCACAAGGCCGGCGGACAGGCCGAGCGCTCCCGGCAGGTCGAAGGAGCCCCGGGCGCGCGCGGGGGACTCCGGCACGACGAGAAGGGTCAGGACGATCGACAGGACGCCGAGTCCGGCGGCGCCGAAGAACAGGATGTGCCAGTCGGCGTGCTGGGCGACCAGGGCCGCGGCGGGCAGCGCGAGTCCGCCGCCGACGCCGATCGAGGAGCTCATCAGGGCCATCGCCGAGCCCAGCCGCTCCCGGGGCAGCATGTCGCGCATGAGGCCGATACCGAGCGGGATCGCGCCCATCGCGAAGCCCTGGAGCGTACGGCCGGCGAGCATCGGCAGCAGGGCGTCGGTGAACGCGCTGACCAGTGCGCCGACCACCATCACGGCCAGGCTGGAGAGCAGCATCCGCCGCTTGCCGTAGAGGTCACCGAGGCGGCCCATGATCGGGGTGGCCACGGCGCCCGAGAGGAGGGTGGAGGTCAGGACCCAGGTGGCATTGCTGGGTACGGTGCTCAGCAACCGGGGCAGATCCTTGATGACCGGGACCAGCAGCGTCTGCATCACCGCGACAACGATGCCCGCGAAGGCGAGCACCGGCACGATCGCGCCGGGCGGCCTCCGAGCGGGCTGGTCGGTCGTCGTGTGCGTCATGACAGGGGGCCTCCAGGGCCGGGAGTGAACGGGAGCGGACGGCCGCGCGCGGCATCCGTGCGGCATCCGTGCGGCGCGATCGTGCCGGTGCAACCTGTATGCACGGGCAACTATTCCGTTGCTTCGGCGGACTAACGAATCCTTGACCGGTGCTTGGGTTTCCGACGTCCCGTCAGCTTCGGGGCCGCCGGAACCGGCCATCGTGGTCATCAGGCCGAGGGCGCTGCTCAGCCCCCTCCGCAGAGTCGATCTGCACGGCGCACCGAGGTTGGTCATGTCCTCCACCGCGGGCCGGCCCCAGGTGCTCTCCGGCCGCTCGGCATCCGGAGGGGTCGGCGGGCCCGGCCGGCAGCCGTTCCGTGCATGCGCGGCCCGTCGGGCCGTCTCGGCGCGGCTCTAGAGCCATCCTTGCCGCCGGGCCTCCCGCATCGCCTCCATGCGGTTGCGGGTGCCCGTCTTGCCGATGGCGGAGGAGAGGTAGTTGCGCACGGTGGACTCCGAGAGATGGAGCCTCGCGGCGATGTCCGCGACCGTCGCCCCGTCCACGGAGGCGTTCAGCACGTCGCACTCGCGGGCGGTCAGCGGGTTGGGGCCGGCGCTGAGGGCGGCCGTGGCCAGGGCCGGGTCGACGACCGTCTCCCCGGTGAGGACCCGCCGGATCGCCGCGGCCAGCTCCTCCACCGGGCCGTCCTTGACCAGGAAGCCCGCGGCGCCCGCCTCCATGGCGCGGCGCAGATAGCCGGGCCGTCCGAAGGTGGTCAGGATCAGCACCCGGCAGTCCGGGGCCCGCTCGCGCAGCACGGCCGCCGCGTCCAGGCCGCTCATGCCCGGCAGTTCGATGTCCAGCAGGGCCACATCGGGGCGGTGGGCCAGCACGGCGTCCACGATCGCGTCGCCCGCCGCGATCTGCGCGACCACCTCGATGTCCTCCTCCATGCCGAGCAGCAGGGCGAGGGCGCCGCGCATCATGCCCTGGTCCTCGGCGAGCAGGACGCGGACGGACGGGGCGGGCCGGTGGTCCCCTGGTATCTCCTTCACGGCCCCATCGTAAGGAGGAGCCGACGGCTCCCCGGCCGGACGGACGACGCCGGCCGGCCGGTCATGTCCCACCGGGGGCCGTGGACAGCGGCACCCTCGGCTCCTGGGCGATGTCCGCGCCGTCCACGGGGAGTTCGGCGGTGACCGTGAAGCCGCCGCGCGGCGACGGGCCGGCCCGCAGGGAGCCGCCCGCCGCGGCGAGACGCTCGGTCAGGCCCTTCAGACCGGTGCCGCCGGCACCCTCCGAAGCGGGCCGCGAAGGAGCACCGTCCCCGTCGTCGACGACCTTGAGCCGGACGCGTTCGGACGTGCCCTCGATGGTGATCTCGCAGTGCGCGGCACCGCTGTGGCGCACGGCGTTGGTCACGGCCTCCCGCACCACCCAGCCGAGCAGGGCCTCGGTCTGGGGGGCCAGGGGCGGCCCCGACCGGCGTACCCGGGGTTCGATGCCGGCGGCCGTCAGGGCCGAGCGGGCGCCGTCCAGCTCCGCGGCGAGGCTGCCCTCGCGGTAGCCCGTCACCGCCTCACGGATCTCGGTGAGCGCCTGGCGGCCCACCGACTCGATGTCGGTCACCTGTGCCAGCGCCGCCTCCAGGTCCCGGGGGGCCAGACGGCGGGCCGCCTCGGACTTCACGACGATCACGGACAGGGTGTGCCCCAGAAGGTCGTGCAGATCGCGGGAGAAGCGCAGACGCTCCTGCTCCACGGCGCGCCGGGCCAGCTCCTCCCGGGCGGCGCGAAGATCCCGTACCGCCTCGGCGAGGGAGAGGATCGCGGCCGTGACCATCGTCGACAGGAAGGTGCCGTAGGCGATGTTCACCCAGTCGCCGCCGTCGCCGCGCACGGCGGTGACGGCTCCGGCCAGGGCGGCGACACCCAGGCCGGTCCTCCCGAGCCAGGGGCCCCGCACGATCGCACCCGTCGCCAGGCCCAGCAGCGGGAAGAACAGCAGCCAGCTGCCGCCGTATCCGATGGCCAGGGCGCAGGTCACCACGCCCAGCAGCAGCAGCGCCACCCGTGTGGACCGCGCCTCGCGCTTGCACTTGTCGAAGGCGCGGAAGGCTACGTGGATATAGAGCGAGTTGAAGGTGAGCAGACCCAGACCGCCGATCCACGGGTTGGTGGTCTTGCCCTGGAAGATGTTCGAGAAGGCGCCCAGCCCCATCAGCAGCCAGGGCAGCAGGGTGAACCCGCTGGGCGGCGGGCCCGGGTGCTCCGGCGCCTCTCCGCCCTTCCGGGCCGCTTTCTGCCTGGGCCGGAACCGCCGCATGTCCGCCCTGTACGCCTCACATGCGAGCCGCCACGCGCTCCGGTGCCGGAAAAACCCGCGCCACCAGGACATGTCTCGCCCCCCGTTCAGACGGTCGCCGCGCTGCGGCGGTACGACAGCACGGCGTACGAACCGAACGCCACCAGCCAGGCCGCGAGCACGAGGATCGCGGCGAGCGCCGGAGCGTGCCCGTCGGCGACCGCCGTGCCGAGCTGCGCGAAGCGGCGGGTCGGAGTGTACGCGGACAGCTCCCGCAGCCAGCCGGGGAACAGCTCGACCGGGAACCACAGGCCCCCGAGCACCGCGAGACCCAGGTTGCAGACCAGGTTCGCCACGCCCGTGGTCTGCGCGGTCAGCCGGTAGCCGTTACCGAGACCGAGCAGGGTGAAGGGGATCGAGCCGAGCCACAGCAGCAGCGCGATCGCCGCCCACTGCCAGGCGGCCAGCCGTACGCCGTTGACCAGGCCGCCCGCCGCGAGCACCGCGACGATCGCGGGCAGTACGGTCACCGAACCGGTCAGCGCCCGCCCGGCGACCACCTGGCGCGGGGTCATCGGGGTCACCCTCAGCTGCCGCAGCCAGCCGATCGCCCGGTCCTCGGCGACCCCGCCGCCGGTGTTGAGAGCCGAGCCGACCGCGCCGTAGGCGGCCATGCCCACCATGGACGCCGTCTTCCAGCCGCCGCCGCCGTCGTTGCCGCCGATGTTCGTGAACAGCAGGTACATCATCACCGGCACCGCGACCCCGCCGATCACAAAGCCGGCGTCGCGCAGGGTCCGGCGCACCTCGAGCCGCAGATAGTCCCACATCACACCGTCTCCCTCTCGTGTGCCGTCAGGGCCAGGAACGCGTCGTCCAGCGACGCCGGCGCCACCTCCAGGCCGCGTATCGCGCCCAGTTCGGCCAGGGCGATCACCGTCGCGTCCGAGTCGTCGGTGCGCAGCAGCGCCCGGTCCCCGCGCACCTCCAGCGACCGCACACCGGGCAGCAGGGTCAGGCCCTCGGTGCCACGGCCCGCCAGGTCGATGGAGACCAGGTTGCCGCCCGCGGACCGCCGCAGCTGCTCACCGGTGCCGTTCGCGACGATCCGGCCGCGGTCGATGACGACGATCCGGTCGGCGTACGCGTCCGCCTCCTCCAGGTAGTGGGTGGAGAACAGGACGGTGTGACCGTGCCGGGCGTATGTCCGCATCGCATTCCAGAAGGCGTGCCGGGCCTCCACGTCCAGGGCAGCCGTCGGCTCGTCCAGTACGAGCAGGGCAGGGTTCCCGGCGAGCGCGACCGCGAAGCGCACACGCTGCGTCTGGCCCCCGGAGAGCCGGTCCACGCGCCGCCCGGCCAGCTCGGTGATCCCGGCGAGGTCCAGCGCCCGGGCCACGGGCATCGGGTCGGGGTAGCGCCCGGCCACGAACGACACCAGCTCGCGCACGGTGACCCGGGGCACGGCCCGCGCCTCCTGGAGCATGGCGCCCACCCGGCCCGCGCGCACCGCCCGCTCAGGGGGTGTGCCGTACAGCTCCACCGTCCCCTCGTCCGGCTCGCGCAGGCCCAGCAGCAGCGAGATGGCGGTCGACTTGCCGGCGCCGTTGCGGCCCAGGAGGGCCACCGTCTCGCCGGGTGTGATCTCCAGGTCGATGCCGTCGACGGCGCGGACGGCGCCGTAGGTCTTGACCGCCCCCGTGAAGGACACCGCGGGCGGTGTCCCGGTCGTTTTCGTCATGGCCACGACGCTACAAGCGCCGGAAGCCGCCCGGCAGATGCGCTTGTACGGGCTCCGGCAGGACAAATGTCACCCCTTCGGATCTGACGAGGTGTCAGGAGACCGCGTCGGGAGCCTTCACAACCGGCGGGCGCTGGGCTATACAGGGTGCGCCGTACTGAAACGCGTTCTAGAACGAGCGGGTTCCGCGGCCCCGTGACGACCTCGGTGCGGCCGACGGTGCGGACGGCCGCGCCGAGGTCCTGGACCCTGCGAGGAGACCCATGCCCATCGACGCAGCCAAGGCCCTCGCGGCCGAGCCCCGTACCGGCGAGATCTCCTGGAACTCCAAGGACGTCCAGCTCTACCACCTCGGCATCGGCGCGGGCCTGCCTGCGACGGACCTCGACGAGCTTCGCTACACCCTGGAGTCCCGGCTGCACGTCCTGCCGAGCTTCGCCACCGTCGCCGGCTCCGGCTCACCCGGTGTGATCAAGAGCCTGTCCATGCCCGGCATCGAAGTCGACCTCGCGCGCGTCCTGCACGGCGGCCAGACCCTCACCCTGCACCGGCCCGTCCCGGCGGCCGGGACGGCGACCGCCACCGGCCGCATCGCCGCCGTCTACGACAAGGGCACGGCGGCGATCCTCGTGATGCGCACCGAGGTCGCCGACGCCGACGGCCCGCTGTGGACCAACGACGCCCAGATCTTCGTACGGGGAGAGGGCGGCTGGGGCGGCGATCGAGGCCCCTCCGCAGGACTCGACATGCCCGCCGGCGATCCCGACAAGACCGTGGAACGGCCGGTCCGCGAGGACCAGGCCCTTCTGTACCGCCTCTCCGGCGACTGGAACCCGCTGCACGCCGACCCCGAGTTCGCGAAGCTCGCCGGGTTCGAGCGGCCCATCCTGCACGGCCTGTGCACCTACGGCATGACGCTCAAGGCGGTCGTCGACACACTGCTCGGCGGCTTCGTGACCCGGGTGCGGTCCTACCGCACGCGCTTCGCCGGGATCGTGTATCCCGGCGAGACCCTGCGTATCCGCATGTGGCGGCAGGACGGCGCCGTGCGGGTGGCCGTGAGCGCCGTGGAACGGGACGACGCGCCCGTCCTCGCCGACACCGTCGTCGAACACACCTGAGAGCAGCACGCCCCAGCCACCGAGTCGTCCTCGAGGGGAGCCGCACCATGCGCGCAGCCGTACTGCACGAGATCGGCCAGGACAAGCTGGAGGTCCTCGACGACATCGAGGCGGCCGGCTTCGGTCCCGGGAAGGTGAGGATCCGGATGCGTGCCACGGGCCTGTGCCACTCGGACCTGTCCGCGATGAACGGCGTACTGCCGCAGCCGGCCCCCTTCGTGCCGGGACACGAGGGCGCGGGCGAGGTGCTGGAGACCGGCGGGGGAGTGAGCCGTGTGAAGGCCGGTGACCGGGTCGTCGTGTGCTGGCTGCCCGCCTGCGGCGCGTGTCCCGCCTGCAAGCGAGGGCAGACCGAGCTGTGCCTCGCCGGGTTCATGAACGCCGCAACCCCCAACTTCCGGCGCTCCGGCGGCGGTTCTTCCGACGTGTTCGGCTTCGCCGGCACCGGCACCTTCGCCGAGGAGGTCGTCGTCGACGCGGGCTGCGCGGTGCCCATCCCCGACGACGTGCCCTTCGACATCGCGGCGCTGATCGGCTGCGGGGTCACCACCGGACTCGGGGCCGCCCTCAACACCGCCGAGGTGGAGGCCGGCGCGTCGGTCGCCGTCATCGGCTGCGGGGGCGTCGGCATCTCCGCGATCCAGGGTGCGCGGCTCAGGGGCGCCACCGAGATCGTGGCCGTCGACCCGGTCGCCTCCCGCCGCGAGTCGGCCCTGCGGTTCGGCGCCACCAGGGCCGTCGCCCCCGACGCCCTGCCCGACGCCAAGCAGCAGGTGACGGGCGGCGAGGGCTTCGACCACGTCTTCGAGGTCGTCGGAAAGTCGGCCACCGCCCGGACCGCGTACGAGAACACCCGGCGCGGTGGCACCCTGGTCGTCGTCGGCGCGGGCGCGCTGGACGACTTCCTCCAGCTCAGTATGTTCGAGCTGTTCTTCGACGAGAAGCGGATCCTGCCGTCGCTGTACGGCGGCGGAGACGTCCTGCGCTCCTACGAACGCACGATCGCGCTGTGGCGGGCGGGCCGAATCGATCTGGAGGGCCTGATCACGCACCGGGTGCCGCTGGCCGGGATCAACGAGGCGCTCGACCAGATGCGCACCGGCACGGCGCTGCGCACATGCATCGAGATCTGAACCTTCGACCAGCGTGACGGGAGCTGAGCCCGATGTCACTGCCCCTTGAGGGACGGACCGCGATTGTCACGGGCGCCGGGCGGGGCCTCGGCCGGGCCGAGGCGCTGGAACTGGCCCGGCTCGGCGCGTCCGTCGTCGTCAACGACTACGGACAGCCCGGGCGCGACGGCTCCGGCGCGGCCTCCTCGGTACCCGCAGAGGAGGTCGCCGCCGAGATCCGCGCGGCCGGCGGCCGGGCCGCCGCCCACAGCGGGGACGTGGGGGACCACGAACAGGCCCGCGCGATGCTGGAGTTCGCCGTCGAGGAGTTCGGTCCGCTGGACATCCTCGTCAACAACGCGGGCATCCTGCGCGACCGCATGGTCTTCTCGATGTCCGAGGACGAGTGGGACTCGGTGATCCGCGTCCACCTCAAGGGCCACTTCAACACCACACGCTGCGCCGCCGCGCACTGGCGGGACCGGGCCAAGGCGGCCGGGGGTCCGGTGTACGGGCGGATCGTGAACACGTCCTCGGAGGCGTTCCTGGCGGGCTCGGCCGGTCAGCCCAACTACGCGGCGGCCAAGGGCGGGATCGTCGGGCTCACGACCTCCACCGCCCACGCCCTCGCCAAGTACGGGGTGACGGCGAACGCGATCTGCCCGCGCGCCCGCACCCGGATGACCGAGGACGTCTTCGCCGGCGACGAGCGGCCCCACGAGGGCCTCGACCCGCTGGCCCCCGAGCACGTCGCCCCGCTCGTCGGCTATCTGGCCTCACCGGCCGCGGCACAGGTGAACGGGCAGCTTCTCGTGGTGCACGGCGGCATGGTCGCGATCGTCGAACGCCCCCGGGTGGGGGCCAGGTTCGACACCAAGCAGGACGTCTTCACCTACGACGAACTCGACGCGCTGCTCACCCCGCACTACGCGCAGCGGCCACGGGGCGAGACGTTCGCGGCCTTCGAGGTGCTCGGGCTCAGGCATGCGGCGGCCGATCGCTGAGCCCTCGCCGGGCAGTCGGCCGTCCGTCGGCCCGGGGAGCCGTGCACGGAAAGGCCCCGCCCGTCGTGGGACGGGCGGGGCCGTGTCCGCTGCGGTGACCGGCGCGCTCGCCGTGGTGGACGCGCGGTCGGCCGGCGCCGCCTGGTGCCGGTCAGGCCGCGGTGCCGGTGTCCTCCGGCTGCGCGGACGGCTTGCGGTGCCGACCGTGCGGTGCCGCCTCGTGATCCTCGGCGGCGACCGGGCCACGGTGCCGGCCGTGTCCCAGGTCCTGGGCCTCGGCGTACAGCGGCGATGCGGTGCTGGTGTCGCTCATGAGAAGTGTTCACCCCGTCAACATGATCCTTCGTACAGCCGGGCGAGTCTAACGGGCCGCGGTGACAGCGGCGTCGGGGGTTACGAGGACGGTCGTGTCGGGGGCGTCGAGGACGGCAGTTGCCGGGACGGCAGCCCCCGGGGCGGCGGGGGCCGGTGGGGTGGGGGCCGACAGGCGGGTCTGCGCGAGAGCGCGGCGCAGGGAGGCCCCGGTCGACGCGGGGGCCTTGCGGGGGCGTGACGGGGGCGGCTGGTGCGACGGGAGCTGTTGCACCGGGGTTTGTTGCGACGGGGGCTGGTGCACCGGGGTTTGTTGCGACGGGGGCTGGTGCGGTGGGGTTTGTTGCGCCGGGGTCTCTTGCGATGGGATCTGTTCCCACGGGACCGGTTGCGACGGGCGCTGTTGCGGGGGTGTCTGCTGCGTCGGGGCCTGTTCCAACGGGGCCTGTTCCAACGGGAGCTGTTGCGCCGGGGGCTGTTGCGGTTGGACCTGTTGCGACGGGACCTGTTCCAACGGGGGCTGTTGCGGCGGGACCTGTTCCAACGGGGGCTGTTGCGGTGGGGCCTGTTGCGACGGGACCTGTTCCAACGGGGGCCGTTGCGCCGGGACCTGTTCCAACGGGGGCCGTTGCGCCGGGACCTGTTCCAACGGGGGCTGTTGCGGCGGGACCTGTTCCCGCGGGACCGGTTGCGACCGGGGCTGGTGCAGCGGGGGCTGGTGCAGGGGGGTCTTTTGCAACGGCGCCTGTTGCAACGGCACCGGCTGCACCGGTCCCGAGCCCGCCGTTTGCGCCAGCGCCGTTTGCGCCGCTTGCGCCTGTGCCGATTCCGCCTCCGCGGATCCCGCCTCCGCCGATCCCGGCCTCCCCGGACCCCACTCCGCCGATTCCCTCCCCGCCGGTCCCGGAAGCGGGCGCGGTGCTTCGGGTCCCGCGAAGCGCGGGGCGGGCCGTTCGCCCGATCCCGAAGCCGAAGGCCCGGCCGTCGCCACGGGGGGCTCCAGCCGCGCCACCCCGCACCGCACCGCGCCCGTCGTGAACGGCAGCCGCAGCACCCCCTCCGGGGTCCACAGCCCCGTTCCCGCCAACCAGCCCTGAGGCGCGGCAAGATGCAGGACCCCCCGGTGCGCGGGGCGCCAGACCCCGATCCAACTGCCCGCCGCCCCGTCGACCCTGAGTGCCACCGCGCAGCTCTCCGGCGTGAGCACCTGTCCCGGCTGGATCGCGAACGGGGTCACCGGGCAGTCCAGGTGCAGGCAGTCGGGAAAGCGCACCGGCAGCATGCTCCCCAACACGCCCCAGCCGAGACGCTCGCGTCCCGGTGAGGGAGCGTCCGAGCCGATCAGCAGCAGCCCGCTGTCCGCATCCGCGAGCAGCAGCCGGTCATGGCTCCCGTCCGCGATGTCCAGCAGCGGCGACACCTCCCCCCGCGCCAGATCCACCACCACCGTCTTCGTGGGACCTCCGTCCGCGGTGCGGTCCAGGGCCAGCATCCGGCCGGTACGGTCCAGCCAGACCCCGCCCGAGCAGTGCCCGGGCAGCTCCGCCAGGCGCTCGGGCCCGCCCGCCCCGCCCGCCACCAGCCACACCGTTGTGGAGTGCGGGCCCACCGCGAGCGCGAACGCGCAGTCCCCCGTCGGCGCGGGCGGCAGCAGCCGCAGCCGGGTCCCCTCCCAGGGGCCGTCCACCGTGCCCAGCGGGAGCTCCCCGGTCCCGGGCCCGGTCGGATACAGCAGCGAGAACAGGTGGCGCCCGTCCACGAGCCGGTGGATCAGCACCCGGCCGTCGGCCAGCGGCTGCACCTCGGTGCCGGATTCCTCCGGCTGGTTGCCGGGCAGCGGTACGGCGTACGGCTCGGGTCCGTCCAGGGTCCAGCGCTCCGGGTACCAGGACTCGCCGTCCAGGGCGAGGCGGGCCGCGTAGGACCCGTCCGCGGTGATCACGCATCCGGGCCGGGCCGCCCACTCGCTCCCGTCCGCCGCGGCGGACGTGAAGGCACAGGCCGTCATCGTTCGGTCACCTCCGGCGACGAAGCTAGTTTCGTACGCACGGACGTGGCCTGCGGGGACGGCCGCTTCACACATAAGGGTGTTCGTGCGGCCGATCGCCTGAGGAAACGGGGGCGGATGTGCTGCACGGAAGGGCGCGCGCGACGCCCGTACACAACCCACGCCCCTTCGACCACTGGCCGAGTCGCCTCCGCCTCCGCCTCCGACGGCCGCGGGATCCCGCCCGCCTCCGCCCCCGGGCCACGCGCCTTGAACACCGCGACCGCGGGCCTCACCCGGCCGCAGGGGGAACGCTCCGGAGCCCGGCCTGCGGAAGTCAGCCGCGACCGGTGGGGCAGGGACCCGGGGCAGGTAGCCTTTTCCCCGTGCCCCGTCTGTCTGAAGTCATCGCCGCGCTGGAGACCCTGTGGCCCGCCGAGCGGGCCGAGTCCTGGGACGCGGTCGGCACCGTCGCCGGCGACCCGGACCAGGAGATCTCCCGCGTCCTCTTCGCCGTTGACCCCGTCCAGGAGATCGTCGACGAGGCGGTGAAACTGGGCGCGGACCTGCTGGTCACCCACCATCCGCTCTATCTGCGCGGTACGACCACGGTGGCGGCCTCCACCTTCAAGGGCCGGGTCGTGCACACCCTCATCAAGAACGACATCGCCCTGCACGTGGCCCACACCAACGCGGACACGGCGGACCCGGGCGTCAGCGACGCGCTCGCCGGCGCACTCGACCTGCGGGTCGTACGCCCCCTCGTACCGGACCCGTCCGACCCGGAGGGCCGCCGGGGCCTCGGCCGCGTCTGCGAACTCGACCACCCCCTGCCCCTGCGCGAGCTGGCCGCCCGCGCCGCCGAGCGACTGCCCGCCACCGCGCAGGGCATCCGGGTGGCCGGCGACCCCGAGGCCGTCGTCCGTACGATCGCGGTCAGCGGCGGCTCCGGCGACAGCCTGTTCGACGAGGTCCGCGCGGCCGGTGTCGACGCCTTCCTCACCGCGGACCTGCGCCACCACCCGGCGTCCGAGTTCATGGCGGGGCAGGCCCACCGTCCTCTCGCGCTGCTCGACGCGGCGCATTGGGCCACCGAATGGCCCTGGTGCGAGCTGGCCGCCGCCCAGCTCGACGAGATCTCCGACCGGCACGGATGGGACCTGCGCGTCCACGTCTCGAAGACGGTCACCGACCCCTGGACCGCCCACGCGGCGTCCGCCACCGCCCTTCCAAGGAGCGCTTCGCGCGCCCCCTCCGATACGAAAACCCCTGGAGCCCCCAACTGAACGCCGCGCCCGCCGACCAGATCCGACTCCTCGACGTACAGGCTCTGGACGTGCGTCTCCAGCAGCTCGCGCACAAGCGGAGGTCCCTGCCCGAGCACGCCGAGATCGAGTCGCTGACCAAGGACCTCACGCAGCTGCGCGACCTGCTGGTGGCCGCGCAGACCGAGGAGAGCGACACCGCCCGCGAGCAGACCAAGGCGGAGCAGGACGTGGACCAGGTGCGCCAGCGCGCCGCCCGTGACCAGCAGCGCCTCGACTCGGGTGCGGTCACCTCCCCGAAGGACCTGGCGAACCTCCAGCACGAGATCGCCTCGCTCGCCAAGCGGCAGGGCGACCTGGAGGACGTGGTCCTGGAGGTGATGGAGCGCCGCGAGTCCGCGCAGGAGCGGGTCGCCGAGCTGACCGAGCGGGTCGCGTCCGTGCAGTCGAAGATCGACGACGCGACCGCGCGCCGGGACGCGGCACTCGAGGAGATCGACGGCGAGGCCGCGACGGTGGCCAAGGAGCGTGAGGTCGTCGCGGGCTCGGTGCCCGCGGACCTGCTGAAGCTCTACGACAAGCTGCGCGAGCAGCAGGGCGGCATCGGTGCGGCCAAGCTGTACCAGCGCACCTGCCAGGGCTGCCGCCAGGAGCTGGCGATCACCGAGCTGAACGAGATCCGTGCGGCCGCCCCCGACACGGTCGTCCGCTGCGAGAACTGCCGGCGCATCCTGGTGCGCACGTCCGAGTCCGGCCTGTAAGAGGCGACGCGCGTGCGGGAGTTCATCGTCGAGGCCGACGGCGGTTCCCGGGGCAACCCGGGGCCCGCGGGGTACGGCAGCGTGGTGCGGGACGCGGCGACGGGCGAAACGCTCGTGGAGCGGGCCGAGTTCATCGGGACCGCCACCAACAACGTCGCCGAGTACCGGGGGCTGCTGGCCGGGCTGCGCGCGGCCCACGAGCTCGATCCGGCCGCTCGGGTGCACGTCCGTATGGACTCCAAGCTGGTCGTGGAGCAGATGTCGGGCCGCTGGAAGATCAAGCATCCGGCGATGAAGCCGCTGGCGATGCAGGCGGCCGCCCTCTTCCCGCCCGGACAGGTCACGTACGAGTGGATCCCGCGCGAGCGGAACAAGTACGCGGACCGGCTTGCCAACGAGGCGATGGACGCGGGGAGCCGGGGGGAGCGGTGGGAAGCCGCCCGGTCCACCGCGGAGCTGGACACGCACCAGGTGACGGCCCCCGAGCCGGCCGGCCCACCGGGCGACGCGGCCGCGGGCGCGGCCCGCGCCCGGGCGGCCCTGGCAGCCACCACCGCCGCCCCCGCCACCACCACTGCCGCCCCGGCCACCACCCGTGAGGCCGCTCGTGGCGGTGGTTCCACGACGACTGCTGCCGGTGAGGCCGCTCGTGGCGGCGGTTCCACGACGGCCGATGTGCGGGCCGCCCGCAACGTCGCCTCCGTCCGGCCCGACCTCGGCACCCCCACCACCTTCGTTCTGCTGCGGCACGGCGAGACCCCGCTCACCCCGCTCAAGCGGTTCTCCGGCAGCGGCGGCAGCGATCCGTCGCTGTCCGACGTCGGCCGGCGCCAGGCGGAACTCGCCGCCGGTGTGCTCGCCGCGCGGGGGACCGTCCAGGCCGTCGTCTCGTCGCCGCTGGCCCGCTGCCGGGAGACCGCCGCCATCGTGGCCGACCGCCTCGGCATGGAGGTGGGCATCGACGACGGGCTCCGCGAGACCGACTTCGGCGCCTGGGAGGGCCTCACCTTCGGCGAGGTCCGCGAGCGGTACCCGGACGACATGGACGCCTGGCTCCGCGACGCCGAGGCCGGGCCCAGCGGAGGCGGAGAGAGCTTCGAGGCCGTCGCCCGCCGGGTCGCCGCCGCGCGGGACAGGCTCGTCGCCTCGTACCCGGGCCGCACGGTCCTGCTCGTCTCGCACGTCACGCCGATCAAGACGCTGGTCCGCCTCGCCCTCGGGGCACCCCCTCAGGCGCTGTTCCGTATGGAGCTGTCGGCGGCCTCGCTGACCGCGGTGGCGTACTACGCGGACGGCAACGCGAGCGTCCGCCTCCTCAACGACACGTCCCACCTGCGCTGAGCGGGCGGCCCCCGGGTCCGGCCGCCGAGGCGCTACGCCCGAAGCGCGGCAGCCTCCCGTGCCAGCCCCTCGATCCTCGCCCAGTCCCGCGCCCCGACCGCGTCCTGCGGAACCATCCAAGTGCCGCCCACGCAGCCGACATTGGGCAGCGCCAGGTACTCCGGGGCGTTCACCGGGCCGATCCCGCCCGTCGGACAGAAGCGCGCCCGGGGGAGCGGCGCGGCCAGTGACCTCAGATACGCCGTGCCGCCCGCCGCCTGCGCAGGAAAGAACTTCATCTCCGTGACGCCCCGTTCCAGGAGCGCGACGACCTCCGAGGCCGTCGAGACCCCCGGCAGGAACGGCACCCCGGACGCCTGCATCGCCGCCAGCAGCGCATCCGTCCACCCCGGGCTGACCAGGAAGCGAGCGCCCGCCGCCACGCACTCGCCGACCTGCGTGGGCGTGAGCACCGTCCCGGCCCCGACCAGCGCGCCCTCCACCTCCGCGGCGATCGCCCGGATCGCCTCGAGCCCGGCCGCGGTCCGCAGGGTCACCTCGATCGCGGGCAGCCCGCCCGCCACGAGAGCCCGCGCCAGCGGTACGGCATCGGCGGCGTCCGTCACCACGACCACGGGGACGACAGGGGCGAGGTCGAGGAGGGGGGCGGCGGAGGGAGACGAGGGCACGGGTGAGGAGGGCAGGGGTGAGGTCATGACCTCATCCTGCCGAGGGGAAACAGCACCTGCAATGAACGTTGCAGAGAATGCAATGCAGCTGAAGAAGCCCATGAAGCTGGTGAAGCTACTGAGCCGATGAAGCTGGTGAAGCGGATGTGGCAGACGCCGGGAGACCCCGGCAGACGCCACTCAGTGGATCTCGGTCACCACCACATCCAGCGACCAAGCCTTCCCCGCCCGGCCCGGAGCCTCGGCCTCCACCGCATACCCCAAGTCACGCAGCGCCTCCACCAGCTCCGCGGGACCGGCCGGGGCGGCCCCCGCCGTCAGCAGGCTGCGGACGATCCGCCCCTTGGTCGCTTTGTTGAAGTGGCTGACCACCGACTGCTTCTCCACCCCGTCCACCGTGCGGGAGTGCAGCACCCGCACGGTCGCCGTCCGCCCGGCGACCTCGCCCTTCGGCTTCCACGCGGCCGCGTAGGCGGAGGAGCGCAGGTCGAGCACCAGCCCGTCGCCGGCGGCCTCCGGCAGGGCGGAGGCCATCGGTGTACGCCAGTGCGCGCCGAGTGCGCCCAGCCCGGGCAGCTTGACGCCCATCGAGCAGCGGTAGGAGGGAATCCGGTCCGTCACGCGGACCGCGCCCCACAGGCCGGAGAAGACCAGCAGGGACCCGGCCGCGCGCCGCCGGGCCGCCGCGTTCAGCGAGGCGAGGTCCAGGGCGTCGTAGAGCACACCGGTGTAGATCTCCCCGGCGGGCCGTGCTCCCGCGGTTCGCAGCCCGGCGTTCTTGGCGATCTCCCCGCGCAGGCCCTCGCCGATCCCGAGCACCTCGCGCGCCTTGTCCTCGTCCCCAGAGCACAGTTCGACCAGCTCCCCGAGCACGGCCTCCCGCGCGGTGCGCAGCCCGGGCAGCGACAGCGACTCCAGCTGCAACGGGGTGGCGTTCCCCGAGGGAGCCTTGCCTTCGGACGGGGGCAGCAGGACCAGCACGGATTCTCCTTCTCTCGGGCTCCGCGTCAGCGTACGGCGTCGGAGGCGCGGCCCTTCACGCAGCCTGATCATGAAGCAGTTCCTCTGACCGCCGGAGCGGGCCGGTGCGTGCGCCCGGTATCATGGTCGTCACGGCAGACGAGCCGGGCGGACGGCCGCGTGGGGGTTGTTGTGAACCTCCCCGAGGAACGTCCGGGCTCCACAGGGCAGGGTGGTGGCTAACGGCCACCCGGGGTGACCCGCGGGACAGTGCCACAGAAAACAGACCGCCGGGGATCTCGGTCCTCGGTAAGGGTGAAACGGTGGTGTAAGAGACCACCAGTGCCCAGGGTGACCTGGGCAGCTAGGTAAACCCCACCTGGAGCAAGGTCAAAAGGAGCCGCCGTCACAGGCGGTTCTGCGCGGACGCTTGAGGGCTGCCCGCCCGAGTCCGCGGGTAGACCGCACGAGGCCGACGGCAACGTCGGCCCTAGATGGATGGCCGTCACCGAGGGGCCCGCGAGGACCCCCGGTACAGAACCCGGCGTACAGCCCGACTCGTCTGCCCCCTTCGGCACGCCTGGCCGGTGGTGTGTGCCACGAGCGGCCGGGGTACTCGGGGGTGCACCCACCGTGCGGGGCGTCCCGCAGGAACCCAGGTCGTCACGGCTCGACGGCTGGGGGCACCCGCCGTCCCACATCCCTCTGCGAGGCCTCCGATGAGCCGTCTCTTCTCGCCGCTCACCCTCCGCGGCACGACCTTCCCAAACCGGGCCTGGGTGGCCCCCATGTGCCAGTACAGCTCGGTCGACGGCTATCCGCAGGACTGGCATCTGGTCCATCTCGGCTCCCTGGCACGCGGCGGGTCCGGCCTGGTCATGCAGGAGGCCACGGCAGTGGAACCCGAGGGCCGGATCACCCCTTCCGACGCCGGCATCTGGGATGACGGGCAGGCCGCCGCGTACAAGCGGATCACCGACTTCGTCCACGGGCAGGGAGCCATTGCCGGCATCCAGATCTCCCATGCCGGCCGTAAGGCGTCGACGGCACCGCCCTGGGAGGGTGACGTGTACGTCGAACCGGAGGCCGGAGGATGGCAGACGGTCGCACCGTCACCGCTGCCGTTCGGCGACTGGCCGGCCCCGCGGGAGCTCGGCGCGGACGACATCCGCGCTCTGGTCCGGGCCTTCGGCGAGGCCGCCGCGCGGGCGCTGTCCGCCGGCTTCGAGGTCCTGGAGATCCACGCCGCGCACGGCTATCTGCTGCACCAGTTCCTGTCACCGCTGTCCAACCACCGCAGCGACGAGTACGGAGGCGATCTCGACGGACGCAGCCGTTTCCTGGTCCAGGTCACCGACGCCGTACGGGCGCAGTGGCCGGAGGACCGCCCGCTGTTCGTACGCTTCTCGGCCACGGACTGGGCCGACGGCGGCTGGACCCCGGAGGAGACGGTCGAGCTGTCGCGGCACCTGGTGGCCCACGGCGTCGATCTGGTGGACATCACCAGCGGCGGGCTCGTCCACAACGCCCGTATCGAAGTGGAGCCCGGCTACCAGGTGCCCTTCGCCCGAGCCGTCCGCGAGGGCGCGGCCCTGCCCGTCTCCGCGGTCGGCCTGATCACCGCACCGGAGCAGGCCGACCAGATCCTCGTGGACCGCTCGGCCGACGCGATCATGCTCGCGCGCGAACTGCTGCGCAACCCGACCTGGCCGCTCCGCGCGGCCCACGTGCTCGGTGACGACGTCCCGTGGCCGAAGCAGTACCAGCGTGGCCGCCCACGTCATCGCTGAGGCCGTCGTCGCCCGAGCACCCGGGAATTCGGCACAAGACAATGAGGTTTCCTCCGATATGAGCGATCAACGCATCAATGCCGCTTTTCCCGCACCCCAGGGCGAGTCGATGCGGGCGCTGCTCGCGGCCGACCGTGTCGGCACGCTGCAGCAGATATCCGCCCTTAGCCGTGAGTTCGAAGGGATCGTCGAGGCGAACGCACTGGTGGCCATTGACGACGAGCACGACCCGGAGGGGGCGAGCACGGCCTTCGAGCGGGCGCACGTCGCCGCCCTGCTGTCCCAGGCGCGCGAGCATCTGAACGATCTCGATCGCGCCCTGGAACGGTTGGAGAGAGGCGACTACGGGCGCTGCGAGCAGTGCGGTGAGCCGATCCCGACGGAGCGCCTCGAAGTTCGCCCGGCGGCGAAAACCTGCGTGCGCTGCGCGTCCGTAGTTCGCTGAAGGGGCCTCGGCGACGACATCACCCACGCCTGGCTGTCCGGCAACGCCCGGCGCCTGCTCGGCGCACGGGCGTGATCTCAACGAGGATCCCCGAGCGTCTCAGGAGCCCTGTGCGTCGCAGGATCCCTGAGCGTCTCAGGAGCCCTGTGCGTCTCCCGCGTCCGGCGTGCTCAGCGAGCGTGTCGTGACCCGCTCCAGATGGGCCGTGAACACCTCGCGCGCGTCCGGGGTCATCGTGCGCAGTGCCACCAGGGCCGTGATCACCACGTCGCACAGCTCGGCCTGGACGTCCTCCCAGCTGTGTGTCGTGCCCTTGCGGGGGTTCTGCCCCGTCGCGCCGATCACCGCCTGGGCGACCTCGCCGACCTCCTCCGACAGCTTCAGGACCCGCAGCAGCAGGCCGTCGGCGCCGCCGTGCGCGCGGTGTGTGTCCAGCCAGGCGTGCAGCCGGCCGATCGAGTCCCAGAGGTCCGCGGGAGTGCCGTGCTCGTTCATACCCGCAGCGTCCCATGCGGCCGCTACTCGTCGAACAAGGCCTCCTGTTCCCCTTCCCTCTTCCTCCGCAGCCGCTTGTTCCGTGTCCCGATCACCAGTGCCGTGGCCGCCGCCGTCACCGCGAACGCCGCCGGGACCATCCAGTCGCGGTTCACGGCGTGCCCGAAAAGCGCGTCCACGGAGAGCCGGCCGGGCCCGGTGACCGCCAGGCTCGCCGCCGTGAGGCCGAGGGACGCCGCGTGCTCGTAGCCGCCGCTCTGGGCGAAGAACCCGTTCGGTACGTGCACCGCCGCCGCCCCCGCCATCGCGCCGGCCGCCGCCGCGCCGGCCGCAGGCGTCATGAGGCCGAGCGCCAGCAGCATCCCACCGCCCGCCTCCGCGAGCCCGGCCGCAGTCGCGCTCGCCTTCCCCGGGTGGTACCCCACGGACTCCATGAACTGCCCCGTGCCCTCGATACCGCCGCCGCCGAACCAGCCGAACAGCTTCTGTGTGCCATGGGCGGCCAGCACCCCGCCGGTGCCCAGCCGGAGCAGCAGCAGTCCCACGTCACGTCGGTCGACACAGTCCACGATCACTCCCGGGCCAGACAACAGGAACGGTTCCTGCTCCGCGTTCCCACCGTCCCATCGCCCACGCTCATCCGGCCCGCCCACGGTGCCGTTCGGGTGGCAGGGACCGTACGGGGCCGGGGCGGACCACCGGGAACTCCGCTGGTGACCCCGTCATGACCCGGCCTTTGCCACCCTTTTGTCACCCCGCCGCCTGCTGCCACAGGCTCACTTTGTACGGTCCCGGGGTGCGTGATTCCGCTTCGTTCTCCCCCCGTGCCGCGCGCGTGTCACGGCGTGCCGTTCTCGGGCTCGCCGCCGCCGCGCCGCTGACCGCCGCCGCGCCCGTCTCGGCACGCCCCGGGCGCTCCGCGCCCGTCGGCGGTGCGCGCCTCGGGGCTTCGGGCGTGCAGGTGCAGGCGGCCGCCGCCGGCCTGCCGAGGAAACTCACCGCCCGCTCCTGGCTCGTCGCCGACCACGCGAGCGGCGAGGTGCTGGCGGCGTACAACGCCCACCGGCGGCTTCCGCCCGCCTCCACGCTGAAGATGCTGTTCGCGGACACCGTGCTCGGGAGGTTCGAGCGGAGCCTGACCCACAAGGTGACCGACGCCGAACTCGCGGACGTCCCCGCCGGATCCAGCCTTGTCGGCATCAAGCCCGGAATCACCTACACCGTGGCTCAGTTGTGGCTCGGTGTCTTCCTCCGCTCCGGCAACGACGCGGTGCACGTCCTGAGCCACCTCAACGGCGGGCTCGCGAAGACCGTCGCCCAGATGCAGGCCAGGGCCGAGGACCTCCAGGCCCTGGACACCCATGTGGTCAGTCCTGACGGCTTCGACCACAAAGGACAGCTGTCCTCCGCGTACGACCTCACCCTGTTCGCCCGTCACGGCCTGAAGAACGCCGACTTCCGCGGGTACTGCGCCACCAGGACCGCCGACTTCCCGGCGGGCGGCAAGAAGACCTTCCAGATCCAGAACACCGACCGCCTGCTGACCGGTGCGTGGGGCCTTGGCACCTACAAGGGACTCATCGGCGTCAAGAACGGCTACACCAGCCACGCCGGCAACACCTTCACGGGGGCCGCCACCCGCGGGGGCCGCACCCTTCTGGTGACCGTGATGCACCCCGAGCCCGGCGGCAACGGCGTCTACGAGGAGACCGCCGCCCTGCTCGACTGGGGCTTCGCGCACGCCGGGGCCGCCCGGGCCGTGGGTGCGCTGGTGGAGCCGCTCAGCGAGGGCGGGGCGAAGGCGACGCCCGCGCGGGCGAGGGCAGGGCGTGGGGTAGCACCGGGCGCCGGGGGCGCCACCGCGCGTGACAGCTTGTCATGGGGCCTGGCCGGCGGGGGAGTGCTGGCGCTGCTGGCCGGCGGGGCGCACGCGCTGCGGGAGCGCAGGCGGCGGGACGCGACCGAGGAGGGGCGTCACCGGCGTTGACGAGGGTGACACCGGCTGCCGTCGAGGGGCGTCGGTGCCGCCGGTGTGCGGGCAGCCGTTCCGTGATCCGTGCGCATCCCGCGGCCCCGCGCGGGGTCCACCCCGCGATCCTCGTCTGTCCGTCCGTCATGGACCCGCAGCGTAGGGGGCGGGTTCGCGACCGCTTCGCCTGCCACCCCGCAGGAACTGAGAGCATGGTGGGCGGACCGTGAGACGAGGGAGGGGCAGATGCCCGAGCGTGGCCGCACCACGCAGCACCACAACGAGCCGGAAGGCCACATACCCGAGGCGGAGGCGACCGTCTCCGCAGCGCCCCCGCCGACCGCCGGCGCCGCACCCCCCGCCCGGGACGGTGCCGCGCTCCGCCGTACCGGTCTCCTGGTCACCTTCCTCCTCGGCGGCCTCACCGCCACACCCCCGCTGGCCATGGACATGTACCTTCCGTCCCTGCCGGAGGTCACCACGTCCCTGCACGCGCCCGCCGCGACCGTGCAGCTCACCCTCACCGGATGCCTCGCAGGCATGGCGCTCGGCCAGCTGCTGGTCGGCCCGATGAGCGACAAGTGGGGGCGGCGGCGCCCGCTGCTCGCGGGGCTGGCCGTCTATGTCGTCGCCACCGCGCTGTGCGCGTTCGCGCCCTCGGTCGAGGCGCTCGTCACGTTCCGGTTGGTGCAGGGGCTCGCGGGCGCGGCCGGGATCGTGATCGCCCGCGCCGTCGTCCGCGATCTGTACGACGGCGTGGCCATAGCCCGGTTCTTCTCCACCCTCATGCTGATCTCCGGGGTCGCGCCGATCGTCGCGCCGCTGATCGGTGGCCAGATCCTGCGCGTCACCGACTGGCGGGGCGTCTTCGTCGTTCTCACGGCCGTAGGCATCGCGCTCGCCGCGCTCGTCTGGGCGAGGCTGCCCGAGACGCTTCCCCGGGCCGGGAGGCACTGCGGGGGAGTGGGCTTCGCCCTGCGCTCCATGCGGACCCTGCTCGCGGACCGCGCCTTCACCGGCTACACCGTCGCGGGCGGCTTCGCCTTCGCCGCGCTCTTCGCCTACATCAGCGCCTCCCCGTTCGTGATCCAGGAGATCTACGGCGCCTCCCCGCAGACCTTCAGCCTGCTGTTCGGCCTCAACTCCGTGGGGCTCCTGGTCGCCGGGCAGATCAACGGCAAGGTTCTGGTGGGGCGGGTCGGTCCGGACAAGGTGCTGGCGGCGGGCCTCACCGTCGTCACGCTCGCCGCGGCCGCACTGCTGCTGATGGTGACGGGCGCCCTCGGGCCCGTCGGGCTCGCCCCGGTCGCCACCGCCCTGTTCGTCCTCATGTCGGCGATGGGCTTCACCCTCCCCAACACCCAGGCACTGGCCCTGATGCGCACCCGTCACCACGCCGGTTCCGCTTCCGCGCTGCTCGGCACCTCCTCCTTCCTCATCGCCACCGTCGTCTCACCGCTCGTCGGGATCGCCGGCGTGCACACCGCCGTCCCGATGGCCGTCGTCCAACTGGCGGCCGCACTGGTGGCCGCCACCTGCTTCGTGACACTGTGCCGTCCCTGGAACACCCGCACACACGCGGGCGTGGAGAGTTTGGGGGAGGAGCGCTGAGCGCACCGAGACTGCGCATCGACACCCCGGAGCGGGCCGGGCTCGATCCGGAGGAACTGCGTCTTGTCGTACGGGACCTCCACGACGCCGTCGGCGGGAAGCGCCCCTGGGCGGCGGGTGCCGTGGTGATCGCCGGGCGCGGCCCGGTGATCGCCCTGGAGGAGGCGGCGGGCTGGGCGGTCCGTTACGCCGCGTACGACGCGGAGACGGACCGGGGCGTCGAACTGCCGCCCGAGGCACGGGTGCCGATGACCGTGCACACGCCCTTCGACCTGGCCTCGCTCACCAAGCTGTTCACGGCGGTCGCCGCGATGCAGCAGCTGGAGCGCGGCACGCTCGGCATCGACGCGCGCGTGGCGTCGTATCTGCCGGAGTTCCACGCGGCCGCCGAACACGGCATCACCGTACGGCAGCTGCTCACCCACACCTCCGGGCTGCGGCCCGAACTCCCGTTGTACGACTGCCCGTCGCCCGCGGCCCGGCTGGCGCTGCTGCGCGCGGAGGCCCCGGCCGGACCGCCCGGCACCCACCGCTACTCGGATCTGAACCTGCTGCTGTTGCAGTACGTCCTGGAGCGTGTCACCGGCCGCACCCTCGACGTACTCGTCCGCGACGGCATCACCCGCCCGCTCGGGATGACGGCGACGGGCTTCGGGCCGTGCCCGGACGGGGCGGCCACCGAGGACCAGCGGCGGCCATGGGCCAAGGCGGACCGGGGCATGCTGCGGGGGGTGGTCCACGACGAGAACGCGTGGGCGCTCGGCGGGGTGGCCGGACACGCGGGCCTCTTCTCGACGGCACGGGACCTGGCCGTCTTCTGCCGCACCCTTCTGTCCGGCGGCTCCTACGGGCCCGCCCGCATCCTGGGCCCCGACTTCGTCGAGTTGATGCTCACCCCGCCGGGCCTGGGCTTCGCGGTCGACCAGCCGTGGTTCATGGGCGCGCTGGCGGGCCGGGGCGCGGCGGGCCACACGGGCTTCACGGGCACGTCCCTGGTCCTGGACCCCGCGACGGACACCTTCCTCGTCCTTCTCGCGAACACCGTCCACCCCCGCCGCCGGGACCCGGACCACCGGGTGCGGGTGGCGGCCGGAGACCGGCTGGCGCGGGCGGTCCGGGGCACCTGAGAGAATCGGTGGGTGAACGCCCCCGTCTCCCCAGCCGACACCCTTCGCGCCGCCCTCGCCGGACTGCTCGACGGGCTTCCGCCGAGGCAGGCCGCGGCGGCCGTGGAGCGGCTGATCGCCAACTACCGGGGGCGCACCCCGACGGACGCGCCCGTGCTGCGGGACCGTTCGGACGTGGTCGCGTACGCCGCGTACCGGATGCCCGCGACGTTCGAGGCGATGTCCGCGGCGCTGGCTGCGTTCGCCGACGCCGCGCCCGGATGGACGCCGGGGAGCCATACGGACATCGGCGGCGGCACGGGCGCGGCGACCTGGGCCGTCAGTGCGACCTGGGACGGGGAGCGCCCGGTCACCGTGCTCGACTGGGCCGAGCCCGCGCTCGCGCTGGGCCGGGAGATCGCCGCCGCCCACCCGGCGCTGAGGACCGCCGCATGGCACTGCTCTCGTATCGGATCGGGACTCTCCCTCAAGAGCACTGATCTCGTCACGGTCTCCTATGTCCTCGGCGAGCTGACCGAGGGCGACCGTGCCGCGGTCGTCGACGCCGCCGCAGTCGCCGCGCAGGCCGTCGTGGTCGTCGAACCCGGCACCCCGGACGGCTATGCCCGGGTCATCGAGGCCCGCGACCGTCTGATCGGCGCTGGATTCCGCGTCGCCGCGCCCTGTCCGCACAGCGCGGCCTGCCCCATCGTTCCCGGCGAGGACTGGTGCCACTTCTCGGCCCGGGTCAGCCGCTCCTCGCTGCACCGGCAGGTCAAGGGCGGCTCGCTGGCGTACGAGGACGAGAAGTTCAGCTATGTGGCCGCGGCCCGCTTCCCGGTGCACCCGGCCGCCTCCCGGGTCGTCCGCAGACCGCAGATCCGCAAGGGCCAGGTGCTTCTCGACCTGTGCGGCCCGGACGAGTCCCTGCACCGCGACACCGTGACCAAACGCCACGGCCCCCTCTACCGGGCGGCCCGGGACACGCACTGGGGCGCCCCCTGGCCCCTACCGCACGAGGACTGACGCACGGGCCCCGAAACCGCCCCGCGGGAAACGGGCCGGTCCTCGGCCGTCGGTCCTCGGCCGTCGGTCGTCGTCAGTGGTCGGTCGTCGTCAGTGGTCGGTCGTCACCGGGGCGGTCGTACGGCAGTGTGGAGGGGCACTCCGTCGGGCATTCCTCCGTCTCCCCGTCCGCCGGATACATGGCGGTAAATCCCGCAATGCCCTCTCATACCGGCTGGCGGTCGGCGTCCCCCGGCTACCCCGGATGGGGGCTCCGGTCACCCAGGGCTCAGGATGGTGGGACGATAGGGGGATGTTTCCCGACCACGGCAGTGAGACGAGGGGATAGATGAGCGCAGAGTTCGGCCGCCGCGCGGGCGGGCAGGGCAGGATCTCCCAGTGGCTGCGTGGACGCCGTCCCGCCCGTCTCAAGGAGGACGCCGACCACGGCGGCCGCGAGGCGATGCTGCTGGCTGCCGCCGCCGCGGGACTGCCGCTCGCGCCCGCCGCGCACCCCGTCGGCTACCGCTGCTCCTGCGACCGCATCGGCTGTCCCACGCCCGCCCGGCACCCCGTCTCCTTCGCCTGGCAGACCCAGTCCACGACGGACCGGGCGCAGGTCGAGCGCTGGGCCCGGCACCAGCCGCAGGCGAACTTCATCACCGCGACCGGGATGGTGCACGACGTGCTGGACGTCCCGCGGGAGGCCGGCGAGGAGGCCCTGGAGCGGATACTCGCCTCCAGCGTGGAGGTGGGACCGGTCGCCGCTACCGGCGACGGACGCATGCTGTTCTTCACGCTGACCCGCGGCACCCCCGAGGACGAGGACGAGTGGTGGCCGTGCGAGCTGGACTGCCACCCGGAGACGATGGACGAGCACCCGGGCCTGCGCTGGCACTGCCGGGGCTCGTACGTCCTCGTACCGCCCGCGCAGCTGCCCGGTGAGCTGACGGTTCAGTGGGTACGGGGGCCGGAGCACGCGCTGCCGGATCCGCTGAGCCTGCTGGAGCACCTGACGGACGCGTGCGCGCGGTACGCCGAGGACGCCCCCGAGGACCGGCTCGCGGGCTGGCCGCACCGGCGCTGAGCCGGAGCACCGGGGCGGCTACTCGCCCTGCGCCCCCGTCAGCCCCTGCACCCGGCTCAGGAATTCCACCTTCCCGTGCGCCGGGTCCAGCACCGCCTGGTTGGAGACGAACTCCAGCGTCAGCGACTGCTTGACCTCGCCGGTCACCAGGGCCTTGATGTTCACGTCGTTGATGTTGATGTTCACGCCCCGCGCGGCCGTCTGCTTCTCGTAGTGGCGCGTGGCGAAGAACACCAGCGCGCCGCCGTCGGTGGTGCGCAGCCCCACCGGGGCGTACGCGCCGTTGGTCAGCGGCTGGTCGACGTACTGGCGGGCCAGCCCGGGCTTGCGCGCGTCCGCCAGCCGGCCGGCCCGCCACTGTGAGGTGTGCGGGCCGGGCGCGAAAGCGTCCCCGCCGTTGCGGAGATACGACGTGAACGCCGCCGGGAGCCCGCGCGGTCGCACGGCGAGCGCCGCGTCGTCTGCGGTGACGGGCTTGGCCCAGCCGTCCTTGTCCGTCTCGAACGCCGGCACGTCGTTCGCCGCGAGGATCGTCAGATACGACACCGACCACACCTTGTCCGGGTCTGAGCGGCTGAAGACGAGCAGCCAATGGGCGTCCGCGCTGCCCTTGTTGGCGTGGGTGTCGGCGACGAACCAGCGCGGCCAGCCCGCCTTCTTCGGGATCGTGAACCTGGCGTCGGTCAGCTTCAGCGGAGAATGGCCGGGATTGCCGCCCGGGTTGTTCCTGTGCCCCGCCTCCAGCTTGCCGGCGTCGATGTCGGCGAGGGCGCCGGTGACGCGGTCCGCGTCCTTGGAGCGGTCGTAGGTCTTGTCCGCCTTGTTGTAGGCGGCGAGGAAGTCCTCGAGCGCGCGGGCGGCCTCCGCCCTGGTCGCCGTCGGCACGACCTCGCGTTCGCCGTGGACGACGACACAGCCGCTCGCCGCCATGGACACAGCGGCGGCCACCGCCGCCGCCAGGACGAAGCGACTGTGACGACGAAACGTTCGAGGGTTGCGATCCCCGCGATCCCTGCTCATCAGTGACCTTCACCTTCCCCTTCCCGGAGGCGAACCCTACCGGGGCGGGGAGCCGGGCGGGCGGGGGGTTCCCCAACCCGCCTGCGTCACTCGGACGCGGGCACCTTCGTCTCGACCGCAGGCGCGGCCCCGCCCGCCTGCCGGCCCGTCAGCCGGGCGATGAACTCCGGCGTGACGAGGAAGACGGCCAGGGTCGGAACCAGGTACAGCGCCCAGACCGCCAGCTGGACGACCGTCGGGTCCGGCTGGAAGTTGAAGACGCCCTTGAGCAGGGTGCCGTACCAGCTGTCCGGCGGGATGACACCGCTGATGTCGAAGGCCAGGTCCGTCAGACCCGGGATCCAGCCGGCCTCCTGAAGGTCGTGGAAGCCGTAGGCGAGTACGCCCGCGGCGACGACGACCAGCATGCCGCCGGTCCAGGTGAAGAACTTGGCGAGGTTGATCCTCAGGGCACCGCGGTAGAACAGCCAGCCCAGCAGGACCGCGGTGGCGAGCCCCAGGGCCACGCCGATGAGCGGGCGCGGGGTGCCGTCGCCGGCCGCGTGCACCGACGCCCACACGAACAGCGCGGTCTCCAGGCCCTCCCGGCCGACCGCCAGGAACGCGGTGGCGACCAGTGCGCCCGTGCCCATCGCGAGGGCCGCGTCCAGCTTGCCGTGCAGTTCGGACCTCAGATGCCGTGCCGTGCGCCGCATCCAGAAGACCATCCAGGTCACCAGGCCGACCGCGACGATCGACAGAGAGCCGCCCAGCGCCTCCTGCGCCTGGAACGTCAGCTCCTGGGAGCCGAATTCGAGAACGCTGCCGAAGCCCATCGCGAGCGCGATCGCGATGCCGATGCCGGTCCAGACCGGCTTCAGGGCGTCCCTGCGGCCGGTCTTGACCAGATAGGCGATCAGGATGCAGACGACGAGGCTGGCCTCCAGCCCTTCCCGCAGGCCGATCAGATAGTTGGAGAACACGGGCTACGCCTCCTCGGACAGCAGGCTCCGGCCCCACCAGTCGTCCTTGTCGCGGACGCCGGGCGGGACGGCGAAGACGGCCGAACCGACATGCTGGATGTACTCGTTGAGTGCGTCGGACGCCGAGAGCCTGCGCTGCAACGGGATGAATCCCTTGCGGGGATCGCGCTGGTAGGCGAGGAAGAACAGCCCCGCGTCCAGGCGGCCGAGCCCGTCCGTGCCGTCGGTGAAGGAGTAGCCGCGGCGCAGGATCGTGATCCCGTCGTTGGAGTCGGGGTGCGCGAGCCGTACGTGCGCGTCGGGCTTCATCGCCTTCAGGAACGGCGCGTCGTGCTCCTTCGCCTTGCCGACGGGGGCGCCCTCTCCCTTGTCGCGGCCGAAGACGTCCTCCTGCTCCTGAAGCGAAGTGCGGTCCCACGTCTCGATGTTCATGCGGATACGCCGGGCCACGAGGTATGAGCCGCCCGTCATCCAGTGCGGTCCGTCGCCGTCGCCGACCCACACGAACTTCTTCAGCCGGTCCGTCTCCGTGCCCGCGATATTGCGGGTGCCGTCCTTGAACCCCATGAGGTTGCGGGGCGTCTGGGCGTCCGGGGTGGTCGACGACGTCTTGCCGAAGCCGAGCTGCGACCAGCGGATGGCGACCTTGCCGAAGCCGATGCGGGCCAGGTTGCGGATCGCGTGCACGGCGACCTGCGGGTCGTCCGCACAGGCCTGGACGCACAGATCGCCGCCGGTGCGGGACTTGTCGAGGTTGTCGCCCGGGAACGGGGGCAGATCGACCAGCGCCTCGGGCCGCTTGTCTCCCAGCCCGAACTTCTCGAAGAACGACGGTCCGAAGCCGATCGTCAGCGTCAGCCGCGACGGCCTGAGACCCAGCGCCTCACCGGTGTCGTCCGGCGGGGCCTCGGCGAGCCCGCCGTAGGCGCCCTCACCCACCGCCTGGCCCGCCGTCATCCGCCGCGCGGCCGCCGTCCAGTCCTTCAGCATCTGCACGAACTCGGCGCGGTCGCCGGTCTTCACATCGAAGGCGGCGAAGTGCAGCCGGTCCTGCACGGGCGTGGCGATACCCGCCTGGTGCGCGCCGTGGAAGCCGACGGCGGCACCCGTACCGGCGCCCGCCGGGTCCAGGTCGTCGCCGGTACGGGTCATGGCCACCGCACCGCCGGCCGCGGCGGCGCCGAGCGCGAGCCCCGCGCCGCCCCAGCCGATCAGGGCGCGTCGCGAGGGGGCCGGGGAGGAGGTGGCGGTGGTCTCCGGAGCAGTTGTGTCCGTCGCGTCCGTCATGTCCGTCGTGTCCGTCATGGTCGCAGCTCCCTACTTCACAACCGCGGCGGCGAGCTTCGAGAGCGGCTCGGCTAGCGCGTTCACCGCGTCCGAGAGTTCCTTGCGGTCGTCCTTGCCGACCTTGTCGTAGGAGACGAAGTCGTAGGAGGTCTTGTTGGTGCGGTACTTGTCCAGCAGCGTGTTCAGGGCCGTGAACTGCTTGTCCAGCTCGGTGACCAGCGCCGCGTCGTTCTTCTGCGCCACCGGCTTGAGCAGCTCGTAGGCCTTCTGCGCGCCCTCGACGTTGCCCTTGAAGTCGACGAGGTCGGTGTGCGAGTAGCGGTCCTCCTCGCCGGTGACCTTGCCGGTGGCGACCTCGTCGAGCAGCTCCTTGGCGCCGTTGGCCATGGAGGTCGGGGTGATCTCGGCCTTGCCGACCCGGGACTGCCAGTCCTTCAGATCGGTGACGAGCTGGTCGGCGAGGGTCTTCTCCTCGGCGCCGACCTTCTTGTCCTGCCACAGGGCCTTCTCCAGCCGGTGCCAGCCGGTCCACTTCTGGCCCTGCTCCAGGCCGTCGGCGCGCGTGTCGACCTTCGGGTCGATGTCACCGAAGGACTCCGCGACCGGCTCGGTGCGCTCCCAGCCGATGCGGGAGGAGGCGTACGCCTTCTTCGCGGCCTCCAGGTCGCCGTCCTTGACCGCCTTCACGAAGGCCTCGACGCGGGGCAGCGTCTCGTCGGCCTGGTCCTGGGCGTACGCACGGTAGTCGGCGACGGCCTTGTCCAGCCTCGGGTCCCGCTTGGCGGCCGAGCCGCCGGTGACGGTCAGCTTCTGCCGCACGCCGTGGCCCTTCATGCCGGGCCGGCAGGCGATCTCGTACGAACCGGCCTTGACCTCGGCGGTCAGCGTGTACTTGGTGCCCGGGCCGATGTTCTCCTTCTCCGAGACGATCCGGTCGTCCGGGAACACGATCTCGACCTCGGTGGCCTTCGAGCCCTTGTTCTCGATGCTCAGCGTGACGTGGCCGGCCGGGACCGACTTCGTGGAGGTCTCGCACTTCGAGTCGGCGGCCGTGACCTGGATCGCGTCGCCTTCCTTGGCGTCGCTCTTGGCGGTGCAGGCCGTGACGGCGGTCAGGGCGGCCGCGGCGGCTGCGGTGACGACGGAGAGTCGGACGGCTCGCATGGATGCTCCAGGCTCGGGTCGGGCAGTTCGGTGAGGCTGCCCTAACTTACATGAGGCTTACCTGACTAAAAACCACCCCTGTCGAAATTCGGCATCGCGGAAAGATCACAGGCACGGCTTCATCACAACCGCCCACCGCGGAGCCGGGAAACGGTCGAGACGGCGGCCGGGCGGGCGGGGGGTGCTTCAATGCCCGCGTGACTGACTACGACGTGCTGCGCGTCTTCTGCGGACCGCGCGGCGCATACGGCAACGCACTGGGCGTCGTCCGCGACGGTTCCGCGGTCCCGGAGCCAAGTGACCGCCAGGCGTTGGCCGCGAAGCTCGGCTTCAGCGAGACCGTGTTCGTCGACGACCCCGAGCGCGGCGTCATCGACATCTACACGCCCACCCTGCGGCTGCCGTTCGCCGGGCACCCCTGTGTAGGCGCGGCCTGGCTGCTCGACGTACCGGAACTGGTCACCCCGGCCGGGATGATGGGGGCGCGCCTGGACGGCGAGTTCAGCTGGATCGAGGCCCGCCCGGAGTGGGCGCCGCCGCGCACGCTGCGGCGGTACGCGACGGCCGCCGAGGTCGACGCCCTGGACGTCCCCCCGCCGGGGGAGTGGATCTACGCCTGGGCCTGGGAGGACGAGGCGGCGGGCCGGATCAGGGCGCGAGGATTCCCCGGCCGTGACGACGGCATCGACGAGGACGAGGCGACGGGTGCGGCGGCCCTGCTGCTGACGGCCCGGCTGGGCCGTGCGCTCAACATCCGCCAGGGGGCGGGTTCCCAGATTCTCACGGCCCCGCAGCCTGAGGGATGGGTCGAGGTCGGGGGCCGGGTCTTCCTGGAGCGCTGAGGGCCGCCGGGCGCCGGCTAGGCGCTCTGCGGGAACTCCTCGCCCAGGGCCCGCAGGACCGTCGTGTTCATCGCGTAGGCCCGCTCGCATTCTGCGATGACCCGCTGTTTCTCCAGGTCGTCCGCCCGGATCCCGTCCAGGAGCGCCCGGTATGTCCGCTTGAACGCGGCCGGGTTGGCGATCCCCTCGAACACATAGAACCGCACCCCATCGCCCTTCCGGGTGAAACCCCAGGTCCTCTCCACGGTGTCGCGGATGATCTGGCCACCGGCGAGGTCGCCCATATAGCGGGTGTAGTGGTGGGCCACGTACCCGCCGGACCACTGCTCGGCGCACTCCCGCACCCGCGCCGCATACGCCCGTGTCGCGGGCAGCGCGGTGAGCCCGGCCCGCCAGCGGGGGCCGCGCAGATGCGTGAGGTCGCGCTCCAGCGCGGCCAGCCGGAACAGCTCCGGCCGTACGAAGGGGCCGGCCACCGGGTCGCCGGCCAGCCGCTCGGCGCCGGCCTCCAGGGCCTCGTACACGAACCACAGCTGCTCGGTGTACCGGGCGTACGCCTCGATGCCGAGCCTGCCGGCGAGCAGATCGGTGATGAAGGCCGAGGTGTTCGCTTCCCGGTGGCGGTCGTGGGACGCGGTGCGCAGGAGCGTCGAGAACGCCGTGCGGGACGGGTCCGGCGCGTTCATGGGGCCTCCACGGTTTTACCGACAGTCTGTCGGTAAAACCGTACCCAGGATCCCGGGGCTTCTCCACACGGCGGAGCCCGCTCCGTGACGGAGCGGGCTCGCGGAGGCGGACGGGACGTCCAGGGGGCTTACGGCAGGGTCAGGATCTCCGCGCCCGTGTCCGTGACGACCAGCGTGTGCTCGAACTGGGCCGTGCGCCTGCGGTCCTTCGTGACGACCGTCCAGCCGTCGTCCCACATGTCGTAGTCGTGCGTGCCGAGGGTGAGCATCGGCTCGATGGTGAAGGTCATGCCGGGCTGCATGACCGTCGTCGCGTGCGGGCTGTCGTAGTGCGGGATGATCAGCCCGGAGTGGAACGACGAGTTGATCCCGTGCCCGGTGAAGTCCCGCACCACGCCATAGCCGAACCGCTTGGCGTACGACTCGATGACCCGCCCGATCACGTTGACCTGCCGGCCCGGCCGGACGGCCTTGATCGCGCGGTTGAGGGACTCGCGGGTGCGCTCGACCAGCAGCCGGGACTCCTCGGCCACGTCGCCGACCAGGTACGTGGCGTTGTTGTCGCCGTGGACGCCGCCGATGTACGCCGTCACGTCCAGGTTGATGATGTCCCCGTCGCGCAGGACCGTGGAGTCCGGGATGCCGTGGCAGATGACCTCGTTGACCGAGGTGCACAGCGACTTGGGGAAGCCGCGGTAGCCGAGCGTCGACGGATAGGCGCCGTGGTCGCACATGTACTCGTGCGCGACCCGGTCCAGCTCGTCCGTGGTGACGCCCGGGGCGATCAGCTTCGCCGCCTCGGCCATCGCCCGGGCCGCGATCCGCCCGGCGACGCGCATCGCCTCGATGGTCTCCGGGGTCTGCACCTCGGGCCCCGTGTACGGGGTCGGCGCGGGTTTGCCGACGTACTCGGGGCGCCGGATGTTTCCGGGAACGGAACGGGTGGGAGACAGCTCTCCTGGTACGAGCAGTGACTGGCCAGACATGCCAGCGAGTCTATCCAGCGCGTCTACGGGAACATGGGCCCTGGTGAAAGGAGCTCCTGCAATGGCGCTGTTCAAGAAGCGGACGGTCGGGAAGCCCGGAGAGTGGTACTACTGCCTGGAGCACCGCAAGGTCGAGGAGGGCCCGGAGTGCCCGGCCAAGGACCGCTTCGGGCCCTACGCGTCCCGCGCTGAGGCGGAGCACGCGATGGAGATCGCGCGCGAGCGGAACGAGGAGTGGGACACCGACCCCCGCTGGCACGACGCTCCCGCGGGGGAACGGGAGGACGACTGAGCGGCCGGGGCGTGCGGGTCGGGCCTCAGCCCGCCGTCCCCGCCCGGCGCGCCCTCATGCGCCTCGCGTGTTCGTTGGTGCGGGCGTCGTAGTCCATCAGCGCCGGGAGGCACAGGGCCAGCAGGGCCACCGCGCCCGTGCACACCAGGCCGCCGGACCAGATCGACGTACGCACGCCCCGCCACGCCGCCATCCCACCGGAACGGACCTGGCCCAGCTGGGGGCCGACGGAGTACGACAGCAGCTCGATCCCGGCCAGGCGGCCCCGCAGCTCGTCCGGGATCGTCTGGTTCCACATCGCACCGCGGAAGATCCCGCTGATCATGTCGAAGCAGCCGCCGAGGGTCAGGAACAGCAGCACCAGCCAGACGTTCCGCACGACCCCCGCCGCCGCGACGGCCAGGCCCCAGCCCGCCGCCGCGAGGACCACCATCCGGCCGTGCCGGTGGATGCGCGATGTCCAGCCGCTGGTCAGCGACACGACCAGGGCTCCGGCCGGGATGCTCGCGTACATCAGTCCGAGCGACCACGCGGCCCCCAGCTCGTCCGCGAGGAACGGCAGTACCGCCAGCGGCATCGCGAAGAGCATCGCGGCGATGTCCACGGCGTACGTGCCCAGCAGTTCCTTCCGGCTCCAGGCATACCGTGCGCCCTGCGCGATCGACCGCAGCGAGGGTTTCACCGCCTCGTGCGACGCGGGAGAGGCGGCGAGGCCCACGACCAGCGCGACGGACGCCACGAAGGTCACCAGGTCGGCGGCGTACGCCCAGGCCAGGCCCGCATACGCCACCACCACACCGGCCAGCGCCGGTCCGGCCACCCCGCCGATCGTCCAGCGCAGGGAGTTCAGCGAGGCGGCGGCGGGCAGGTGCTCGTGCGCCACGATGCGCGGCACGAGGGAATCGAGGGCGGGGCGCTGGACCGAGGCGAGCGCCGAGCTCAGGGCTGCGACCACATACAGCGGCCAGACCCGGGGCTCGGGCGGCACCGCGTTCAGCAGCAGGGCGGCGCACAGCAGACCCTGGCCGGCCTCCGTATGGACGATCAGCTTCCGTTTGTCCAGGGCGTCGGCGAGCGCACCGCCGTACAGGCCGAAGACGATCAGAGGGACGAGTTCCACGGCACCGATCGCGCCGACGGCCGCCGTGGAGCCGGTGAGCTCCTTCAGCTGCACGGGCAGTGCGACGAAGGTCAGGAAGCTGCCGAAGTTGGTGATCAGCCCGGCCAGCCAGAGCCTGCGGAAGTCCGCCGAAGCCTGCCACGGCGCGAGGTCGGGGAGCAGGGCGCGCAGCCGGGGGCCCGGTTCCGCGTCGGCGGGCGGGGCCGCGGCGAAGGCGGGAGTGGGTGGGGGAGGTGGCGGGCCGTGGGAGGTGTCTTCGGTCACGACGGGCCATGCTCAGCCGACCCGGCGCCCGGGGCAACCGGTTTTCCCCGGGTGCTCACCACCGTGTCGGCGGCGGCGACGTCAGCTGGTCGGCCAGGCGCGACAACCGGTCCCGGAAGCGACGACGGCCCCGCGGGACCGGCAGCGCGTTCTCCCCGGCAGCCGCGCTCACCAGGTGCTGCACCGTGTCCAGATCGAGGTCCGTGTCCACCGGCACCGTCAGCGCCTCGTGCGCCATGGCCACCAGCTCGCGGTCCCCGGACTCCAGCGCCAGCACCGTGGCCCCGGCCCGTCGCGCGTCATGGACCCGTTCCAGCAGCCCCGCCCCCGGCGCGGCGGGCGACACCACCAGCAGCGTCTCCCCGCGCCGCGCCGCCGACAGCCGCCCGAGCCCCACCGCCAGATGAGCCGGGTCCGAGGTCCGCGCCGCGTGCCGGACCAGCGTCGGCGACAGCTCCGGCGTACCCGACCAGGCCGCCTCGTCGACCAGGTGCGCGGCCAGATGCCAGGGCTCGTACTCCTCCGTGCCGACCAGCAGCAGCCCGCCCCCGTGCGACACCACCGAACCGCGCAGGGCCCCCGCGAACCGCCGCGTGGCACCCAGCCACTCGGTCCCGGCGAGCACTTCCCGCAGCAACGCGACCCGTACGGCGTCCATACGAAGGCATCCTGCCGCAACCGGCCACTCGTGACCCCGAGTTCATCCCGAATTCGCCTCGACGGGGCAAAGAGCCGACCCAGAGTTCACAGCGGCCGCGTCCCGTGCCGCAGCCGTTCCCCCCCCCCCCCCGAGGAGCCGCATGACCGAGAACACCCGGGCAGTCGAGTCAGGCGAGACCACCGAGATCCCCGAAGGGGCCGGTACCGCCGAGGCCGTCGGGGGGGCCGTGCCCTTCCGGGCGGGACGCGAAGGCTACGCCAGCTACCGGATCCCCGCCGTCGCCGCGACGCGAGCCGGTACCCTCCTCGCCTTCTGCGAGGGGCGGGTGACCTCCTCCGCCGACCACGGGCACATCGACATCGTGCTCCGGCGGTCCACGGACGGCGGCCGCACCTGGGGCCCGCTCCAGGCCGTCGCCCGCAACGGCAACGGCCTCGCCGGCAACCCCGCGCCGGTCGTCCTGGACACCGGCCGCATCCTGCTCGTCCACGTCCGCGCGGCGGCGAGCGCGACGGAGGACGCCATCCTGCGCGGCAAGGTCAAGGCGGCCGACGGGCGCCGCGTCTGGGTGCAGCACAGCGACGACGACGGGCTCACCTGGTCCGGCCCGCGCGAGATCACCGCGCAGGTGAAGAAGCCGGGCTGGCGCTGGTACGCCACCACCCCCGGCCACGCCCTCCAGCTCACCACCGGCCGTGTCCTCGTCCCCGGCAACCACACCCTCCCGCCCGCCGGCACCGACACCGGCACCGAGGCCAAGTACAACAGCGGCCACTGCCTCCTCAGCGACGACCGCGGCGAGAGCTGGTACCTCGGCTACCTGGACGAGAACACCAACGGCTACGTCAATGTCAACGAGACCACGGCGGCCGAACTCCCCGACGGACGCGTCTACTTCAATGCCCGCAACGACTCCCCGTCCCCCGGCAACCGAGCCGACGCCCACTCCGCCGACGGCGGCCGCACCCTGGTGAAACCCTTCCGGCCGCAGGCGGCCCTCGTCGCCCCCGTCTGCCAGGGCAGCGTCCTGCATCTGCGCGATCCCGACCTGCTCCTGTTCTCCGGCCCCGCGGACCCCGCCTTCCGCGCCCTGATGACCGTGCGCGTCTCCGCCGACGCCGGCACCACCTGGCGGCCCGCGTACCCCGTCGACGGACTGCCCGCCGCCTACTCCGACCTGGTCCGTGTCGACGCGGACACCGTCGGCCTGCTCTACGAGACGGGCGACTTCGGCGCCTACGAGACGATCACCTTCCGCCGGATCCCGGTGGCGGCCCTCGCCTGAGCGGCATGCGGGACCGCAGCGCACGTAGAGTCGGCCCATGACCTCTAGCGACAGTGCATCCAAGGCCCCCGCCAAGGACCCCTGGGACCTCCCCGACGTCTCCGGGCTCGTCGTCGGCGTGCTCGGCGGAACCGGGCCGCAGGGCAAGGGCCTCGCCTACCGGCTCGCCAGGGCCGGCCAGAAGGTGATCATCGGCTCCCGCGCCACGGAGCGCGCCCAGGCCGCCGCCGGGCAGCTCGGCCACGGCATCGAGGGCGCCGACAACGCCGAGACCGCGCGCCGCAGCGACCTTGTGATCGTCGCCGTGCCCTGGGAGGGCCACGGCCCGCTCCTGCAGTCCCTGCGCGAGGAGCTGGCCGGCAAGCTCGTCGTCGACTGCGTCAACCCGCTCGGCTTCGACAAGAAGGGCGCCTACGCGCTCAAGCCCGAGGAGGGCAGCGCCGCGGAGCAGGCCGCGGCCCTGCTGCCGGACTCGCGGGTCACCGCCGCCTTCCACCACCTGTCCGCGGTCCTCCTCGAGGACCCGGAGATCGAGCAGATCGACACCGACGTCATGGTCCTCGGCGAGGAGCGCGCCGATGTCGAGATCGTGCAGGCGCTGGCCGGCCGCATCCCCGGCATGCGCGGCGTCTTCGCCGGGCGGCTGCGCAACGCCCACCAGGTCGAGGCTCTCGTGGCGAACCTGATCTCCGTCAACCGGCGGTACAAGGCGCACGCCGGGCTGAGGGTGACCGACGTCTAGGCCGGCAGGGGCCGGCCGGGCCGCGGGCATGGGGGACACTGGACGCCGTACGACACCACCGTCCGTCCGTCAGGAGCCGACCCCCATGCCCCGCCTCGCCTTCTACGCCCTCGCCGTGTGCGTCCTGTCCGTCGCCGCGGCCGTCGTCTCCTTCGTCCAGGGCAGCTGGCTGGGGATCGTCTGGGTGCTGCTCGCGGGAGTGTCGTCCAACATGGCCTGGTACTACGTCCGCCGCAGCCGGGGCCGGGGCCGTTCGGTCACCGGCTGACGCAGACGTCGGGCGTGGGCCGCCAGAAGCGGTACAGCTCCTGACCGCAGTAGCTGTGCAGGTCGTCGATGCCCAGTGCGTTCAGGACCGAGTGGACCGCGTCGAAGAACGCGACGTTCACCGACGGCATCCACAGGATCGCGAACACGGCGAGCAGACCGAACGGTGCGAACGGCTCCACCTGGCGCTTGACGTTGTACGACAGCCACGGCTCGATCACCCCGTAGCCGTCCAGGCCCGGCACCGGCAGGAAGTTCAGGATCGCGGCCGTGACCTGGAGCAGTGCCAGGAAGGCCAGGGCGAAGCGGAAGTCGGCGGGCACCCCGTCCAGCGCGTGCAGCCAGAACGGGGCCGTGCACACCGCCGCGAACAGGACGTTCGTCAGCGGCCCCGCCGCCGAGATCAGGCTGTGCCGCCAGCGGCCCCGGATCCGGCCCCGCTCGATGAAGACCGCGCCGCCCGGCAGACCGATCCCGCCCATGATCACGAAAAGCACCGGCAGCACGATGCTCAGCAGCGCGTGGGTGTACTTCAGCGGGTTGAGCGTGAGATAGCCCTTCGCGCCGATCGAGATGTCACCGCTGTGCAGGGCGGTGCGCGCGTGCGCGTACTCGTGCAGACACAGCGACACGATCCAGGCGGCCGTGACGAACAGGAACACGGCGACGCCCGGCTGCTCGGCGAAACCGGTCCAGGTTGCCCAGCCGGTGACCGCCGTCACGCCCAGCAGCCCGACGAAGACGGGGCTGATCCTCCGGTCGCTGCGCCGGGTGGCGGCGGTGGTCATGGGGCTCCCTGGACTCGACGTGTGCGGGGGACTGCCCGACCGTACCGGGCACACCGGGAAAACGTCTCGCCGTTGCGCCCGAGTTCCGCAAAGGTGGGGGGCGTGGGTATCTGGAAGGTGTTCTACGCGGACTGGCAGATGGAGTGCTGCGGCACACCGTTCTCGGTGGGCGAGGAGGTGAGCTGGCCGTTGCTGCTCGCGGACGCCGACGACGTGCTCGGCGGAGGCTGGGACGACGGGCTGAGCACCTTCGCCGGACCGGCGGAGGAGGTGACCGGCGCGCTTCGGCTGGTGCGGGCGGCGGACGGCCTGGTCGCCGCCCTGCCCGGGGACGCCGCGCCGGCGAACGCCCATCGGAGCGGTCTGCTCTGCGTCGAGCGGCACAGCGACGGCTGGGACGAGACCACCGGGTACGTGCGTGCGATCCGGGTGGTGAACCAGGCCTTCGCCCCCGTCTCACCCGGCTCGCGCAGCTATGCACCGGTGCCCGGCGAGCGCTCGCTGGACGTCGTCCACCGCTGTCCGAAGTGGTTCGGCGAGGGACGGCCGGGCGTCCTCGTCGACCTCGATGTGCCCGGCGGGGCCCTGCAAGGCCCGTGAACGGCCCGCCAGGACTCCCGGCTTGTCCGCCCTCTCGGCCCCCCTCGAGCCGGGGGCCCATGAGCAGGGCGGTACCTCCCTCGTCACCGGAGACAATGGACCCCGTGCGCTATCGCATCCTCGGCACCACCCAGGCACTCCGCGCCGACGGCACGCCCGTCCCGGTCGGCGGGGCACGGCTGCGTGCTCTGCTGACCGTGCTCGCCCTGCGGGCCGGACGGCCGGTCCCGGTCGCCCTGCTCGTCGACGAGGTGTGGGACGGCGACCCGCCCGCCGACGCCACCGGTGCCCTCCAGGCGCTGGTCGGGCGGCTGCGCCGGACGGTCGGGCCGGACGCGGTGGAGTCGGCGGACGGCGGCTACCGGCTGGCGGCGGCCCCGGACGACGTCGACCTGCACCGCTTCGAGCGGCTCGCCGGCGAGGGTCTGCGCGCGCTGGCCGACGGCGACCCGGGGAAGGCGGCGGTCGTGCTCGACGACGCCCTCGCCCTGTGGCACGGGCCCGCCCTCGCCGACCTCCCGGACCGTGCCGCGGAGGGGGCCCGCTGGGAGACCCGCCGCCTCGACGCGCGGCGTGCCCGCCTGGCCGCCGCCCTCGCGCTCGGCGACGGGGAGCAGCATCTGCCCGAGCTGACCGCCCTGTGCGATCTGCACCCGTTCGACGAGTCCCTCCAGGCACTGCGGCTGCGCGCGCTGCGCGACGCGGGCCGTCCGGCGGAGGCTTTGGCCGCCTACGAGGACGTACGACAGCTGCTGGCGGACCGCCTCGGGTCCGACCCGGGTCCGGAACTGCGGGTGCTGCACGGGGAGCTGCTGCACGGACAGGCGGCGCGTACCTCGGCATCCGTACCGTCCGGCGCCCCGCCGCACGCCGACGCCCCCCACACCACCGTCCCGCACGCGGCCGCCGCACCCTCCGGTAGCACGGGTCCCGTCCCCTCGCCGCGCCCCGGCAACCTCCGGGCCCGCCTGACCTCCTTCGTAGGGCGGGACACCGACATCGAGACCCTGCGCGGCGACCTCGCGGCCGCCCGGCTCGTCACCCTGCTCGGACCCGGCGGCGCCGGGAAGACACGGCTGTCGCAGGAGGCCGCCGAGACCGTGGCGCGCGAGGCCCCGGACGGCGTGTGGCTGGCCGAGCTCGCGCCCCTCGACGACCCGGAGGCGGTGCCCGAGGCCGTGCTGACCGCCGTGGGGGCCCGGGAGACCGTGCTGCGCGGCGCCGGCGCCGAGGAGATGCGTGTCGTCGCCGACCGGCACGACGACCCGCTCCTGCGGCTCGCCGAGCACTGCTCCCGCCGCCGCATGCTGCTCATCCTCGACAACTGTGAACACGTCGTGGACGCCGCCGCCCGCCTCGTCGACCACCTGCTGCGGCACTGCCCTGGGCTGACGGTCCTCGCCACCAGCCGCGAACCCCTCAGCGTGCCGGGAGAATTGCTGCGCCCGGTCGGACCGCTTCCGCAGCCGTACGCGCTGAAGCTGCTCGCCGACCGCGGCGCCGCCGCCCGGCCCGGCTTCCGCGTCGACGCCGACGAGGACACCGCCGCGGCCGCCGCGGAGATCTGCCGCCGCCTCGACGGACTGCCGCTCGCCATCGAACTGGCGGCGGCCCGGCTGCGGATGCTGTCGCCGCGCCAGATCGCCGACCGGCTCGACGACCGCTTCAGGCTGCTCACCTCCGGCAGCCGGACCCTGCTGCCCCGGCAGCAGACCCTGCGGGCCGTCGTCGACTGGTCCTGGGACCTGCTGGACGCGGACGAGCGCGCGGTGCTGCGCCGGCTGTCCGTCTTCTCCGGCGGCTGCGACCTGACCGCCGCCGAGGCCGTGTGCGGCCCCGCCGCTCTGGAGGCGCTCGGCTCGCTCGTCGACAAGTCCCTTGTGGTGGCCGCCCCTTCGGGCGACGGACAGATGCGCTACCGCCTGCTGGAGACCGTCGCCGAGTATGCCGGCGAACGGCTCGACGAGTCGGGTGACCGGCCCGACGCCGAGCGCGCCCACCTCACGTACTACCGCGAACTGGCCCGCACCACCGACCCGTTGCTGCGCTCGTCCGCCCAGCGCGCCGCGATCGAACGGCTCCAGGTGGAGTACGAGAACCTGCGCACCGCCCTGCGCCGTGCCGTCGCCGCCCACGACGAGCAGGAGGCACTGTGTCTGCTGCTCTCGCTGTGCTGGTACTGGCAGATGCGGGATCTGCGCGCCGAGGGCCGTATCTGGTCCGCCGCCGTCATGGCGCTCGGCCCCGATCCCTTCGTGGCGCCCGCGCGGCCGGTGCCCGACCTGCCCGAGCGGTGCATCGACAGTCCGCCGCCGATGCGCCCGGAGATCCTCGACGAGGCCCGCCGCGCCGCCCACCTCGTCCATTTCGCCTGCATGGACATGGCGTTCCAGGCGTGGGACACGCCGCAGGCCAGGGAGAAGCTGCGCGTCGTCAGCGAGACCTACCGTCCCGGCCAGCCGCAGATCTGCCGGGTGCCCGGTTCCCTGTGGTTCTTCGCGGTCCTGCTCAGCACCGATCTGGACCGGATGATCGCGGCCCTCGACGAGTCCGTGCGCACCTGCCGCGAACTCGGCTACACCTGGGAGCTGGCGCAGATCCTCCAACTGCGCGCCAACATGCTCGCCAACCGCAGCGACTGGGCGGCGGACGCGGCCCGGGATGCGGACGAGGCACTGGAGATCTTCCGCCGGCTCGGGGACGCCTGGGGCGCGGCCGAGGCCCTGTCCGCCCGCGGCGAGGCCCGCGAACGGCGCGGCGACTGCCTGCCCGCCGCCGACGACTACCGGGCCGCCCGGGAGTACGCCGAACAGCTCGGGGCCCGCTCCCAGATGGCCGTGCTCGGCGCCCGTCTCGGCAGTGTGCTGCTGGAGGCCGGGCAGGGCGAAGAGGGGGAGCGGCTGCTGCGCCAGGTCATCGAGGAAGCCCACGACAAGACGAACGGTGCCCGTCCGTTCGCCCGGCTCTCGCTGGCATGGTGGCTCAGCCGTACCGGCCGGCTGTCCGAGGCGCGCGAACAGACGCGCCTGCTGCGCAGCGAGTTCGGCGACTTCGGCTTCCCGGTCTTCGACGGCATCGTGCTCGGTCTGAACGCCTGGCTGGATGTGCTGGAGGAGCGGTACCCGCAGGCCCTGGCCACGGTGCGGCAGGCGCTCGAGCGGGCCGGGGACCGGATGGCGGTGATGATCGCGCCGCATCTGACGTCGACTCATCTGACGACCGCCGCGATCGCGCTCGCCCGTGCGGACGGCGGGAGCCGCGCCCGGGACGCGGCGGTCTGCCTGGGTGCCGCCGACGGGCTGCTGCCGCCCGGCCACTACCCGGCGAGGATGGAGCGCGAGACCCGGGCCAGAGCGGAGGCGGACGTGCGGGCCGTGCTGGGCGACGCGGCGTACGAGGCCGCGTACGCGGAGGGCGGCGGCCTCTCCGCCAAGGAGGCCACCGCCCTCGTCTGACACGGGCCGGCCGTGCCGCCCGGCCGGTCAGCTCTTGGTGGTGAACTTGCGGATGGCGATCGGCGCCATCACCGCCGTGAGGACGACCGACCAGCCGAGGGTCATCAGCACGTCGTGGGCGACCGGCTGGTGGCCGTTCATCAGGCCGCGGGCCGCGTCCGCGAGCGTCGACAGCGGGTTGTAGTCGGTGAAGGCCTGGAGCCAGCCCGGCATGGTCGTGGTCGGGGCGAAGATCGACGAACCGAACTGCAAGGGCATCAGCACGAGAAACCCCATCCCTTGGACGGCCTGGGCGCTCTTCATCACCACGCCCAGGGTCAGAAAGATCCACATGACGCCGAACCCGAAGACCATCGACAGACCTATGGACGCGAACAGGCCGGGCACGTTCGACACCGACAGGCCGAGCAGGAAGCCCACCGCGAGCAGGACCGCCGTGGCGACGAGCATCCTCCCGATCTCCACGGTGATCTTGGCGATCAGGACGGAACCCCGGCTGATGGGCAGGGACCGGAAGCGGTCCATCACGCCCTTCTGGAAGTCCTCGTTGAAGCCGGTGCCGACGCCCTGGGCGATGTTCATGCCCATCATCGCCATCAGGCCGGGCACCACGTAGTTCACATAGGCGTGCCGGTCGTGCGCGATCGCGCCGCCGAAGACGAACACGAACAGCAGACAGAAGACGATCGGGAACAGGATCGCGTCGAACATCGACTCCGGGTCCTGCCGGATCCACAGCAGATTGCGGCGGACCAGGGCGCCGACGTGGCGCAGATTGCCGCGCAGCCCGATGCGGCCGTCGGTGACCGGAGCGGTGGGCGCGGTGACGGTGGCCGTGCTCATACGGCGACCTCCTCGGGGGCGGGGGAGACGTGCTGCGCGACGCCGGCCCGGTGGCCGGTGAGTGACAGGAACACCTCGTCAAGGCTGGGCAGTTCGGTGGAGATGCCGGCGAGCGTGATGCCGCGGGCGGTGAGCGCGCCGACCACCGCGGTCAGCTGCTCGTCGCTGAGGATCGGCACGAGGACGGTGCCGGTCTCGGTGTCCACGGTCGCGTGGCCGGGGCCGGTGAGGCCGAACTCGTCGAGCGCGGTGGCCGTCGGGCGCAGCTCCCGCGGGTCGGCCGGGCGGATGCGCAGCGTGCGGCCGCCGACCCGGGCCTTCAGCTCGTCGATACCGCCGCCCGCGATCACCTTGCCGCGGTCGATGACGGTCAGCTCGGAGGCCAGCTGCTCCGCCTCCTCCATGTACTGGGTGGTGAGCAGCACGGTCGCGCCCTCGGCGACCATCCGCTTGACCTCGGTCCACACCTCGTTCCGGGTGCGGGGGTCCAGGCCGGTCGTCGGCTCGTCCAGGTAGAGAACGGCCGGATGCCCGATCATCGAGGCGGCGAGGTCCAGTCGCCGCCGCATACCGCCGGAGTACGTGCGGGCCGGGCGCTTGGCGGCCTCCGTGAGCGAGAACCGCTCCAGGAGCCCGTCGGCCCGGGCCCGGGCCTCCTTGCGGGGCAGGTCGAGGAGCCGGCCGATCATGTACAGGTTCTCGAAGCCGGAGAGCTTCTCGTCGACCGACGCGTACTGGCCGGTGAGGCCGATCACACGGCGGGTCTGGCGTGGCTGCCGTACGACGTCGTAGCCCGCGACGGTGGCGTGGCCGGCGTCCGGGGTGATGAGGGTGGACAGGCAGCGGACCAAAGTGGTCTTGCCGGCGCCGTTCGGCCCGAGCACGCCGAGGACGGTGCCCTCGCGCACATCGAGGTCGACGCCGTCCAGCGCCCTGGTCTCGCCGTAGTGCTTGACCAGCCCCCGTACGGTGACGGCCGCGTCCGGGGCGGCCTCGCTGGGGTGGTTGTCGATTCGCGTCATGCCGACCAAGGTGTCAGCCGCCACCGACAAACCGCCGACAGGTCGCCTACACGGTCGCCTACAGCGGCCGACGATCCCCCGACGCTCACTGAAACCCTCAAGGGAGGCACCACGACGGCGGGCAACCCGGTCCGGGAGAGCGGCGCCGGTTCGGGCGCGGAAAGGACGACAGCCCGCCGACGGGGGAAGATCGGCGGGCTGTCGCGCGCCCCGTCAGGGGGCGCGGGATACTGCGGGGCCGGCCAGAGGCGGCCCCGCAGTGGGTCGGTCAGCGCACCCGGCGGCCGCTCAGTGGACCGAGTGCTCCTCGAGCGGGAACGTTCCGCCTGTGACGTCCTCGGCGAACGCCCTTGCCGCGTCGCCCATGACCTGGCGCAGATCCGCGTACTTCTTCACGAACTTCGGCACCCGGCCCCCGGTCAGCCCCAGCATGTCGGTCCACACCAGCACCTGCGCGTCCGTCTCCGGTCCGGCCCCGATGCCGACCGTCGGGATGTGCAGCATCCGCGTCACCTCGGCCGCCAGCTCCGCGGGAACGAGCTCCAGGACCACCGCGAACGCGCCCGCGTCCTGCACCGCCTTGGCGTCCCGCATCAGCTGCGCGGCCGCCTCCTCGCCCCGGCCCTGCACGCGGTAGCCCATCGCGTTGACGGACTGCGGGGTCAGGCCGATGTGTGCCATGACCGGGATGCCGGACTCCACCAGCAGCTCGATCTGGCGGTGCGAGCGCTCGCCGCCCTCCAGCTTGACCGCGCCGACCCCGGCCTCCTTCACCAGGCGCGTGGCCGAGCGCAGCGCCTGCACCGGGCCCTCCTGGTAGGAGCCGAAGGGCAGGTCGCCGACGATCAGCGCACGCCTGGTGCCCCGGACGACCGCGGCGGAGAGCATGGTCATCTCGTCGAGGGTGACGGGTACGGTCGTCTCGTACCCGAGGTGGCAGTTGCCCGCCGAGTCGCCGACCAGCATGACCGGGATGCCGGCCTCGTCGAACACGGACGCGGTCATCGCGTCGTAGGCGGTGAGCATGGGCCACTTCTCGCCGCGTTCCTTGGCGGCGGTGATGTCGCGGACGGTGATGCGTCGGGTGCTCTTTCCTCCGTACAGCGCCTTGCTGCTGTCGGAGGGCTTGAGCGCACCCTGGACGGGCTGGGCAGCCGGAAGCTGCGTCATCGCAACGGCTCCTTCGGTCATCTCGAGGCGCCCTGACGGCGTCCCCGGATCACCCCCATGGTGGCACCTCGTGCCACGGGCGGCTAGTAGCGGAGGCGCCGGGCGTCACCCCGGGCCACCGGCCCGGACCGCGGCACGCTCCCGTCCTTAACGGCTTCGTAAAGAAGTCAACGTCTTCGTAAAGAGTTTCGATACGAGACGGTTCCGTTTCGTAAATGCCCTAGGCTCGTGACCATGACTACTCCAGCTGCCTCTGTCGAACGGCGGGTGCCGGAGGCGGTGCACCAGCGCCGATGGGCCATCCTCGGCGTACTGATGCTCAGCCTGCTGATCGTTGTGCTCGACAACTCCATCCTCAACGTCGCCATCAAGACGATCTCCACTCCGGCGCCGACCGGTCTCGGTGCCACCCAGAGCGAGCTGGAGTGGGCCATCAACGCCTACACCCTCGTGTTCGCCGGGCTGCTGTTCACCGCGGGCCTCCTCGGCGACCGCCTGGGCCGGAAGAAGACACTGCTGGCCGGACTCGTCGTGTTCGGCGCGGGGTCGGCGCTCGCCGCGGAGTCCGGCTCCCCGGCCCAGCTGATCGCGTTCCGCGCGGTGATGGGCCTCGGGGCCGCCTTCGTGATGCCCGCGACGCTCGCGGTCCTCATGAACGTCTTCGAGCGCGAGGAGCAGCCCAAGGCCATAGGCATATGGGCCGGCGGCGTCGGCCTCGCCATCGCGATAGGCCCGATCACCGGTGGTGTGCTCCTCGCCCACTTCTGGTGGGGCTCGGTCTTCCTGATCAACGTGCCGATCGTGATCCTCGCGCTGGCCCTGATGATCTGGCTGGTCCCCGACTCCCGAGACCCCCGCCCCGGCCGGGTCGACCCCGTCGGCGTGGTCCTGTCCGTCGTCGGCCTGGTCCTGCTCGTCTACGGCATCATCAAGGGCGGCCAGCTCGCCGACTTCACCGACACCAAGGTGCTGGCGACGATCGCCGCCGGTCTCGCCGTCCTCGCGCTGTTCGTGGTGTTCGAGAAACGCAGCGACCATCCCTCCATCGACGTCACGTACTTCAAGAACAAGGTCTTCTCCGCCGCCATCGCCGCGATAGCCCTGGTCTTCTTCGCGCTGATGGGCGTCACCTTCTTCTCGGTCTTCTACACCCAGAGCGTCCGGGGCTACTCGCCGCTCCAGACGGGTCTGCTGATGCTGCCGCTGGCCGCCGCACAGATGATCTTCGCGCCGCGTGCCCGGCTGCTGGTGGACCGGTTCGGCAACCGCGCCACGACCACCGCCGGCATGATCGTCATCGCCGCGATGCTCGCCGCCTTCGCCGCACTGAAGGCGGACACGCCGATCTGGATCCTCGAGGTCGTCTTCTTCCTCATGGGTACCGGCATGGCCCACATCATGACCCCGACCAGCGTCGTCATCATGCAGGCGCTGCCGCGCGAGAAGGCCGGCTCCGCGTCCGCGCTCAGCAACACCTTCCGCCAGGTCGGCGGTGCGCTCGGCATCGCCGTGCTCGGCTCCGTGCTGTCGACGACGTACCGCGACCGCGTCGAGGACAAGCTGGCCTTCCTCCCGGCGGGTGTCCGGCACACCGCGGGCGAGTCGATCGAGGCGACGCTCGGCGTGGCGGAGAAGCTCGGCCCCAACGGCAAGGCCCTGATCTCCCCGGCCAACGACGCCTTCCTGCATGCGATGCATGTGACGGCGCTGTGGGGAGCGGGCGTGGCGGTGATCGGCGCGCTCGTGGTGGCACTGTTCCTGCCCGGGAAGACGCCCGTGGCGCCGAAGGGCACGGAAGAGGCGGAGTTGGTGGCCGCCGACCACTGACGACCGCTGACGAAGCGTCAAGACCGGGCACCGGCAGGGTGCCGGTGCCCGGCGCCGCGCATCCCGCGGAGAATGACCCCAGTGAAGCAAGGACGGAGTCGAACGTGAGCCTCGCCGACAGCCGGCCCGAGCAGTACTGCCCCGTACGCGGACGCCCCCGCAGCGAGGCCGTCGAACGGGCCATCATCGAGGGTGTGATGAAGCTCATCGAGGACGGTATGCCCCTCGCGGACCTGTCCATAGAGCGCATCGCCCGCACCGCCGGCGTCGGCAAGGCCACCATCTACCGCCGGTGGAGCAACAAGGAGGACCTCTTCGTCGACGTCCTGCGCGCCACCGAGCCCGAGGACCCCGAACTGCCCGGCACCTCGATGCGGGACGACCTCGTCGTGCTCCTGGAGTCGCTGCGGCAGCGCGGTCTGGCCAGCCGCTCGTCGGCGATCCTCCACAACGTGCACGCCCAGATGAAGAGCAGTCCCCGGCTCTGGGCCGCCTACCACTCCACCGTCGTCGCCCCCCGGCGCCGGCTCGGGCTCGAAGTCCTGCGCCGCGGGCAGGAGAACGGCGAGGTGCGAGGGGACGTGGACATCGAGCTGATGAACGACATCCTCGTCGGCCCCATGCTGGTGCGTTCCGTGCTGCGCGCCGACGCCGCGCTGGAGGAGGGCCTCGCCGAGGAGATCGTCGACACGGTCCTGGAAGGGCTACGGCCCGTCAGTTCCTGAGCCTCCGGGTCCCTGTGTGCTGGTTTTGTCACAGAAGACCCCCTCGTGCCCGTCTCCGGAACTCCGGAACCGCCGTCCTCGTCCTCGTCCGCGTACGGCCGTCATGGGACGGCAGGATCGGACCGATCATCCCCTAGGGTCGTAACCCGGGGGGACGACGGTGTGCACGGCAAGGTGTGAGGCGACGTATGGCGCAGGCGTACATGGCGGAGACGGGCAGCGGCGGCAAGGGTCCCCACCGCCCAGGATCCCGGCTCCGGCGCCTCGTCCACAGACTGCGCGGCGACCGCGGCATCTGGCGCCGCGGCATCGTGACGGCCGCGCTCGCCCTCCTGCTCGCGCTGGTGATGCTGCTGCACGCGCAGATCCCCAATGCCGTCGGCAACCTCGGCAGTCTCACCGAGACCTTTCTTCCCTGGTTCGGTGTCGTCGGCGTCCCGCTGCTGCTGATCCTGGCGCTGGTGCGGAAGTCGGCGACCGCGCTGATCGCCGTGCTGGCGCCGATGGCGGTCTGGCTCAACCTCTTCGGCGGGCTGCTCGGCGACAAGACCGGCAGCGGCGGCGACCTGACCATCGCCACGCACAATGTCAACGCGGAGAACCCCGACCCCTCCGGCACGGCCCGCGACGTCGCCGCCTCGGGGGCGGACGTACTGGCCCTGGAGGAGCTGAAGGCGTCCGAGGTTCCGGTCTACGAGCGGGCGCTGGCGTCGGTGTACAAGTACCACTCGGTGCAGGGCACGGTCGGCCTGTGGAGCAAGTACCCGCTCGGCGGGGTGCGTGCCGTGGACATCAAACTGGGCTGGACACGTGCGATGCGGGCCACCGTGGACACGCCCGAGGGGCAGATCGCCGTCTACGTCGCCCATATGCCCTCGGTGCGCGTCAAGCTGGCGGCCGGGTTCACCGCGCGTCAGCGCGACACCAGCGCGGACGCGCTCGGCGGGGCCATCGCCCATGAGCAGCTGGACAGGGTGATCCTGCTCGGAGACCTCAACGGCACCATGAACGACCGTGCCCTCAACGAGATCACCTCGCAGATGCGCTCCACGCAGGGCGCGGCGGGCAGCGGCTTCGGTTTCAGCTGGCCGGCGTCGTTCCCGATGGCGCGGATCGACCAGATCCTGGTCCGGGGCGTGGAGCCGATGAGCTCGTGGACCCTGCCGCGCACGGGGAGCGACCATCTGCCGGTCGCGGCCCGTGTGAAGCTCGGCATGGGGTCGTAGGCCACGGGGCCGGGTGACGTGGGGCGGGGTGGCATGGGGCCGTGCGACATGGGGCTGTAGGACAGGGGGTCTCAACCCGCCGGAATACTTGACATGAGACCCTTTGTTCCGTACTTGAACATACTGACGTCCCCAGTACGGAACTCCGCTCTGAAAGGCCCCTCATGCCCCTGGCCCTGCTCGCCCTAGCCGTGGGCGCCTTCGGCATCGGCACCACCGAGTTCGTGATGATGGGCCTGCTGCCCGAGGTCGCGGACGATCTGCACATATCCATCCCCACAGCCGGGCACCTGGTCTCGGCGTACGCGCTGGGTGTGGTGATCGGCGCGCCGCTGCTGGCCGCGGTCACCGCCCGGCTGCCCCGCCGCGCGGTCCTCATCGGCCTGATGGCCCTGTTCGTCGTCGGCAACGCGCTGTCCGCCCTCGCGCCCGGCTATGACTGGCTGCTGGCCGCACGCTTCCTGAGCGGACTGCCGCACGGCGCCTTCTTCGGCGTCGGCGCGGTCGTCGCGACCGGTCTGGTCGCCCCCGAGCGCAAGGCCCGCTCGGTCTCGCTGATGTTCATGGGCCTCACGGTGGCCAACATCGCCGGCGTACCGGTCGCCACCCTGATGGGCCAGCACCTGGGGTGGCGGGCGACGTTCCTCGGCGTCGGCGCGATCGGCGTGGCGGCGATCGTGTCGCTCTCCCTCCTGATCCCGCGCGACCACACCCACGTCCCGGCCGGCGGCCTCAGGGGCGAGCTGGCCGCCCTGCGTTCCCTGCCGGTCTGGCTGGCGCTGGCCACGACGGTGGCGGGCTTCGGCGCGCTGTTCGCGGCGTACAGCTACATCACGCCGATGCTGACGGACGCCGCCGGCTACGCGGACGCCAGCGTGACCCTTCTCCTGGCCCTGTTCGGCGTGGGCGCGACGATCGGCAACCTGGTGGGCGGCCGCCTCGCGGACCACTCGCTGCGGGGGACCCTCTTCGGCGGTCTGATCGCGCTCGCGGCGGTGCTGGGGCTGTTCCCCCTGCTGATGAACGCCGAGTGGAGCGCGGCCCTGGCCGTGGCGCTGCTGGGCACGGCCGCGTTCGTCACCGGCTCCCCGTTGCAGCTCATGGTCATGGAGAAGGCGTCCGCCGCCCCGTCCCTGGCGTCCTCGGCCAACCAGGCGGCCTTCAACCTGGCCAACGCGGGCGGCGCATGGATCGGCGGCCTCGCCCTGGCCGCGGGCCTCGGCGTCACCTCCCCGGCGCTCGCGGGCGCGGGACTGGCGGTGCTGGGCCTCGCGGTGGCCGGAGCCGCCTATGCCGTGGACCGACGCCGCAGTGCCCCGCGGCCCGGCCGGAAGCGGCTGGTGGCGACGCACGTTCCGGAGCACGCCGAGAGCGTGCACGGCTGAGGCGCGAGCTCGGCCGGGCCGGGCGTCGAGGCCGTGCGGGCCGCGACGCGGGTCAGGGGGCGGGTCAGGCGGGCGGGTCAGGGGGCGGCAGCCCGCGGCCACGCCCGCCGTGCCGGGGACGCCGTGCCGGGGACGCCGTGCCGGGGACGCCGTGCCGGGGACGCCGTGCCGGGGACGCCGTGCCGGGGACGCCGTGCCGGGGACGCCGCATCGGACCACGGCGCCCCCGGCGGAGCGTCACGCGTGCTCGCGCCAGCGGTTGGTGATCGGCAGACGGCGGTCCTTGCCGAAGCCCTTCGCCGAGATCTTGGTGCCCGGCGGGTACTGCCTGCGCTTGTACTCCGCCGTGTCGACCATGCGCAGCGTCTTCACCACCAGGTCGCGGTCGAAGCCCGCCGCCACGATGGCGTCCGCGCCCTGGTCCCGGTCCACGTACAGATCCAGGATCGCGTCCAGGACCGGGTAGTCGGGCAGCGAGTCCGTGTCGACCTGTCCCGGGCGCAGCTCCGCGCTCGGCGGCTTGCTGATCGAGTTCTCCGGGATCGGCGGCGTCTGGCCCCGCTCCGCCGCCGCGCGGTTGCGCCACCGCGCCAGCTGGAAGACCGACGTCTTGTAGACGTCCTTGATCGGGCCGTACGCGCCCACCGAGTCGCCGTACAGCGTGGAGTAGCCCACCGCCAGCTCCGACTTGTTGCCGGGCGCCAGCACGATGTGGCCCTCCTGGTTGGAGATCGCCATCAGCAGCGTGCCCCGCAGCCGGGACTGGAGGTTCTCCTCCGCCAGGCCGGTCAGCCCGAGGGCGTCCATGTAGGCGCTGAACATCGGCTCGATGGGGACGGTACGGAAGTGCAGGCCCGTGCGCCGGGCCAGCTCCGCCGCGTCGTCCCTGGAGTGCCCGGAGGAGTACTTGGACGGCATGGAGACGCCGTACACGTTCTCCGCGCCCACCGCGTCGCATGCGATCGCCGCGACCAGCGCCGAGTCGATACCGCCCGAGAGACCGATGAGGACGGACCGGAAGCCGTTCTTCGTCACGTACGCCCGCAGGCCCGTCACCAGAGCCGAGTAGACCTCCTCGTCGTCCTCGAGCCGGTCCGCGTACCCGCCCGTCAGCTCGGGCTCGTACGGCGGCAGCGGCTCCTCGGACAGCACCAGGCGGTCGATGCGCAGCCCGTCGTCGACGACGCCCTCCGGCGCGTCCGGCTGCGCCGCCGGCAGATCGAGGTCCAGGACCACACAGCCCTCGACGAACTGCGGCGCCCGCGCGATCACCTCGCCGTCCGGGCCGACCACGATCGAGTCCCCGTCGAAGACCAGCTCGTCCTGCCCGCCCATCATGGCGATGTAGGCGGTGGTGCAGCCGGCCTCCTGTGCCCGCTTGCGCACCAGCTCAAGGCGTGTGTCGTCCTTCTCCCGCTCGTACGGCGAGGCGTTGATCGAGAGCAGCAGCCCGGCCTTGGCGGTGCGTGCGGCCGGCACCCGGCCGCCCTCCTGCCAGAGGTCCTCGCAGATGGCGAGGGCGACGTCGATCCCGTGCAGCCGCACCACGGGCATCGTGTCGCCGGGCACGAAGTAGCGGAACTCGTCGAAGACGCCGTAGTTGGGCAGGTGGTGCTTGGCGAAGGCGAGGGCGACCTCACCGCGGTGCAGCACCGCCGCCGCGTCCTGAGGGGCGCCGGCCGGCTGGCCGTACTTGGGCTGGGCGGTCTCGCAGCGGTCCAGGTAGCCGACGATCACCGGCAGCTCCCCGAGGCCCTCACCGGCGAGACGCGTGGCGAGGTCCTTCAGAGCCGCGCGCGAGGCCTCGACGAACGACGACCGCAGGGCCAGGTCTTCGACCGGATATCCGGTCAGCGCCATCTCCGGGAACGCCACCAGATGCGCTCCCTGGTCGGCGGAGTGCCGGGTCCAGCGGACGATCGCCTCGGCGTTCTGGGCGATGTCTCCGACGGTCGAGTCGATCTGATTCAGGGCGAGGCGTAGTTGAGGCACGCGCCCAGTGTAATCGTCAAAGCGACGCAATGGGGTGTGGCCCAGCCCACGCGGCCGACGGCGGGGAGCCGGGCCGCCCCGCCTAGTGCCGATCCCGATCGTGCCGATCCCCGGGCGCACGCGCACGTGCGCCCGCCCCCCGCCGAGGGGGACGGGCGCGACGCGTCACCGAGAGGTTCCGCCGGTCAGTGGCGGCGCCACGAGTCGACGTAGCCCGGGGCGGGCGAGCCCACGCCGGTCACGTCGTCGTAGCCCTTCACGGCCTTCAGGGAGCTGTCCTGGCCGAGGCTGCGCACGGAGGTGCTCAGACCGCCGCTCGCGTCCAGGCCGTTGACGAAGTCGACGCGTGCCACGGCGAGGCCGGAGCCCGTCGGGTTGTCCGTGACGTCGTGGAACGACTTCGAGCCGTACTTGGCGTAGATCGCCGGGTTGGCGAAGCCGATGGCCTTGCCGCCCTGCGCCTGCTGCGCCAGGGCCTGGACGGCCGCGATCACCGGCGCGGCGAGCGAGGTGCCGCCGATCCGGTACTCGCTGTACTGCTGCGAGCCGTCCGGGAAGGACTGCGTCTGGCCGACCAGGAAACCGGTGTTCGGGTCGGCGATCGCCGCGATGTCCGGGACGACACGGTTGCCCGCGGCGTTGTTCGCCGTGGCCAGCGCGTTCGGGACGACGCCCTTCTGGTAGTAGGGCTGCGGCACGGTCTTGCTGGTGCCGCCGCCCGCGCCCGAGGTGAAGGCGCCGGGGAAGTTCTCCCAGCTCTTGCCGTCCTTGGACAGCGCGGCCTTCTCGGTGCCCCAGCCGGTCTCCCACAGGTACTTGTCGCCCTTGCCGACCGCCAGCGAGGTGCCGCCGACCGCGGTCACCCACGCCGAGTTGGCCGGGGTGTCGACCTGCTTGGTCCCGGTGTTGGCGACCTCGTCACCGTTGTCGCCGGAGGAGAAGTAGAAGCCGATGCCCTGCACCGCGCCGAACTGGAAGACCTGGTCGTAGGCGGCCGCCAGGTCCGGCGTCTGGTTGGCCTCGATGTCGCCCCAGGAGTTGGAGACGATGTCGGCCAGGTGGTTGTCGACGATCTTGCTGAGCGAGTCGAGCAGGTCGTCGTCGTAGCAGGAGGCGGCGCCGACGTACGTGATGTCCGCGGCGGGGGCGACCGCGTGCACGGCCTCGACGTCGAGGGTCTCCTCGCCGTACCAGCCGGCGGCCCCGCACTCCTTGGTCTTCGTGTAGCCGTTCGGCAGCACCTGGCGCAGCTGGCTGGTGCTGTACGCGGCGTCGCCGTTCTTCTTCGCGTAGGTGGCCGCGTCGAAGGCGATGGTCGGCGAGGCGTAGGCGTCGGTGATGGCGATCCGGACGCCCTGGCCCGTGTACGTCCCGGCGCCGTACGCGGCTCGCAGCTGCTTGCCGGTGTAGCCCTGGACGGCGTACGGGATCTTGGTGCCGTACGCGTCCGGCAGCGCGTTCGCGATGTTCGAGCCGTAGTACGAGGAGAACGGCCCGGAGTTCTTGAACACGGCGTCCGGCGGCGGCAGCTGGTCGCGGTGGCTCGCCTTGTGCGGGGCGTTGTCCAGGCCGGTGACGGTCAGCACGGCACCCTTGAGGGCCGCCGGCGCGGAGGCCTGCTGCGACGGTGCCCGGTAGGTCTTCGCGCCCTTGGCGTAGTTGTGCAGCTGGGTGCCGAACGCCTTCTCGGCGGCGGCCACGTCACCCGTCACGGCCACGTAGTGCTGCGTGACCGCGGTGACCTCGAGGCCCGCGGACTTCAGCCACGACTTGACCGCGCTCACCTGGGCCTTGGTCGCGCCGAAACGCGCCTGCGTCTGCCGGGCGTTGAGGTACTTGCCGTACAGCGGCGAGCTCGGGTCGGAGACGGCCTTCGCGTAGGCGGCCAGGCCCGCGGCGTCGCGGCCGGCGAGGTAGACGCGGGCGGAGACCTGGGCACTGTTCGAGGTCGCGCCCTTGTCCGCCTTGGCCGTGGCCCACACGGGCTTGGTGCCCGCGAGCGAGGCCCGGCCGGGGTTGTCCGCAGCGTGCGCCGCGGGAATGCCGAGCGCCAGTGCGCCGGTGAGCAGTGGCAGTGTCGCTGCCAGGCTCACTCCGGCGCGCGCCTTGGCGCGGTTGGATCTCATAGAACCCCCTGGATGCGGTTCGTCGCATGGAGTGGTCGGTCGGTGATCCGCGTAGACCATCGCGCGGTGACGGCGAGGTGAATGGATCACACGATCGGGGCCACTCTCCCGGTGAACAGTTCATGCCAGGGGAATGAAATGGCCAAGAAGAAGCCAAGTGGCCGCCGATAGGGGGCATTTGACCAGGTTTCGGCAACTCCCGTTGATTGCGGGAAGGTTTCGATCGGCGCGGTTTCCTTGCGGCGGCCTGCGGCCCCCTCATGGACAGGGGCGAGACTCCCTAGTCGCGTGGCTTGGCGCCCCGCTCCTTGAGCATCGTCGCCATCAGCTCGATCTCCGACTGCTGTGCGTCGACCATGCCCTGCGCGAGCTTCTTCTCCACGCCCACCGTGCACTTGGCGACACAGCCCTCGGCCATGTGGATGCCACCCTTGTGGTGGTCGGTCATCAGCTGCAGGTAGAGGATCTCGGCCTGCTTGCCCCGCAGCGTGTTCAGCTTCCTCAGCTCGGTGTTGGTGGCCATGCCCGGCATCAGCGCGCCGTCCTCGCCGGAGGCCATGTCGCCCATGCCCATCCAGGTCATCGGCGGATCGGCGGACACCTTCGGCAGTCCCCACAGATCGAGCCAGCCCAGCAGCATGCCGCGCTGGTTGGCCTGCGTCTGCGCGATGTCGTACGCGAGCCGGCGCACCTCCTCGTTCCGGGTGCGGTCGCGCACGATGTACGACATCTCCACGGCCTGCTGATGGTGGACCGCCATGTCCCGCGCGAAGCCCGCGTCCGCGGAGTCGGCGGTGGGTGCCTTCGTCGTGGGCCCCGTGTCCTCGGCGACCGCGTAGGTGATCGCTCCGGCCGCGACGAGCGCGGCCGCCGCGGCCCCGGCGATCCAGCCGATGTGCCTCACTGGCCCAGCCCGCCCGTGCAGGCCGCGCCCGGCTCGGGCGTCTGGGCGCCCTGGACGAACTCGGCGAAGAACTTGTCGACGTTCGGGTCGCTCGCGCTCGTCACCGTGCGCTGGTGGGCCCAGGCGGAGAGCATGATCGGGTCCTTCTGGTCCTCGACGGGGCTCATCAGCGTGTACGGCGTCTGCCTGACCTTGGCGGCGAGCGCGTCGATGTCGGACTTGGCCGCCTTGCCGTCGTACGTCACCCAGACCGCGCCGTGCTCCAGCGAGTGCACGGCTTTCATGTTGTCGACGGGCTTGGTGTAGACGTCGCCGTTGCAGTTCTGCCACACCGGGTAGTGGTTGCCGCCGACCGGGGGCTCCATGGGGTAGGTCACCGACTTCGTGGTGTGGGTGCGGCCCAGTGTGCCCTTCCACGTGCGGACACCGTCCGGGCCGGTGACGAAGTGACCCGGGTTCTTGGCGTGGCCCGCCCCCTTGGAGCCGCTCGCATCCTTGGCGTCGCTCGCCGCGACGGCCTTGTCGCCGGTCTGCGACTGGATGAGGACGACACCGCCGGCGACGAGACCGCCGGCGACGACCACACTGGCCGCGATCGTGAGGATCCGGTTGCGCCGCTGCCGGGCGCGCTCTGCGCGACGCATCTCCTCTATCCGGGCCTTGCGGTCGGCGGAGCCGGTCTTGTTGGCGGAGCCCATGGCCAGTCCTTTTGGAGGGGGGAGGACGTTCGGGACCGCTGATCGTAGTGGGCGGGGGTGGCACGGACGTGGGCCGGACACGCCAATGACCGAAGAAGCGGCTTTCGTTCCGATAATTTGAAGACGAGATGCGCATTATTTACGCTGAAGGCATGCGGCTGTTGCGCTCCACCGACCTCGCGCTGCGCGTCCTGATGCGGCTCGCCGTCGCCCACGGGTCCAGCCCCACGACCCGCGAGGTCGCGGCGGGCATGGATGTGCCCTACACGCACGCCGCCAAGGTCGTCGCGGAACTCCAGCACATGGGTCTGCTCGAGGCGCGCCGCGGCCGGGGCGGCGGACTCGCGCTCACCGAGGCGGGCCGCACGGCGTCCGTCGGCGCGATCGTGCGTGCCTTCGAGGGGGAGGGCGACGTCGTCGACTGCGAGGGAGCCACACCGTGCCCCCTGCACACCGGATGCCGGCTGCGGGGTGCGCTGCGCCGGGCCCAGGAGGCGTTCTTCGCCACGCTGGACCCGGTGACGGTGGAGGACGTGGTGGCGGCGCCGACGGGGCCCCTGCTGCTGGACATCTCCCGGATGCCCTAGGGCCCGCCTTTCGGACGCCGAGCTGATCCGAACGGCAGGCCCTGCCGCGAGGTGACCCCGGCCCGTCAGTCCTGGGCCAGCCAGAGGTCCGGCCCGAACACCTCGTAGTGGATGTCGGCGGGCGCCACACCCTTCTCGATGAGCTGGGAGCGCACCGCCCGCATGAAGGGCAGCGGACCGCACAGGTACGCGCGGGTGCCGGGTGCGACCGCCACCGGGGAGAGGTCGACACGGCCGGTGCGCGCGGCCTCGGGGGCCTCCTGCTCGTACCAGAAGTGCACGTCGGCGTTTGGCAGCTTCGCGGCGAAGCCCTCGTGATCGGCGCGCAGGGCGTGCGCGGCGGGGGAGCGGTCCGCGTGCACGACCGTGACCGGGGCGGTGTGGCCGGTGCGGGCGAGCTGCTCCAGCATGGCGATCATCGGGGTCACGCCGATACCGGCGGAGGCGAGCAGCAGGGGTGTGTCCGTGGCGTCCAGGACGAGGTCGCCGTACGGGGCGGACAGCTCCAGAGTGTCGTTCTCGTGCACGCGCGCGTGGAGGTGGCCGGAGACCTCGCCGTCGGGGGCCGTGTCGCCCTGCACCCGCTTGACGCTGATCTGCCGCAGCGGCGAGCCGGGGGCGGCGGAGAGGCTGTACTGGCGGATCTGCCGGGCGCCGTCGGGGAGTTCGACGCGGACGGAGACGTACTGGCCGGGGCGGAAGTCCGGGACGGGACCGTCGTCGGCCGGGCGCAGCTGGAAGGTGGCGACGTCCGCGGTCTCCTCCACGCGTCCGGTGACCTTCCAGGTCCGCCAGCCGGTCTGCCCGCTCGCCGCGTACAGCCGCTTCTCGATCGCGATCAGCGCGTTCGCCATCAGCCAGTAGACCTCGTCCCAGGCGGCCGCGACCTCGGGGGTGACCGCGTCGCCGAGGACCTCCGCGATGGCCGCGAAGAGGTGCTGGTGGACGACCTTGTACTGCTCGGGCGTCACCGCCAGTGAGGCGTGCTTGTGGGCGATGCGGTTCAGCATCACGTCGGGCCGCCGGTCCGGGTGCTCCACGAGCGCGGAGGCGAAGGCGGCGATCGAGCCCGCCAGTGCCTGCCGCTGGGTGCCGGCCGCCTGGTTGCCGCGGTTGAAGAGGTCGCGCAGCAGCTCCGGGTGGGCTGCGAACAGCCCCGCGTAGAAGCGCTCGGTGATCTCGCCGAGAGAGGCGCCGACGGCGGGAAGGGTGGCGCTGACGGTGGCTGCGGACTGTCCGGACAGCATCGGCACTCCTTGCATGGGGGATGGGCGGCCCGTTCGACCGTCACCACGCTAATAAAACTTGCATTTGAGATGCAAATTTTAGGGGGGAACCCGGACGGGGTCGGCCATTACAGATGGGCCGACGAGCAGGCAAGATGGGCGGCAGAGCGGAACACCCGCCCAGTGAGGCGTTCAGTCCGGGATCGGTCGGCCGATCATGGTCCGCAACGCGCACGAAACGCTGTTGTGGTGGGATGCTCAGGTGCCCGACCGTCTCTCCCGCGGCACCGGGGACAGACGGCCTGACCAGCAAGGATGGGGAAGCGGAAGATGGACAAGCAGCAGGAGTTCGTGCTCCGGACGTTGGAGGAGCGCGACATCCGTTTCGTACGCCTGTGGTTCACGGACGTGCTGGGCTTCCTCAAGTCCGTGGCCGTGGCGCCTGCCGAACTGGAGCAGGCCTTCGACGAGGGCATCGGCTTCGACGGCTCCGCGATCGAGGGCTTCGCGCGCGTCTACGAGTCCGACATGATCGCCAAGCCGGACCCCTCGACGTTCCAGGTCCTGCCCTGGCGCGCCGAGGCCCCGGGCACGGCCCGTATGTTCTGCGACATCCTCATGCCGGACGGCTCCCCGTCCTTCGCGGACCCGCGCTACGTCCTCAAGCGCGCCCTGGCCCGCGCCTCCGACCTGGGCTTCACCTTCTACACCCACCCGGAGATCGAGTTCTTCCTGCTGAAGGACCGCCCCCTCGACGGCAGCCGTCCCACCCCGGCCGACAACTCCGGCTACTTCGACCACACCCCGCAGAACGTCGGCATGGACTTCCGCCGCCAGGCGATCACGATGCTGGAGTCGATGGGCATCTCGGTCGAGTTCTCCCACCACGAGGGCGCCCCGGGCCAGCAGGAGATCGACCTGCGCTACGCGGACGCGCTCTCCACGGCCGACAACGTCATGACGTTCCGCCTGGTCATGAAGCAGGTGGCGCTGGAGCAGGGCGTCCAGGCCACGTTCATGCCGAAGCCGTTCTCGGAGCACCCCGGCTCCGGCATGCACACGCACCTGTCCCTCTTCGAGGGCGACCGCAACGCGTTCTACGAGTCGGGCGCCGAGTACCAGCTGTCCAAGGTCGGCCGCTCCTTCATCGCGGGTCTGCTGCGCCATGCGGCCGAGACCTCGGCGGTCACCAACCAGTGGGTGAACTCCTACAAGCGCATCTGGGGCGGCTCCGAGCGCACGGCGGGCGCCGGCGGCGAGGCCCCCTCCTACATCTGCTGGGGCCACAACAACCGCTCCGCCCTGGTCCGCGTCCCGATGTACAAGCCGGGCAAGACCGGCTCGGCGCGGGTCGAGGTCCGCTCGCTCGACGCGGGCGCCAACCCGTACCTGGCCTACGCGGTCCTGCTGGCCGCCGGCCTGAAGGGCATCGAGGAGGGCTACGAGCTGCCGCCGGGCGCCGAGGACGACGTGTGGGCGCTCACGGACGCCGAGCGCCGGGCGATGGGCATCGAGCCCCTCCCGCAGAACCTCGGCGAGGCGCTCGCCCTGATGCAGCGCAGCGACCTCGTCGCCGAGACCCTGGGCGAGCACGTCTTCGACTTCTTCCTGCGCAACAAGAAGCAGGAGTGGGAGGAGTACCGCTCGGAGGTCACGGCGTTCGAGCTGCGCAAGAACCTGCCGGTGCTGTAGCCCAGGTCATCAGCGGTTTCCCGCTGATTCGCCGCGTGGGGCCGGACGGTCAGGGACCGCCGGCCCCACGGCGTCCCAGCGCTTCCCTGGGCCGTCCCCGGGCCGTCCGGCGCCGGACCGGCGGTCCGAAAGAGGACGGATCGCCGTGGCCGGGGCACTGGCCGAGCGTCTCGACGCCTCGCCGGCGTCCGGCAGCACGCGGCGGGTCGAAGTGATAGAGCCGGCCCGACAGCGTCCAAGGCCCTTGGCCGAAGGCCGCCTTCTGCTCGGGCGTCATAGCTTCCCACTTCCGGAGCCAGGCCTGGGTGCCGGTCGACAGGCCGGGCTCGGGCTCCGGGGGCTCCGGCGCGCAGCGCTGCACGAACCACGCAGGCAGCAGCTCCGAACGGGCTGCCACTCGGCACCGGCGGGGGCGCCGAACCGCTCCCGCCCAAAGCCGCCTGCGCCGCCCGCCGAGGCCTGATCATCCGCCGTCTGTGGGCCAAACCAGTCAACGCGCCCGGCCGTTCAGGGGACACCCGGGCCGTCGGCGGCGCGGCTTCCAGCCCGCACCACGCTGCAGGGACATCCCTTGTACGACGTGTGGGCGTTCATGGCGCCCTTTCCCGAGAACGACAGCAGGCCGGGGCGGCCGGTCCTGGCCTGTCACAGAGAAGGAGAAGCCGGATGGTCATGCGAACGTCCCGACCGGTGTGGCATCGGTGGGTGTCGGCTGCGGTGGCGGCGGGGGCAGCCGGCCTCGCGGTGGCGGGGCCGGCCGCGGCCGTGGCCGCCCAGACAACGGTGGACTGCGACGCCGACCCCAACGCCCTGCAACCCGCGATCACCGCCGCTTCCCCCCGGGACACGCTGCTGGTGCGGGGGACCTGCACCGGCAACTTCACCATCGACAAGGACCTGACCTTGATCGGCCTGAGGCGAGCGGTCCTCGACGGCACGCACACCGGCACCACCCTCACGGTCACCAACGGCGCTCAGGTGCAACTGAAGAGCCTGACCGTCACCAACGGCAGCGGCTTCAACGGCGGCGGCATCGTCAACAACAGCGGGAGCACGCTGACGCTGTACCACTCGACGGTAAGCGACAGCACCGCCGTCAACGCCGGCGGCGGCATCTTCAACGACGACAACAGCACGGTCGTGCTGGACGACTCCACGGTGCGCAACAACACTGCGAGCCCTGGCAACGGCGGCGGCGTCTTCAACGCGCAGAACAGCGCCCTGACGCTGTACCACTCCACGGTCAGCGACAACACGGCGGGGAGTATCGGCGGCATCTACAACTTCCGCGGCACGGTCGTGCTGGACCACTCCACGGTGCGCAACAACACCTCCGCCTCCGACACCGGCGGCATCTACAACTTCGCCGGCGGCGTGTTGGTGCTGATCAACTCCACGGTGACGCGCAACACCGCGAACAACGGCAACGGCGGCGGAATCTCCAACGACAGCACGGTCACACTTATCGACTCGGCGGTGACGCGCAACACCGCGAACAACGGCATCGGCGGCGGAATCTACAACAACAACAAGGTGACGCTGGACCGCTCGACGGTGCGCAACAACACACCGGACGACTGCGCCCCGGCAGGCAGCGTTCCCGGCTGCCCCAGCTGAGGACGCATCCGCAGGGCACCCGGGTCCCTGTCCCGGGTGCCCCGGCGTCGGCAAGACGGCAAGAGCCGTGGCCCCACGCTCACTTCTGCGGCAATGCCGGGATTCCGTCGGCCGAATTGGTGCCGGGAGCCCTGGCCCACGGGGGCCGCCGACATGTACCTGCACGAGGTCGAGCAGCGCAATGCCTCCGACTGCTTTGTTCCGCTTCGGGTGCCGGCCGAATGCCTACCGATCAAGATGCGCGCGACCCTATGCTGTGCGCGGCGGTGCGTTGGTCTCACCGCTTTGGGGGGCGAAGAGCCGGCGGGGGGCCGATGGCTGCTTTCGGTAATTTATTCTCATGGCTGTTCGAAGGGGTGTACCGGGGGGACGACGACGGGGCACGCCACCTCGAAGCGATCCGGGCGCTCCAGCCGCAGCGTGACGATGCCTTCGAGCACGCCTATCTCTACTCGTGTCTCAGCGTTCTCGACACCAAGGCCCAGGCGCTCCTGTCCTATGACGGAATTCTGATGGCCGCCAGCTCGATCACGTTGTCGATGTTCTCACGGGACATCACCACGGGGAGTGTGCTGGTGTTCTCGTCCCTCGCCGTCAGCGGCATTTCCTCCGCCCTGTGTCTGAATGTCGTATGGGTGCACTGGACCGACACGGGTGAGCTGGAGAACTCCGATGACCTCTTCCTGAAACTGCTGCACGTGCGCAACCGAAGGACGCTGAGCTATCGGATCTCCTGGATCATCGCGCAACTGGCGGCCATCTTGCTCCTTCTTGGCGTGGTCCTTGAAAGAAGGGTTGCGTGAAAGGTGCGGCGATAGTCTTTCGAGAGTCTTCCCAGGATTTTCCTGAATGTGGCGCGCACGCGCAGTATCGACCTGTGAAGCCTGCTGGCGTATGCTGCCGGGCGTGACTCTCACAACGGTGGACACGGAATGCTTCGAAGCCGCGCTGGCAGAGGCGCGGAAGGGGCTGGACGCCGGTGGGGTTCCCGTCGGCGCTGCCCTCCAGCGGGACGGCCGCCTCGTCGCCGTAGGCCACAACGAGCGGGTTCAGCGCAACGACCCCATTGCACACGGCGAGATGGCGTGCCTGCGTAACGCCGGCCGTTTGACGTCGTACGAGGGCACCACGCTGTACACGACCCTGTCTCCGTGCGAGATGTGCACCGGCGCGATTCTTCTGTTCGGCATCAAGCGACTGGTGGTCGGCGAGGCCACGACCTTCGCGGGCGATCTGAACGCTTTCACCGAACGCGGCGTGGAAGTGATTCTCCTCGAAGACGCCCGGTGCAAATCCCTCATGGCGGAATTTCAGGAACGCTACCCGGACGTCTGGGCCGAGGACATCGGCCAGGCGCCGTCGGCCGAGGCCGAACGACTCATCTGACGTACGCCGGGGACACGGCCGCGGTGCTGATGCGCCGCGGCTTTCCCGTGCCGTCCGCCGGGAGTTCGTACAGGTCCGCCCCGTAGTCGCCGGGGAGGGCGTAGACCAGGGTGTGATCGTCCCGCCAGACGGCCTGGTCGTCGACGCTGCGGGGCTCCGCCAGCGGGGTCTCGCGCAGCGTGCGCAGGTTCAGGACGTACAGGTGCCAGGGGGCGTCCTTGGGGAGAGCGGTGACGCGTTTCTTGAACGCGATCCGGGTACCGTCGGGGGACAGGGACGGGCACTCCACATTCGTGTGAAGGGTGGTCACCGTGCGGCTGCGCAGGTCTCCGCGTATCAGGTACGTCGTCCCGTGCGTGGCGAGCGTCGCGTAGAACGTGCGGTCGTCGGAGGCGAAGGTCACGCCCCAGAAGTTCACGTCCGCCGCGTGGTACGTGCTGCCGTCCTTGACGATCCGGTACGCCTCCAGGGACGGGGTGAGCGCGCCCGTACGGGTGTCCACGATCGCCGTACGGGTCGAGAAGTTCGTACCCGCGTACGAGTCCCCGCCCACGAAGGCCGTCCAGGCGGCGAAGCGGCCGCTCGGGGAGACCCGGGCGCGGGACGGGATGCCCGGGACGTCGTAGCGGGCCCTGATGTGCAGGGAGGCGTCGAGGATCGCCGCCCGGTAGGTGTCCGAGACGGGTCCGTGCACCGCCTGGAGGCACACGCCGGTTCCCGAAGCGGCGTAAAAACGCAGGCACTTGAGGCCGGACGCCGTGCGCGGGCCCGAAGGGCTGGTGGCGGGGGCCGCCACCAGCTCGTCGCGGTGCGGCCCCCATGCCATGTTGCGGAACACCATCCGGCCGGGCTGCGTCAGGGTGACCGCACCCGGAGTGACGTTCGGGCCGCCTGCCTGTGTCCGGTCGCGCCGATCGGCGCGGGCGGAGGCGTGCAGCACGGAGGCCACGGCCACCGCCGCCAGGACGACCACCGCCGACAGCAACACCAGGATGCGGTTGCGTACGGTCATGCCGTTGCCTTGTCTCTCGGGCGAAGGGTCAGGGAGAAGGCGGCGCACGCCGCCAGCGCCACCGCCGACGCCGTGAGCGCCGTACGGTCGCCCCATACCGTCCAGGCCGCCCCGAACCCCAGCGAGCAGGCGAACCGGGCGAGGGCCTGGCCCGTCTGCACCAGCGCCAGTCCCGACGAGCGCAGGTGCTCCGGCACGCCTTCCGAGGCCGCCGCCATCAGCACCCCGTCGGTCGCCGCGTAGAAACCGCCGTGCAGGAGCAGCACCGCGTAGGGCAGGGCGGTGCCGTGCCAGGACGTGAGCAGCAGCGTGTACGCCAGGAGCAGCGCCGCGTGGCCCGCCAGGAACACCGTCCACCGGCCCGCCCGGTCCGCGAGCCGGCCCAGCGGCACCGCCAGGACCAGGAACGCCGCAGCCGTGCCCAGCGGAAGCAGCGCGAACCAGCGGTCGGGGACGCCGAGGCGCCGTTGCAGCAGCAGATACACGAAGGAGTCGCTGACCGTCGCCAGCCCCAGCAGCAGCGCGCAGACCGTGATCCGGCGCAGCTCATGGCGGTGGAGCAGCCCGACCGCCGCACGGAGGGTCGGACGGTCGGCCGGGGCGGTCCGCGCGGGCGGCCCGGCCGGGACCGGCTGTCGCCTGCCGCCCGGCACGAACAGCACCAGGACCAGCACCCCGACCACCGCCACACAGAAGCTGACCGTGAACACCGCGTCGTAGCCGTCCACCGTGGCCCGCAGGATCAGGAACGCCACGAGCGGGCCGAGCAACGCGCCCGCGGTGTCCATCGCCCGGTGCACCCCGAAGGCGCGGCCGCGGGTCTCCGGACTGCTGGACAGCGAGATCAGCGCGTCCCTGGGCGCCGTGCGCAGGCCCTTTCCGGTGCGGTCGGCGGCCAGCACCAGGCCGATGGGGGTGAGGGTGTGCACCAGCAGCAGGAGCGGTTTGCACAGCGCCGAGATGCCGTAGCCGAGGCCCGCCACCCACTTGTGACGCCCTCCGCCCCGGTCGGCCAGATGGCCTCCGGCGAGCCGTACGAGCGCCGAGAAGCCGTTGTAGATGCCGTCCAGAAGCCCGAAACCCAGCGGGGACAGGCCGAGGCCCGCCACCAGGTACAGCGGGAGCACCGCCGTGACCATCTCGGACGAGACATCGGTGACCAGGCTGACCGTGCCGAGCGCGAGCACCGTGGGAGCGACCGCGGCGCGGCGCCGCCCGGCGGGGGGCCGGGTGGCGCCGTCCGCGGCCGCCGGTGCCGACGGGGAGCCGGCGCGGCTGTCCGCTACATACACGTCAGGACGCCCAGATGCCGGTGATGTCCTTGGCGGAGGCCGCGTTGCCCGCGTGCGTCGTCAGGCCCTGGGTGTCCTCCAGGGTGCGCAGCAGGTCGTAGTGGTTGTACGTGGTCGAGCTGCTCGACCCGGCCGTCACCGGCTGGCCGTACAGGACCGTCGGGATGCGGTTGCCGCTGAGCCGGTTGTCCTCGTCGAAGGTGACGACGAGCAGGCTGTTGTGGGTCTTGGCCCAGGTGGCGTACGCGCCCAGGTTGTTCTCCAGCCAGGTGTCACCGGTCGACACGGAGCAGTCGTGCATGTCGCTGCACAGGTTGGGGACGACGAAGGAGACCTGGGGCAGCGTGGAGTAGTCGGTGGGGAACTGTGCGAGGGTCTTGGCACTCGACGTGGGGACGTTGCTGAATCCGAACCAGGGGTTGTGCTTGCGCGCGTACTTGCCGCTGCTGCACGTGGTCGAACCCTGGCTGGGCAGCGACTCGTTGTAGCTCGCCCAGGTCCGGCCCGCGGCGATCAGCTCGGAGGCCAGGTTCCGGGCGGAGGAGAAGCCCGGCGTGTAGCAGCTGTCGTCCGTGATGCCCTGGGTGGAGCCGGAGAACAGCGCGAAGTAGTTGGGCTGGCTGGGGTGGGTCTCGGCGTACGACTGGGTCAGATTGGCACCGCCGGACGTCAGCGAGTTGATGTACGGGGCGCTGGAGGAGCCGATGACCTGGCTGTAGGCATGGTTCTCGAAGACCACGACGACCACGTGGTCCGGGCTCGGCACGGCGCCCGCGGCGTGCGCGGGGGACTCGCCGCCGAGCCCGGTCCACAGCCCGATCGCTGCGACGGCGAGGGCCGCGGCGGACGCCACGGCGGTGCGGGTACGGCGGTAGACGGAACGGCCGGACACTTCGACCTCCGGTAGGGGGAGGGTACGGGGAGGCGGTGCGGACAGAGCATGCGCACGCCAACGTTCCATACCCTCACGCCGTCTCACCCGGCGGATGAAAACGCGGTGAATTGCTGCCGCTGACAGGCGCCCGCGTCAACACAGCACCGAATACGCCGCGCTGACGCCGCGTCGGGCGGGTACCCGCGGCCCATGGGTGAGATCCTTGTGGGGACGTGTTCCTGGACCGACCGGGCGCTCGTGGCGAGCGGGTGGTATCCGCCGGGGCGGCGCGACGCCGAGGGACGCCTGAGGTTCTACGCGGAGCGGTTTCCGGTGGTGGAGGTGGACTCGTCGTACTACGCGCTGCCCAGCCCCCGCACCAGTCGGCTGTGGGTGGAGCGCACACCAGAGGGCTTCGTCTTCGACGTCAAGGCCTTCTCCCTGCTGACGGGACATCCGACGCGGCCGGCCGCGCTGCCCGCCGATCTGCGCCCCGCCCTGTCCGGCCGGCGGGCAGCCCCGCCGGACGGCGGGGACGTGGGGCTGCTGGACGAGGTGTGGGCGCGCTTCACCGAGGCGCTGTCACCGCTGCGGGAGGCCGGGCGGCTCGGCGCCCTGCTGTTCCAGTTCCCCCCGTCGCTCGCGCCGGGCCGGGGCGCGGAGGAGTTCGTACGCCGCTGTCGCGAACGGGCCCATGGCTGGCCGTTCGCCGTGGAGTTCCGGCACCCGGACTGGTGGCGGGGCGGCCGGGGCACCGCCACCACGGCGCTGCTCGCGGACCTGGATGCCGCCGCCGTGGCCGTGGACACGGCACAGGGGCTGCCCGCCTCCATGCCGCCCGTCACGCCGGTGACCGCGCCCCGGCTCTCCGTCGTCCGCTTCCACGGGCGCAGCCCGGCCTGGGGCACGGGGTCCAAGGAGGACCGCTTCCGCCATGCGTACGCCGGCCGCGAGCTGGGGGAGTGGGTGCCGCGGATCCGTGCCCTGGCCGAGCGGACCGACCAGGTGCACGTGCTGTTCAACAACTGCTGCGGCGACGCGGCGGTCCGCGCGGCCGAGACCCTGGGCCGACTGCTGGACGAGCAACTCCCGCAGCCAGGGCCCGCCCGGACCGAGACGCCCACCTGACCGCCACGCTGCGGCCGGGGCGGGAGAGACCAGGCACCCCGGCCCGGGCCACGTTCTCCCGGGGCCGGGACTCATCTGTCCCGGAACGGGAGCCGGAGACGCACGCACCCCGCATCGGGAGCCGGAGACGCACGCACCCCGCATCGGGAGCCGGAGACGCACGCACCCCGCATCGGGAGCCGGAGACGCACGCACCCCACATCGGCCGGGCGCCCCTCTCCCACCCCCTCGCGGGCGCTTCCGGCGGGTGCTGCGGCTAGGCTCAAAGCCGCAGGACCTTGATCGACGCTCGGGAGGCCAAGGGATGACCGTGCCCCAAGGACGCAGGAGCAGTACCTTCACCCGGCTGCTGCGGCACGGCTTCACCGATCCCTCCGCCGCCGAGCGGCTCCTGGAGAGCGACGAGCTGGAGCCGATGAGGGCCGACCCCGTGCTGCTCGAGGCCCTGGGCGGGACGGCGGATCCCGATCTGGCGCTGCGCGGGCTCGTCCGGCTCCTGGAGGCGCAGCCCACCCCCACCGGCCGGCGGGAGCTGCTCGACACGCTGATCGCGGCCAAGCCCCTGCGGGACCGGCTGCTCGGCGTCCTCGGCGCCTCCGCCGCGCTCGCCGACCACCTCGCCCGCCACCCCGGCGACTGGTACGCGCTGGTGACCTACGAGCCCCAGGACCTCCACCCCGGGGTGGAGGAATTCGAACGGCAGCTCGCGGACGCCACCGACCCCGTCTCGCTGCGCGTCGCCTACCGCCGCTGTCTGCTGTCGATCGCCGCGCGCGACGTGTGCGGCACCACCGACGTCGCCGAGACCGCCGCCGAACTGGCCGACCTCGCCACCGCCACCCTCCGGGCCGCCCTCGCCCTCGCCCGGGCCGCCGCCCCCGACGACGCCGCGAGCTGCCGGCTCGCGGTGATCGCGATGGGCAAGTGCGGCGGCCACGAGCTGAACTACGTCTCCGACGTGGACGTGATCTTCGTCGGCGAGACAGCGAACGGCGCCGACGAGCGCAAGGCCCTCCAGGCCGCGACCCGGCTCGCCTCGCACATGATGCGGATCTGCTCCGAGACGACCGTCGAGGGCAGCATCTGGCCCGTCGACGCCAATCTGCGCCCCGAGGGCAGAAACGGCCCGCTCGTGCGCACCCTGAGCAGTCATCTCGCCTACTACCAGCGCTGGGCCAAGACCTGGGAGTTCCAGGCCCTGCTCAAGGCCCGCCCGGTGGCCGGCGACAGGGAGCTCGGCGAGCAGTACGTGACCACCCTCGCCCCCCTGGTCTGGGGAGCCGCCGAGCGTGAGAACTTCGTCGCGGACGTGCAGAAGATGCGCCGCCGGGTCGTCGCCAACATCCCCGCCGGGGAGATCGAGCGGGAGCTGAAACTCGGTCCGGGCGGCCTCAGGGACGTGGAATTCGCCGTACAGCTCCTTCAGCTGGTGCACGGGCGCTCCGACACCTCGCTGCGCAGCCGCACGACCCTGGACGCCCTGAAGGCGCTCGCGGCCGGCGGCTACGTCGGGCGCACCGACGCCGTGCAGCTGGACGAGGCGTACCGCTTCCTGCGTTCCATGGAGCACCGCATCCAGCTCTTCCGGCTGCGCCGCACCCACCTCGTCCCCGAGGACGAGGCCGACCTGCGCCGCCTCGGCCGCTCCCTCGGCCTGCGCACCGGCCCCGTCGAGGAGCTGCTGCGCGAGTGGAAGCGGCACACCGGCGTCGTACGCCGGCTGCACGAGAAGCTGTTCTACCGGCCACTGCTCGACGCTGTCGCCCAACTCGGCCCCGGCGAGGCGCGGTTGAGCCCCGAAGCGGCCCGGGAACGCCTGGTCGCGCTCGGCTACGCGGACCCGGCCACCGCCCTGCGCCATCTGGAGGCGCTGGCCTCGGGCGTCACCCGCAAGGCCGCCATCCAGCGCACCCTGCTGCCCGTCCTGCTCGGCTGGTTCGCGGACTCCGCGGACCCGGACGCGGGCCTGCTCAACTTCCGCAAGGTCTCGGACGCGCTCGGCAAGACCCCCTGGTATCTGCGGCTGCTCAGGGACGAGGGCGCCGCCGCCGAGAACCTCGCCCGTGTGCTGTCCGCGGGCCGGCTCGCCCCCGACCTGCTGATGCGCGCGCCCGAGGCGGTGGCCCTCCTCGGCGACGGCGAGGGCGGCGGGCTCGAACCGCGCGGGCGGGCCCAGTTGGAGCAGGAGATCCTCGCCGCCGTCCGCCGCGCCGAGAGCGCCGAACAGGCGGTGACGGTGGCACGCGGGGTGCGCCGGCGCGAGCTGTTCCGTACGGCCGCCGCGGACATCGTCGGCTCGTACGGCAGCGAGGACGCGCCCGCCCGCCCGGACCAGGGCGAGCTGATCGACCTGGTCGGCGGCGCGGTCTCGGACCTCACGGCGGCCACCCTGGCGGGCACGCTCCGTGCGGTCGTGCGGGCCGGCTGGGGCGACACTCTGCCCACCAGGTTCGCGGTGATCGGCATGGGCCGTTTCGGCGGACACGAGCTGGGCTACGGCTCGGACGCGGACGTGCTGTTCGTGCACGAGCCGCGGGAGGGCGTGGACGAGCGGGAGGCGGGCCAGGCCGCGAACAAGGTGGTCGCGGAGATGCGGCGGCTGCTCCAGCTGCCGAGCACCGACCCGCCGCTCCTCATCGACGCGGATCTGCGGCCCGAGGGCAAGTCGGGACCGCTCGTGCGCACCCTGGCCTCGTACGAGGCGTACTACCGGCGCTGGTCGCTGGTGTGGGAGTCGCATGCGCTGCTGCGGGCCGAGCCCGTGGCCGGGGACGAGGACCTGGGCCGGCGCTTCATCGCGCTGATCGACCCGCTGCGCTATCCGGCGCGGGGGCTGGGCGCCGAGGCCGTACGCGAGATCAGGCGCCTGAAGGCCCGCATGGAGTCGGAACGGCTGCCGAGGGGCGCGGACAAGACGCTCCACACCAAGCTGGGCCGTGGCGGACTGTCGGACGTGGAGTGGACGGTCCAGCTGCTCCAGCTGCGGCACGGCTGGGCGGAACCGGGCCTGCGCACCACCCGCACCCGCGCCGCCCTGGCCGCCGCGCTCGAGGCGGGGCTGATGTCCGAGGAGGACGCCGCGATCCTTGACGAGGCCTGGGTGCTCGCCTCACGGGTGCGCAACGCGGTGATGCTGGTCCGGGGCCGGGCCGGCGACACGTTTCCGTCCGAGAGCCGGGAGCTCGCCGCGGTGGGCCGCTACCTGGGGTACGGGCCGGGGCACGTGGGCGACATGCTGGACGACTACCGGCGTACGACGCGCCGGGCCAGGGCCGTGGTGGAGGAGCTTTTCTACGGCTCGTGAGGGAAGGGGCGGCGGCGGGCCGCCCCTCATGCCTCCGCGGGCAGCAACACGGGGCCGCCGGCCCCCGCCACCCGGCGCGGCAGCGCGTACGGCAGGGCGCCGTACCACAGCCACGCCGCCGCGAAGCCGACCGAGACGCAGAGGGTCCCGCCGACCGCGTCCAGCCAGAAGTGGTTCGCCGTGGCGACGATCACCGTCAGTGTCATCGCCGGGTACAGCAGGCCCAGAACCCGCACCCACCGCACCGTGCTCAGCGCGAACAGCGTCAGGCCGCACCACAGCGACCAGCCGATGTGCATCGACGGCATGGCCGCGTACTGGTTCGACATGTGCTTCAGGTCGCCCGACGCCATCGAGCCCCAGGTGTGGTGCACCACCACCGTGTCGACGAAGTCCCCGCCGTTCATCAGGCGGGGCGGGGCGAGCGGGAAGAAGTAGTAGCCGAGCAGCGCGACCGCCGTCGTGGCGAACAGCGCCAGCCGCGTGGCCGCGTACCGGCCCGGATGGCTGTGGAACAGCCACACCAGGACCCCGAGGGTCACCACGAAGTGCAGGGTGGCGTAGTAGTAGTTCATTGCGACGATCAGCCATGTCACTGAGTTGACGGCACGGTTGACCGAGTCCTCGACCGCCATCCCCAGGAGGTGTTCGAGACGCCACAACCCGTCCGCGTTGGCCAGCGCCGGTGCCTTCTGCTCCGGTACCGCGTTGCGGATCAGGGAGTAGGTCCAGTAACTGACCCCGATCAGCAGGATTTCGAACCAGAAGCGTGGGCGGCGCGGAGTGCGGAGCCTGCGCAGAAGGCTCGCCCCCGTGCGGTCCTCCGTCGTGTCCGTGACGCCCTGTGGTGCGGCCGGCACCCGGCCTTCCACTGTCGTCACGGTCCTGTCACCCATAGGCACAGAGTCTGCCAGAAAAGCGTTGCCGACCGATCATCCCCCGGAAGGGTGGCGGTCGCATGTTCTCCACCTGGCGGACCCCTGCGGGGCCCCGAAACTCCTGCTCAGGTATGAGTCCGGTCCCCAGGCGCCGAAGCGGTCGATCCCCGCACCACCAGCTCCGGCATGAACACGAACTCACTGTGCGGCGCGGGTGTGCCGCCGATCTCCTCCAGCAACGTCCGCACGGCCGCCTGACCCATCGCCGGGACCGGCTTGCGGATCGTCGTCAGCGGCGGGTCCGTGAAGGCGATCAGCGTGGAGTCGTCGAAGCCCACGACCGAGATGTCCGTGGGGACTTCCAGCCCGCGCTGCCGTGCCGCGCGTATCGCCCCCAGCGCCATCATGTCGCTCGCGCACACCACCGCCGTGCACTCCCGGTCCATCAGTGCGGTCGCCGCCGCCTGGCCGCCCTCCAGGGTGTAGAGGGAGTGCTGGATCAGCCGCGACTCGACGTCCTCGGGAGCCAGCCCGAACTGGTCCTGCATCGTGCGGACGAATCCCTCGATCTTCCGCTGCACCGGCACGAACCGCTTGGGCCCGAGAGCCAGCCCGATCCGGGTGTGCCCCAGGGACGCCAGGTGGGTGACCGCCAGCGACATGGCGGCCCGGTCGTCGGGGGAGATGAAGGGCGCCTGCACCTTGGGGGAGAAGCCGTCCACCAGTACGAAGGGCACGCCCTGGGCACGCAGCCGCTCGTAGCGCTGCATGTCGGCGGTGGTGTCCGCGTGCAGGCCGGAGACATAGATGATGCCCGCCACCCCGCGGTCCACCAGCATCTCCGTGAGCTCGTCCTCGGTGGAGCCGCCCGGGGTCTGGGTGGCCAGCACCGGGGTGTATCCCTGCCGGGTCAGCGCCTGGCCGATGACCTGGGCGAGTGCCGGGAATATCGGGTTCTCCAGCTCCGGGGTGATCAGGCCGACCAGGCCCTCGCTGCGCTGGCGCAACCGCACCGGACGCTCGTAGCCCAGCACATCGAGAGCGGCCAGCACGGACTGGCGGGTGGTCGCGGCGACGCCCGGCTTCCCGTTGAGGACGCGGCTGACGGTCGCCTCGCTGACCCCCGCCTGCACCGCGATGTCGGCAAGCCGTGTGGTCACGGGATGGGACTGTACCGGCCGTGTCTCGGCTTGCCCACCAATCCGACGCCGGGCCCGGGCGGTCGGTCGGCCCGCTGCGGGTTGCTGCGTCATCGAACTCCCTCGTGATCGTGTTCGGCGTCCGTGTCCGCAAGAGGATGGTCCCTGCGCCGGAGACGTGTGGCAAGAGCTTTCAGAGTCTTGCACAAGTGCCCCTGACCCGGCAGACCAGCCGGTAGACCAGGTATACCAGGCCTCACGGCGAGGTCACGGACGGGTAACCATCACCGGTTCTTGCACTTTTTTTCTGCAAGCTCTTTCGCGCCGATTGCATCGCTGTTACGTTCACGTCGCCCGGCGGCAGCAACGGCGCAGTCGGAGTCGGCAGGGGCGGCGGACGGGACCGCCACCTGGAGCTACACGGGCTTTCACCCTCAAGGAGAACTCATGCGGCGTGGCATAGCGGCCACCGCGCTGGTGGCGTCCGTCGCCCTCGCGGCGACGGCCTGCGGCGGAAGCGACAGCGGCAGTGACAAGGCGGACGGTCCGGTCACCATCACCTGGTGGGACACCTCCAACGCCACCAATGAGTCGCCGACGTACAAGGCGCTGGTCCAGGACTTCCAGAAGGCCAACCCCAATATCAAGGTCCAGTACGTCGACGTCCCCTTCGACCAGGCGCAGAACAAGTTCGACACCGCGGCCGGCTCCAAGGGCGCCCCGGACGTGCTGCGCTCCGAGGTCGGCTGGACCCCCGCCTTCGCGAAGAAGGGCTACTTCCTGCCGCTGGACGGCACCGAGGCCCTAGCGGAGAAGGACAAGTTCCAGTCCAGCCTGATCCAGCAGGCCCAGTACGAGGGCAAGACCTACGGCGTGCCCCTGGTGACCGACACCCTCGCGCTGGTCTACAACAAGGCCCTCTTCAAGAAGGCCGGGATCACCGAGGCGCCGAAGACCTGGGACGAGCTGAAGTCCGACGCCGCGAAGGTGCAGGAGAAGGCCGGCGTCGACGGTTACTGGGGCTCCACCCAGGCCTACTACGCGCAGAGCTTCCTCTACGGCGAGGGCGCCGACACGGTCGACGCCTCCGCCAAGAAGATCACCGTGAACTCGGCCGCCGCGAAGAAGGCGTACGGCACCTGGCTGAGCACGTTCTCCGGCAAGGGCCTGCACAAGGCCGACACCACCGCCGACGCCTACGCCCACATCCAGGACGCGTTCGTCAACGGCAAGGTCGCCGCGATCATCCAGGGCCCCTGGGAGATCACGAACTTCTACAAGGGCTCGGCCTTCAAGGACAAGGCCAACCTCGGCATCGCCACCGTCCCGGCCGGTTCCGCCGGCAAGGCGGGCGCCCCGACCGGCGGTCACAACCTGTCCGTCTACGCGGGCTCGGACAAGGCCCACCAGGAGGCGGCACTGAAGCTCGTCAAGTTCATGACCTCGGCGAAGTCCCAGGAGACCATCGCCCTGAAGAACTCCACCCTGCCGACCCGTGAGGACGCCTACAGCGCCCAGGTCAAGGCCGACCCCGGCATCGCCGGCTACCAGAGCGTGCTCACCGCCGCCCAGCCGCGCCCGGCGCTGCCCGAGTACAGCTCGCTGTGGGGCCCGCTCGACACCGAGCTGCCCAAGATCGCGGGCGGCAAGGAGCCCCTGGACAAGGGTCTGAGCAACGCCGAGCTCGCGATCCAGAAGCTGGTTCCGGACTTCAGCAAGTAAGCCCCGAGTGGCCGCCGGATCTCCCTGAGACACAGGGGGAGAGATCCGGCGGCCACAGGCCGTGCCCGGCCCCTCCCCCTGCTCCTTCAGAAGGTGTCGAACCATGACAGTCGCCATCGACCGCGCGACCGGCAAGCGCCGCGGTGACCGCGCGCCTCGGCCCGGGCTGGGCCGGCGCCTCAGGAACGGATTCCACAAGCACTGGTACGCCTACGCGATGATCGCTCCGGTGGTCGTCGTTCTCGGCGTCATCGTGGGATACCCGCTGGTGCGGGGCGTCTACCTGACTCTCACCGACGCCAACAGCCTCAACTCGGCGCGCACGATCGGCGTCAACCACATCGACGCCACCTACAAGTTCATCGGGCTGGACAACTACAAGGACATCCTGTTCGGTCCGACGTCGTACGACCGCTTCTGGTCGCACTTCCTGTGGACCGTCTTCTGGACGGCCGCCTGCGTGCTCCTGCACTACACCATCGGCCTCGGCCTCGCGCTGATGCTCAACCAGAAGCTGCGCGGCCGCACCTTCTACCGGCTGCTGCTGGTGCTGCCCTGGGCCGTGCCGACCTTCGTCACCGTCTTCTCCTGGCGGATCATGCTCGCCGACTCCGGCGTGCTCAACCAGGTCCTCGACGCCCTCCACCTGCCCCAGCCGCAGTGGCTGGAGGACACCTTCTGGCAGCGGTTCGCCGCGATCATGGTCAACACCTGGTGCGGCGTCCCGTTCATGATGCTCTCGCTCCTCGGCGGCCTCCAGTCCATCGACTCCTCGCTCTACGAGGCCGCCGAGATGGACGGTGCGAGCGCCTGGCAGCGCTTCCGGCACGTCACCCTGCCCGGCCTGCGCTCGGTCAGCTCCACCGTGGTGCTGCTCGGCATCATCTGGACCTTCAACCAGTTCGTCATCATCTTCCTGCTGTTCGGCAAGAACTCCGCCCCGGACGCCCAGATCCTCGTCACCTGGGCCTACCAGCTGGGCTTCGGACAGCAGCCGCGCGACTTCGCCCAGTCCGCCGCGTACGGCGTGCTGCTGTTGTCGCTCCTGACCGTCTTCACCTCCTTCTACTTCCGCTGGCTGAAGCGCAATGACCAGCTCGCCGTCTGACGCCGCAGGAGCCGCCGCCATGAGCACCACGACCCTCGAAAAGACCCAGGCCGGGCCGATCCCCGCAGCGCTGCCCCGGCGCCGGACCCGAGGGCGGGGAGAGCGCGGCCCGCTGGGCGCCGCCCTGCTCCACGGCGGCCTCGTCGTGGCGAGCCTCATCGCGCTGGCACCGGTGGCCTGGCTGTTCTACCTGTCCCTCGGCCCGGACAAGGAGGACTACCTGCACCCGGGCGAGATCGCCGGCAGGCTCACCTTCTCCAACTACAGCTTCGTGCTGCAGCACACCGCCTTCTTCGACTGGTTCAAGTCGACGATGATCGTGGCCCTCGGCACCACCGTGATCGGTGTCTTCGTCGCCGCCACCACCGGCTACGCCGTCTCGCGCATGCGCTTCCCCGGCTACAAGCCGCTGATGTGGGTGCTGCTGCTCACCCAGGCCTTCCCGATCGCCATCCTGATCGTGCCGATGTACGAGATCTTCAGCGAACTCGGTCTCGTCGACACCTACTGGTCGCTGATCGTGATCAACTGCACCACGGCCGTGCCGTACAGCGCCTGGCTGCTCAAGGGATACTTCGACACCATCCCCTTCGAGATCGACGAGGCCGGACGCGTGGACGGGCTCACCCCCTTCGGCACCTTCTTCCGGCTGATCCTGCCGCTGGCCCGCCCGGGACTGGCCGTCGCCGCCTTCTACAACTTCATCACGGCGATCGGCGAGGTCGCCTTCGCGACCACCTTCATGCTCGACGACTCGAAGTACACCTTCGCCGTCGGACTGCAGACGTTCGTGAGCGAGCACGACGCGCAGTGGAACTACATGGCCGCCACCGCGGTGTTGATCGCGATACCCGTGACCGTGTTCTTCTACCTTGTCCAGAAAAACCTGGTGACCGGCCTCACCGCGGGCGGCACGAAGGGCTGACCACCCTCCCGGGGTTCCCGCGCGCCTGACCCGCGCGGGTGGCGGCCGCGGTGCTCGTCCGACCCCGCTGTCACCGCGGCCGCCAGTCACCTCCGCCCCGCCCAAGCCCCATGACCCGAACCTCTCCCCACTTTCGGCTTCGCTCGACCGGGGGGACCCTCATCGCATCAAGGACGCCATGAGCCAGCACTCCGCCGACCCGGCCCCGAACACCGCCCTCGCCACCGTCGCAACCCACCGCGACTGGTGGCGGGACGCGGTGATCTACCAGGTCTATCCGCGCAGCTTCGCCGACAGCAACGGCGACGGCATGGGCGACCTGGAGGGCGTACGTTCCCGCCTTCCGTATCTGCGCGACCTCGGTGTGGACGCCGTATGGCTCAGCCCCTTCTACGCCTCGCCGCAGGCCGACGCCGGCTACGACGTCGCCGACTACCGGGCCGTCGATCCCATGTTCGGCAACCTCCTGGACGCCGACGCCCTGATCCGTGACGCCCACGGGCTGGGGCTGCGCATCATCGTCGACCTGGTCCCCAACCACTCCTCCGACCAGCACGAGTGGTTCAAGCGGGCGCTCGCCGAGGGCCCCGGCTCCCCGCTGCGGGACCGCTACCACTTCCGCCCCGGCAAGGGCGAGAACGGCGAACTCCCGCCGAACGACTGGGAGTCCATCTTCGGCGGCCCGGCGTGGACCCGCGTGCCGGACGGCGAGTGGTACCTGCATCTGTTCGCGCCCGAGCAGCCCGACTTCAACTGGGAGCACCCGGCGGTCGGCGACGAGTTCCGCTCGATCCTCCGCTTCTGGCTGGACATGGGCGTCGACGGCTTCCGCGTCGACGTCGCCCACGGCCTGGTGAAGGCGGCGGGCCTGCCCGACCTCGGTACCCACGACCAGCTCAAGCTGCTGGGCAACGACGTCATGCCGTTCTTCGACCAGGACGGCGTCCACGACATCTACCGCCAGTGGCGCACGATCCTCGACGAGTACTCCCCGGAGCTCTCCGAGCAGGGCGGACCCCACGAGCGCATCTTCGTCGCCGAGGCATGGACCCCGACCGTCGAGCGCACTGCCAACTACGTCCGTCCGGACGAACTGCACCAGGCCTTCAACTTCCAGTACCTGGCCACCGACTGGGATGCGGGGCAACTGCGTGCCGTCATCGACCGGACCCTCGACGCGATGCGCCCCGTCGGCGCCCCCGCCACCTGGGTCCTGTCCAACCACGATGTGACCCGCCACGCCACCCGCTTCGCCAACGAGCCCGGCCTCGGCACTCAGATCCGCACGGCCGGAGACCGCGAGCTGGGCCTGCGCCGCGCCCGCGCGGCCACCCTGCTGATGCTGGCGCTGCCCGGCTCGGCGTACGTCTACCAGGGAGAGGAACTGGGCCTGCCGGACGTCGTGGATCTGCCGGACGAGGTGCGCCAGGACCCGGCGTACTTCCGGGGCGAGGGCCAGGACGGCTTCCGTGACGGCTGCCGGGTGCCGATCCCGTGGACCCGCACCGGGCCCTCGTACGGCTTCGGCAGTGGCGGCAGCTGGCTGCCGCAGCCCGCGAGCTGGGGCGACCTCAGTGTCGAGGCCCAGCAGGGCGTCCCCGGCTCCACCCTGGAGCTGTACCGCACCGCCCTCTCCGTGCGGCGCGAGCAGCACGGGCTGGGCGCGGGCGACTCGGTGGAGTGGCTGAGGGCGCCCGGGGGGGTGCTCGCCTTCCGCCGCGGGCATGTGGTCTGCGTCGCCAACACCGGCGGCGAGGCGGTCGTGGTCCCGTCGTACGGCCGTGTCCTGGTCGCCAGCGGTGAGGTGACGGAGGCGGACGGTGAGACCAAGGTGCCCGCCGACACGACGGTGTGGTGGACCACCGGCTGACCGCCGCGAGCCGTCTCATCCGGTTTCAGGGGCCCGTCGTCCGTAGGGGACGGCGGGCCCTTTCGGCTGCCGCGGGGGCCTATGCGGCCCCAACCGGCTTCAATCCGGCGCTATTTCGCGTATGTGACAGGAACATGTCCTGGGGGTTGACCGCCGAGGTCGGGACTCGTACGGTCTGCTGCACTGCAAGTAGTTGAAAACTTGCAGCAATTCCCTTCAGGGGATCTCCCGGGGGTACCCCAGACCCCCTCAGCAGATCCTTCAACGGAGAAGGACCCCCACACATGGCCAGCAGAACGCTGCCCGGCGCCCTCGCCCTCGCGGCGGCCGCGTCGGTCGCACTCGCCGTCCCCTCCGGGACCGCGCACGCCTCCCCGCCCGGCACCAAGGACGTCACCGCGGTCCTGTTCGAGTGGAACTTCGCCTCGGTCGCGAAGGAGTGCACCACCACCCTCGGCCCGGCAGGCTACGGATACGTCCAGGTCTCCCCGCCCGCCGAGCACATACCGGGCTCACAGTGGTGGACCTCGTACCAGCCGGTGAGCTACCGGATCGCGGGCCGCCTCGGTGACCGCACGGCCTTCAAGAACATGGTCGACACCTGCCACGCCGCGGGTGTGAAGGTCGTCGTGGACACCGTCGTAAACCACATGTCGGCGGGCAGCGGCACCGGCACCGGCACCGGCACGGGAGGCTCGTCGTACACCAAATACGACTACCCGGGCCTGTACTCGTCCGCCGACTTCGACGACTGCACCGCCCAGGTCACCGACTACCAGGACCGCTGGAACGTCCAGCACTGCGAACTGGTGGGCCTCGCCGACCTGGACACAGGGGAGGAGCACGTCCGCAGCACGATCGCCGGCTATATGAATGACCTGCTCACCCTGGGTGTGGACGGGTTCCGCATCGACGCCGCCAAGCACATCCCGGCCGGCGACCTGGCCGACATCAAGTCGCGCCTGACCAACCCGTCCGCGTACTGGAAGCAGGAGGTGATCTACGGCGCGGGCGAGGCGGTCCAGCCGGGTGAGTACACGGGCAACGGCGACGTCCAGGAGTTCCGCTACGCCTACGACCTCAAGCGGGTCTTCACCGGCGAGAAGCTCGCGTACCTGACCAACTACGGCGAAGGCTGGGGCTACTTGAGCGGCTCGATCGCCGGAGTCTTCGTGGACAACCACGACACCGAACGCAACGGCTCGACGTTGAACTACAAGAACGGCGCCGACTACACCCTGGCGAACGTCTTCATGCTGGCCTGGCCCTACGGCGCTCCCGACATCAACTCCGGCTACGAATGGTCCGACACGGACGCCGGCCCGCCCAACGGCGGCCGGGTGAACGCCTGCTGGCAGGACGGCTGGAAGTGCCAGCACGCCTGGCCGGAGATCAAGTCGATGGTCGCCTTCCGCAACGCCACGCGCGGACAGGCGGTCACCAAGTGGTGGGACAACGGCAACAACCTCATCGCGTTCGGCCGCGGCAGCAAGGGCTATGTGGTGATCAACCACGAGAGCACGACGGCCGACCGCTGGTTCGAGACCGCGCTGCCCGCCGGCACGTACTGCGATGTTCAGGGCAACCGGACGGTGACGGTGAACGGCAGCGGCTGGTTCCAGGCGTCGGTCGCCCCGAACACCGCCCTCGCCCTCTACGCGGGAAAGTCGAGCTGCTGACCCGCTGAGCAGGCCACCCACGGCCCGGCGCCCCCCGGAAGATCCATCGGAGGGCGCTTCTCCGCGCCCGGAACCAACGACCGCGGGGCGGGCGGAAAGTCGGCAAGATTGGCTCTGAAAGTCCTTGCTATGAGTTTCATAACTCTTGCTGTAAGCCTTTCTTCGGCGGTACGGTCGCGCCGGGCGCCGGGCGACGAAGCCGTCCCGCGGCGCAGGGGTCGGACCCAATCGAGCCGCATTCGCAAGGAGTTCACGCCTGTGATACCGAGATGGCCGGCGCCCCCGCGGCGCCGTACCCCCAGCCGGAGAAGGGTCACGGCCCTCACCGTCACCGCGCTCGCCGCGGCGCTGCTCCCGCCCCTCGCCGCCAGGGCCGACACACCGCCCGCGCCCCCGTCCGACGCCCGGCTCGCGGCCGAGCCCGCCCGGCACGACGACACCCGCGAGCAGTTCTACTTCGTGATGCCGGACCGCTTCGCCAACGGCGACCGGTCCAACGACCGGGGCGGCCTGACCGGTACACGTCTGGCCACCGGGTACGACCCCACGGACAAGGGCTTCTACCAGGGCGGTGACCTCAAGGGCCTGACGAGGAAGCTCGACTACATCAAGGGGCTCGGCACCACCGCCATCTGGCTGGCCCCCATCTTCAAGAACCAGCCCGTGCAGGGCACCGGCGCCAACGCCTCGGCCGGGTACCACGGTTACTGGATCACCGACTTCACCAAGGTCGACCCGCACTTCGGGACCGACAAGGACCTGGCGAACCTCATTTCCCGGGCGCACGCCAAGGGCATGAAGGTCTTCTTCGACGTCATCACCAACCACACCGCCGACGTCGTCGACTACGAGGGCCAGTCCCACGACTACCTGTCCAAGGGAGCCTTCCCGTACCTGACCAAGGACGGCCGCCCCTTCGACGACGCGGACTACGCGGACGGCACGAGAAGGTTCCCCGCCGTCAGCACGGGCTCCTTCCCGCGCACGCCGACCGTCCCGGCCGCCAAGAGAGACGCCAAGGTCCCCTCCTGGCTCAACGACCCGACGATGTACCACAACCGCGGCGACTCGACCTATGCCGGCGAGAACGCCGGCTACGGCGACTTCTCCGGTCTCGACGACCTGTGGACCGAGCGTCCCGAGGTCGTCAGCGGCATGGAGAGGATCTACCAGCGCTGGGTGCGGGACTTCGCCGTCGACGGCTTCCGGATCGACACCGTGAAGCACGTGAACATGGAGTTCTGGACGCAGTGGGCAACCGCGCTCGACCGGTACGCCGCCGCGCACGGCCGCAGGAACTTCTTCATGTTCGGCGAGGTCTACTCCGCCGACCCGTCGATCACCTCGCCGTACGTCACCCGGGGCCGCCTCGACGCCACCCTCGACTTCCCCTTCCAGGAGGCGGCCCGGGAGTACGCCTCCCAGGGCGGCAGCGCGCGAAAGCTCGCGGGGGTCTTCGCCGGCGACTACAGGTACACCACCGACAAGGCCAACGCGTACGAGCAGGTCACCTTCCTCGGCAATCACGACATGGGGCGGATCGGGTACTTCCTGAAGCAGGACGCCCCGAAGGCGTCCGACGCGGAGTTGCTGCGGAAGGACGAGTTCGCCAACGAGGTGATGTTCCTCAGTCGCGGCAACCCGGTCGTCTACTACGGCGACGAGCAGGGCTTCACGGGCTCCGGCGGGGACAAGGACGCCCGCCAGACGATGTTCGCCTCCAAGGTCGGGGACTATCTGGACGACGACGAGATCGGCACCGACCGCAGCCACGCGAGCGACGCGTACGACCCCAAGGCACCGCTCTACCGGGAGATCGCCGCTCTTTCCAGGCTCCGCAAGGCCAACCCGGCCCTCGCCGACGGCGTCCAGACCGAGCGCTACGCGGCCGACGGCGCCGGCATCTACGCCTTCTCCCGCACCGGCACCGACGGCGTCGAGTACCTCGTGGCCTTCAACAACGCCGACGAGCAGAAGACGGCCACCTTCGCCACCGGTTCCGCGGACATGACGTTCCGGGGCATCCACGGGACGGACGCGTCGGTCAGGAGTGACGCCGACAAGAAGGTCACCGTCACCGTCCCGGCCCGGTCCGCCGTCGTCCTCAAGGCCGCCCGTCCGCTCGGCGCGCCGGCCGCCGAGCCGACGATCACCCTGAAGGCCCCGGACGCGGGCGCCACCGGCACGGTGGAGGTCTCCGCGGGCGTCGGGGGCGGGCAGCTCAACCGCGTCGTCTTCGCCGCCCAGGTGGGCAACGGCCCCTGGCGGACGCTCGGTTCCGCGGACCACGCCCCGTACAAGGTGACCCAGACCCTCGCCGGGGACGTTGCGGCGGGAACCGCTCTGCGGTACAAGGCGGTCGTGGTCGACGCGGCGGGCCGTACGGCGAGCGCGACGGCCACGAGCACCACCGGCACCCCACCCGCCCCGCCGATCCCCACCGCCTCCTCCCGCGACCACGTGGTCGTCCACTACAAGCGCGCGGACGGCGACTACGGCAACTGGGGCCTGTACGCCTGGGGCGACCTCGCCGACGGCGAGGCGACCGACTGGCCGGCCAGCCACCCCTTCGCCGGCCGCGACTCCTATGGTGCCTTCGCCTACGTCGGGCTGAAGCCGGGTGCCTCGAACGTCGGGTTCCTGGTCATCGACAAGAACGGCACCAAGGACGTCTCCGCCGACCGCACCATCGACGTCACCAAGACCGGCGAGGTCTGGGTCGAGCAGGGCAAGGAGACCGTTCTCACCGAGAGGCCGGCCGCGGACTACCCGGCGCAGGACACGGCGAAGGCGGTCCTCCACTACCATCGCGCGGACGGGAACTACGACGGCTGGGGCCTGCACGTCTGGACGGGCGCCGCGAACCCCACCGACTGGTCCGGTCCCTTGAAGCCGGTGCGCACCGACGCGTACGGCGCGGTCTTCGAGGTGCCCCTCGCCGCCGGCGCCACCAGCCTCAGCTACATCGTCCACAAGGGCGACGAGAAGGACCTGCCGGCCGACCAGTCGCTCGACCTGAAGGCGAACGGCCACGAGGTGTGGCTGCTCAACGGGCAGGAGCACTACCTGCTGCCGCAGCCCGCGGGCAGCGCGGCCGCCCTGGACCTCACCACCTCCAAGGCGATCTGGATCGACCGGAACACGGTCGCCTGGAACGGTGTCGAGGGCGCTGCCTCCACGCAGCTGCTGGCCTCCCGCGACGGTTCGATCGCCGTGAAGGACGGCACGCTGACGAGCGACGACGAGCGCTGGCTGCGTTTGGGGAAGACCACGCTCACCGACGCCCAGAAGGCGAGATTCCCGCATCTGAAGGACTACACGGCCTGGTCCGTCGACCCGCGCGACCGCGACCGGGTGGGTGACGCGCTGCGCGGTCAGATCGTCGCCTCGCAGCGGGCCGCCAACGGGGCGGTGCTCGCGGCGACGGGCGTCCAGATCGCCGGAGTGCTCGACGACGTGTACCACGCGACGAAGGCCGTGCTCGGCCCGTCGTTCCGCCACGGCCGTCCCACGCTGGCCGTGTGGGCGCCGACGGCGCAGTCGGTGAAGCTGGACCTGGACGGCTCCACCCTCGCCATGAAGCGGGACGACACCACCGGGGTGTGGTCCGTCACCGGACCCGCGTCCTGGAAGAACAAGCCCTACCGGTACGTCGTGAAGGTGTGGGCGCCCTCCGTCCGGAAGGTGGTCACCAACAAGGTCACCGACCCCTACTCGGTCGCCCTCACCGCCGGCTCCGAGCGCAGCCTCGTCGTCGACCTGAACGACCGAGCGCTCGCGCCCGGCGGCTGGTCGACGCTCGTCAAGCCCAAGGCCGTACCGCTCCGGGACGCCCAGATCCAGGAGCTGCACATCCGGGACTTCTCCGTCGCGGACAAGGCCGTGCCGGCGAAGGACCGGGGCACCTACCTGGCCTTCGCCGACAAGAACGGCGACGGCTCCCGGCACCTGCGCGCGCTGGCGAAGGCGGGCACCTCGTACGTCCACCTGCTGCCGGCGTTCGACATCGCGACGATCCCCGAGAGGAAGTCCGAGCAGGCGACACCCGACTGCGACCTCGCGTCCTACGCCGCCGACTCCGACCGGCAGCAGGCCTGCGTCGCCGCGACCGCCGCGAAGGACGCCTACAACTGGGGCTACGACCCCTACCACTACACGGTCCCGGAGGGCTCGTACGCCACCGATCCGAACGGCACGGCCCGCACCCTCCAGTTCCGGCAGATGGTCAGGGCCCTGAACCAGGACGGCCTCAGGGTCGTGATGGACGTCGTCTACAACCACACCGCGGCGAGCGGCCAGGCGGGCACCAGCGTCCTGGACCGGATCGTGCCGGGCTACTACCAGCGGCTCCTCGCCGACGGCTCGGTGGCCGACAGCACCTGCTGCGCGAACACGGCGACCGAGAACGCCATGATGGGCAAGCTGGTCGTGGACTCCATCGTCACCTGGGCCGAGGAGTACAAGGTCGACGGGTTCCGCTTCGACCTCATGGGCCACCACCCCAAGGCCAACATCCTCGCCGTGCGCAAGGCCCTCGACGCGCTGACCCTCGAGAAGAACGGCGTCGACGGCAAGAAGATCATCCTGTACGGCGAGGGCTGGAACTTCGGCGAGGTCGCCAACGACGCCCGCTTTGTGCAGGCCACCCAGAAGAACATGGCCGGCACCGGTATCGCGACCTTCTCCGACCGCGCCCGTGACGCCGTGCGCGGCGGCGGCCCCTTCGACTCCGACCCGGGCGTCCAGGGCTTCGCATCCGGTCTGTACACCGACCCCAACTCCTCGGCGGCCAACGGCACGACAGCCGAGCAGAAGGCCCGCCTCCGGCACTACCAGGACCTCATCAAGGTCGGTCTGACCGGCAACCTCGCCGCGTACCACTTCACCGACGACGACGGCAAGGAGGTCACGGGCGCCGAGGTCGACTACAACGGCTCACCCGCCGGCTACGCGGACGCGCCCGGCGACGCACTCGCCTACGCCGACGCGCACGACAACGAGTCGCTGTTCGACGCGCTGACGTACAAGCTGCCGAAGGACACCTCCGCCCCCGACCGGTCCCGGATGCAGGTGCTCGCCATGGCCACGGCCACCCTCTCGCAGGGCCCCTCGCTCTCCCAGGCGGGATCCGACCTGCTGCGCTCCAAGTCCCTGGACCGCAACTCCTTCGACAGCGGCGACTGGTTCAACGCCGTCCACTGGGACTGCCGGGACGGCAACGGCTTCGGGCGGGGACTGCCGATGGCGGCCGACAACCAGTCCAAGTGGACCTACGCCAAGCCGCTGCTGGCCTCGGTCAAGGTGGGCTGCGAGCAGATCGAGGGTGCTTCCGCGGCGTACCGGGACCTGTTGCGGATCCGTACCGCCGAACCCGTCTTCTCCCTCGCCACCGCGGGTCAGGTGCAGTCGAAGCTGTCCTTCCCGCTGTCCGGGAAGAACGAGACCCCCGGTGTGATCACGATGAAGCTGGGTGATCTGGTCGTCGTCTTCAACGCGACGCCGGCGAAGCAGCAGCAGACGGTGGCGGCTCTCGCCGGGACGGGCTACACCCTGCACCCGGTGCAGGCCGCGGGCGCGGACCCGGTCGTCAAGACCGCCTCCTACGCCGAGGGATCCGGCACGTTCACCGTTCCCGGGCGCACCGTGGCGGTCTTCTCCCGGACCGCGCGCTAGGGCACCGTCGTGCGGGGGGCGTGCGAGGCCGGAATCCCGGCCTCGCACGCCCCCCGCACTACCGGGCTAGGGTGAGGGCGCCCGTAGGAGAACAGGAGCACCCTCATGCCGCAGATCACCGTCGACTACTCCGCACCGCTCGCGGACTCCTTCGACCGGCACGGGTTCGCCTCGGCGCTGCACGCCCAGGTGGTGGAGATCGCGGCCGCGCGGATCGAGGCGTGCAAGACGCAGTTCCGCCGCACCGAGGACACCGTGGTCGGCGCCGACCCGGAAGGTCACGCCGTCGTGCATGTCACCGTGGGGCTGCTGGCCGGGCGCACCGACGAGACCAAGGCCAGGCTGACGGAGGCGACGCTGGAGCTGCTGCGGCGGTATGCGAAGCCCGCCGGGCCTCTCGTCCTGCACGCGTCCGCCGAGGTACGGGATCTGGACGCGTCGTACCGCAAGTTCGAGAGCTGACAGTCCTCAGGAAGCCAGGGAGATCAGCCGGGCGGCCAGGTCCGCGAAGGGCCCGTCGGCCGGCTCGTCGCGGAGCACCCGGCGCAGCAGCGCCCCCATCTCGTCGTCGCGGGCGGCACTCACCGCCGTCAGCGCCACGAAGTCGTTCACGAGCTGCGCCTCCAGCTCCTGCCGCGGGATCCGCCGCCCGTCCAGCCAGATCAGCGCCGTCGACTCGACCAGCGAGATCCAGGAGCGGACCACCAGCTCCAGCCGCGCGGGCGGATCCTGCACCCCCAGATGCGCGAGGACCTGGACGTACGCGGCCTGGCGCACCGAGTCGACGAGCGCGTTGGTCCGCGAGGAACCGACGGCGGGCCCGCCGCGCATCAGCGCCGAGAAACCGGGCCCGTGGTCGTCGACGAAGTCGAAGAACCGGCGCATCACCCGCAGCAGCCGCACGCCCAAAGGGCCCTCCTGCGGCTCCACGAAGCGCTCCGCGAGATCCTCGGACGCCCGCTTCAACGCGGCCTCGTACAGATTGAGTTTGCCGGGGAAGTAGTGGTAGACCAGCGGCCGCGAGATGCCTGCGGCCGCCGCTATCTCGTCGATGGAGACCTCGTCCGGGGAGCGCTGGCTGAACAGTTCGAGCGCGACGCCGATCAACTGCTGCCGCCGCTCCTCGACTCCCATCCTGCGGCGTACCCCGATTGTCATACGAACACCTTACCGATTGAATCCAGCCTTGAGCAGGCCGGATCCGATTGGCGTGTTCACAAAGCCGGCACAGCTTCCTCAGCGAACCCCCACGACCGGCGGGCCGGTTCGGCGCGGTCACCGCAGCCCGCCGACCGTCCTTCCGTCCCTCAGCGTTCCCCGCAGCCCGGCCCGCGCCCCCCGCTGGGTCCGCACCGCCAGCAGGTTGCCCCGCGCCGAACCGCTCACCCCGCCGGTCGCCCGGACGGACGCGGTGTCCTCGCTGCCGGCGGCGAGCAGGTACCAGGTGCCCTCCGCCGACTTCCACAACACCCCGGCCAGCACATGGGGGTCCTTCGCCCCGCACGCCGCGACGCCCTCGGCCTGCGCCGCGACCGCCGCGGACCGCCCGCCCGGGGTGCGAAACTGCGCCAGTGCCCGTGGGACGTCGCCCCGCCATGTGTCCGCCCGGGTGCACACCCATGCCGCGGCCCCGGACCCGTCCGGCAGCGACTGCCGTGCGTACTCCCACGCGTTCACGGAGCGCACACCCTGTGACCGCACCACCCCCAGCGAGCACGCCAGCGGCGCCCAGGTGCGCAGCGCCGCCGCCCCCGAGGACTCCCGCGGTGCGGCCGGCCGGCCCACGGTGAGGCGGGCCGGGACCAGCTCCCCGAGGTCGGCCAGCAGCCGCGTGCCCGAACCGTCCGTGAGCTGGAGCACGTTCCACGACGTGCACGGGCCGGTCTGCTGGGCCGGACTCGCCAGCGGCGCGGTCACCCCGTCCACCGGATGCAGGTCCATCGCCGCGGACGACGGCTTCAGCAGGTCCCGCTTGGCCGTGCCCGTCACCCAAGGGGCCGTCAGATAGCGGACGTCGTGATCGGCCCGGTTCAGTACCAGCGCCTGCGCCTCCGCCCCGGTCGCCGCGTCCACCCGGGCGAAGTCGAGCGCGGCCCCGCTCGCGCCGTCCTTAGGCTCGGCATAGCGCACGATGCGCAGACCGTCGTGGAAGATCACCACGCGGGCCGCGTCGACCTGCCCCGCGTAGAGCAGCTGCGGCGGGCCGGCCGGTCCGCCCGAAGGGGTGCCGGGGGTGGCCGAGACCCGCACGGACTCCCCGGGCCGCGCCCATACGGCCAGGGCCCGCCGCAGCAGCGCCCTGTCACCGGTCAGACTGCCACGTGCGGGCCACACGGAGAAGTCGGTGCGCGCCGACGTCCGCCACACGGTGGGCGCCACCCGCGTCACCCGGTCCGGATCCAGGGCGGCCAGGGCGGCCGGGTTCTGCGCGTTGGAGGGGGCGGCCGCGCCGTCCGGGCCCCAGCCGCCGCTCGGCAGCGCGAGCAGGGCGCCGCACACCGCGACGGCCGCCGCGGCGGCGAGCGCGGCCTTGCCGTGCTGCCGGCGCCGCATCAGGTCGGTCGGCCGGGCCTGCAAGGAGCACGGATCGAACTCGGCGGAGTTCAGCAGGGTGTCCTGCGCCGGTACGGCCGCGGCCTCGCGGATCGCCGCCGAGGGGTTCGCGACGCCCGCCGCGCCCAGCAGCCTGCGCACCCCGTCCTCGGGGAGCCGCTCCAGACCGCGCAGCACATGGGCGGCGCGGGCCGGGGCGGACAGCGCGGACAGCCGCTGGTCCAGGGCGAGTTCGTCGGCGCCGCCCGAGCGCGGGAACAGCCGCAGCCCCCACACCTGGGGCAGCAGCGGCGGCAGCTGGGACCGCTTGGGCCAGGCCGTGCACCGAAGCGGCAGGCCCGCTTCCAGCGCCGACCGCAGCACCCGCAGCCGCAGCAGCAGGTACGCCGGGTCGCCGTCGCGGCCCCCGGCTCTTCCCGGACTGTCGGCCTCGCCCGGGAGGGGGGACCCCGGAGCGCCGTGGCGCCGCCCGCTCTGCGACGGGATCACGGCGGCGACGGTGCGCTTGCGGGGCAGCGCCCGCTGGACGAGGGCATGCGCGGTCAGCACCCGTCGGTTGCGGCCGAGGCCCGGCGGCAGCACCAGATAGGCGATCCGGACCAGCCGGGGGTAGTGCTCGACGAGCGCGGCCTCGGCCTGCTCGACGTCGATGACCGGTCCGAAGGCCGATGCGTGGTGGGGGGCGACGTCCTGTGACTGCACGTTCAGCAGAACGAACGAAACGGTGGTTGGTCACCTGGACGCGGGAGCGGCCCGTCCGGGGGCTCGGCACCTTCCGTCACGGTTCGGCGAGCGAGTGGGCGTCCGGTCCCGCGGGGCGGCACTCAAGCAGGCGGTCAGTCGCCGGGTCCGACCAGCAGGCGGGCATAGTTCGCCATCGACCGCTGGTAGCGCGGCAGATGGGGGGCGAGCGCGCCGAGCACCAGGGACAGTCCCTCGCGGTCACGGCCCAGGCTGGACAGACACAGGGCGAGGCAGGCGCGCACGGCGTCGTCCAGTTCGTCGCCGGGGGCGTCGAGTTCGGGGGTGAGCAGCCTGACGCCCTCCTCCGCCTGCCCGATGTTCCGCAGCGAGCTGGACAGCTGGATCTTCGCCCGGCGGCCGCGGTATCCGTCGAGACCACGTGCCAGCGCCTCCCGGTACAGCGGCACCGCCTTGTCCGAGTGGCCTGTGGAGTCCCAGGCGCAGGCCCGCTCGAAGGGGCCGAGCGGACTGCCGTCGGGCAGCTCGGCGGCCAGGGCGTCGATCACCGCCCGGAACTTCGCCGCATCCTCCTCGGCGTAGTCGTCGAGGGTCGCCCATGCGGCGGCCACCCGCTCGTCCCAGTCCTGCGTGCTCACGCTTCTCCCTCGTCCCGGGTGCCCGGCCGCTCACCTTCGCACATGCGTGCCGATCGGGGCAGCGGGTTTGTGTGATCCCGGAGGTGGACGGGGTGCGGTTGAGCACGGGACGCGTCACAGCCGTAGGGAAGGGCAGGGCCCTCGTGGGGGCTTCCAGCGGCATGGGCCGGAACGACCGGAGGAAGACATGAGGACGCGCGAGAAGCTGGCGGCCGGTGCGGCCGTCGCCCTGCTGATGCTGACCGGCTGCGCCGGGTCGGGCGAGTCGGGCGGCGCCGGGGGCAAGGCCCCGGCGACCGCGACCGGCAGCCTGGAGGATCTGGCGGCGGACGTGAAGTGCAAGCCGAACATCCAGACGGACGCAGACGAGATCCGGCAGGCCATCTGCACCAATCCCGACGGCAAGTTCGTGCTCGCCACCTTCGCCACCGACCGGGGTCAGCGTGAGTGGATCAACGACGCCAAGGACTACGGCGGCTACTACCTCGTGGGCCGCAAGTGGGTCGCCGTCGGGGACGACGGAGTGGTCAAGGCGCTGCGCGGCACGCTCGGCGGTGACGTCGAGATCGGGGTCGACCACCACGCGCACACGCACAGCGGCTGACCGGGAGCAGGCAACGGCGAAGGCCGGTGGCGGGATGACCCGCCACCGGCCTTCGTTTCCACTCGGGGATCAGGCGCAGTTCTGACCGCGGTTGATGCAGTTCGCGATCTTGTTCGCCAGACCGTTCTTCGTGACGCTGATGAAGTCGTCATGGTCGGTGGCCGACTTGTGGAGCTGCTCCGGGAAGCCGTCCACCGCGTAGGCGTTCTTCACCTGGCCGTTCTGGACGGTCGGCGGGGCGATGTCGTACACCAGCCGCATCGTCAGCTGCGGGATCGCCTTGAAGCCGTTCTGGCAGTTGCCATTGGCGTCGGCGAAGGCGACATGCGTGCGGTGGTTGGCGCTGTCGATGTTCTGACCGTCCCAGCAGCTCTGGAACGCGAACGTGCGGACCACCTTGCTGCCCTGCGGGCAGATCGGGTACTGCGTCGTCAGCTGGACCTTGTTCTCGAAGCCGGTGCAGCTCCAGTGCGCGTTGGCGTTCGCCAGACCGTTGGTGGTGGTCTTGGCGTCACCGGTGATGATGCGCAGGAACTGCGGCATCGCGACGACCTTGCTGGTCGGGCTGCCGACGTACTTGATCTGGGCCTGCACGGGGGTCAGGATCTTGCCGACGTTGCCTTCCTTGCCACCGCCGTCGGCGTTCTGGTCGAAGTCCTGGCTGCCGTCCTGGATTCGGACGACCGGCCAGTAGTACGACGACAGGTCGTTCCCGTTCTGGCAGCTCGTCCCGCCCTGGAGGAACGTGTTGTTGCTGGAGAACGCGTTGACCTTCTGATTGCCGACGTAGTCGTGCAGGTGGTGCGCGCCATTGGTCACGCCGGGCGCCACGATCACGTTGTCGGTGTTGTGGTTCTTGTTCGCGTTCACACCGCACCGGGTGGTGAACGTTCCGGTCGAGGCATTGCCGGACTTCTGCGGCTTGCCGGCGACATTCGGCTGCACCTTGGTGATGTCGACGAAGTCCGCCGCCACCGGGCCGTTGCCGGCCTGGCCGCCGATGTTCTGCTGCTGACCGCCCTGCTGCTGGCCGCCCTGCTGCTCACCACCGTTCTGCTGCTGTCCGCCGTTCTGCTGCTGACCGCCGTTCTGCTGCTGACCGCCCTGCTGCTGATCGCCGGTCTGCTGCTGTCCACCGTTCTGCTGCTGTCCGCCGGCGGTGGTCTGGTTGGCGGGGGTGCCGGTGCAGGAGGCGAGGACGTTCAGATTGCCGGGCGCCGTGCCGCCGACACGGGTGATCTCCAGCTTGATCCGGTCCAGGATCGCCTGACGCCGGTCCTTCAACGGCTGGAGGATGGAGTTCTGAACGAAACTCGCATCCCTGGTCTGAGCGTCTCGCGTGGTCGCCAGACGCTGGTAGGCGTCGGTGATCTGGCGGTCGAGGTTGGCCAGTTCACCGGCGACCTCGTTCCGAGCCTGGTTCGGTACGTTGGTGAGCTTCTGGCCCACGTCCGGGCACGAGATGGTCGCCACCTGCGCGCCGGCGGCCTTCGTCTGGTTGCCCCAGGCGTTGTTGCTCGTCTCGTGGGCCGATGCATAGTAGTTCGCCCAGATCAGCCCGCCCCCACCGAGCGCTAGGGCAGCCGAGGCGGCTATGGCCTTGGTGGCCAGCGGCGTACGGCGTTTTCGAGTGTTGCGTCCCATGGAACTCCTCTGACTTCCTTTCGGGGCGGAGGCGCCCGACAGGGGTGAAGCGGTGTCATCCCATACGCAGGAGGCCCGTGGGGTGTTCAGAAACCTAGGAAAAACTTAGAGGTTCATGAGGCCATTTCGGGCGCAAGGCTCACAGAAGCCCCTGTTTCAGAGGGAGTTGAGAAGGGTAGCCGGACATTCTTTGAATTCGATTCAACGTACTGCACCGTCCTCGCTTTTACCGGCCAGCACTTTCTCCTCCACCGCTGGATCGAGGCCCACCCGGGGACGGCCGGGCCGCCGGGGCGCCTTTCCGCCGATGCTCCGCAGCCAGTCCCAGGTGTCCGCCACGGTCTCCGCCACGGGCCGGCAGCGCAGCCCGTCCCGTACCGCCCGTGACACGTCCGCACCGTGCAGCGCCGCGTGGGCGTCGCTGTCCGGCGGCACCCACACCGGCAGCTGTGTCCAGGGCTCGATACCCGCGCCGAGGATCGCCTCGGGCGCGGTCCAGCGCAGCCGGGCACCGCTCCCGGTCACCCGTACGCACGCCTCCAGCAGCTCGCCCATGGTCGTGTGACCCCGCGGGCTCATCAGGTTGTACGGCCCGCTCAGCCCCCGCTCCACCGCACCGAGGATCCACTCCGCGAGATCCCGGACGTCGACGTACTGCAACGGCAGATCGCGCGGCCCGGGAGCGAGGACGGGACCGCCGCGAGCGATCCGGTCGAGCCACCACGGCAGCCGGTGGATGTTCTCGTACCGGCCCAGGATCAGCCCCGACCGCACCAGCAGGGACCTCTCCGTGCCGAACGCCGCCTGTGCGGCCAGCTCACCACCCCGCTTGTCCCGCGGGTAATCGGTGTGCTCCGCGTCCGCCGCGGCGTCCTGGACGAGGGCGGCGCCCTCGTCGTAGCCGGGGTCGGGTGCCCAGGCGTACACCGAGCAGCTCGACACGTACACATACCGCCCGGCCCGGCCGGCGAGCAGCCGGGCGGACTCGTGCACCGCGCGCGGCGCCGCCGACCACGTGTCCACGACGGCGTCCCACTCGCCTGCGGCCAGTGCGGCCGTGCCGCCGGGGGCGGTGCGGTCACCCCGTAGCAGCCGTGCTCCGGGCGGTGGCTCGTGCCGTCCCCGGTTGAAGACGGTCACCTCCCAGCCCCGCCCGACCGCCGCCTCCGCGACGGCCCGCCCCGCGAACTCCGTACCGCCCAGGATCAGAAGTCTCATGCCGACGACTGTGCCCGGCCGGCCCGCGGGGCGGAACCCGGATCTGCTGACAGAAGATCCGTTCGCCGATACGGCGGGTCAGCGACCCGGCGCGTACTTGTAGCCCACGCGCCGTACCGTCTGGATCGCCCGCCGGTGCTCGGCGCCGAGCTTGCGCCGCAGACGGGCGATGTGGACGTCGACGGTGCGCCCGTCGCCCACGTGTCCATAGCCCCACACCGTGCTGACCAGCTGGTCCCGGGTGTGCACCCGGTGCGGGTGCGCGACCAGATGGGCGAGCAGCTCGAACTCCAGATAGGTGAGGTCGAGTGGCCGCCCGGCCACCTCGGCGGTGCGCCGCGCGGTGTCGATGCGGACGAGCCGGTCACCGGTGGTGCGGTCGGCGGCCTGCCCGGCCGGGGCGTCGTCGTCCGCGGGGCCGGGCACGGCGACCGGCAGGAAGGGCGGCCGCTGGTCGGCCGGTACGAGCACCAGATAGCCGATCATCGGCGGCCGGCCCGGCAGCTCGGGCAGGGAGTGCGGCGGCGCCGGCAGCCAGGTGGCGCCCGGCGGCAGGAAGTCGGGCACCCCGGCGACCTCGTCCCGGTCGACGGCACGCAGCCGGTGCCGTACGGGGCCGTTCACCGGGGCGGTCTGGGCGTTGAGGGCGGCGGTCGGGAACGAACGAGTGGTAGCCATGGCAGGTCAGCTCTTTCGCGCGAGAAGTTCGTCGGGGAGGCCGACGACCGCGAGTGCGTGGCCGGGGTCGTCGAGGACGTTCGTCGTGCGCGCTGGCCGAAGGCCGGGGTGTACGGCTTTAGAGGGCCCGCGCGTTCCTCGCGCGACAACACACCCGGTCGAAGTCGTGGTGCTGACGGGAAGGCCAGAAGGGCTCGAGGTCGCGGCGACCCGTCGCGTTGTACTTCCGGATGCTGGCCATGGCTCCATTCAACCAGACCGTCGGGCCGGGCAGGAGTCTCCTCTCACGCATCGGACGCTTCCTTCCGGACGGCGCGAAGGGGGCGCCCACCGAGCGGTGGGCGCCCCCTTCGGAAGGCAGCGGTGCCGGTCAGACCTGGCCGGCCTTCTCCAGAGCCGTGCAGCAGGTGTCGACCATCAGGCGGGTGACCACGTACGGGTCGACGTTGGCGTTCGGGCGGCGGTCCTCGATATAGCCCTTGCCGTCCTTCTCGACCTGCCACGGGATGCGGACGGAGGCGCCGCGGTTGGAGACGCCGTAGGAGTACTCGTTCCAGGGGGCGGTCTCGTGCAGGCCCGTCAGGCGGTCGTCGATGCCGGCGCCGTAGTTCTTGACGTGGTCGAGGGGCTTGGAACCCTCGCCGAGCGCCTCGCACGCGGTGATGATGGCGTCGTAGCCCTCGCGCATCGCCTTGGTGGAGAAGTTGGTGTGCGCGCCCGCGCCGTTCCAGTCGCCCTTCACCGGCTTCGGGTCGAGCGTGGCGGAGACGCCGAAGTCCTCGGCGGTGCGGTACAGCAGCCAGCGGGCCACCCACAGCTGGTCGGCGACCTCCAGCGGGGCGAGCGGGCCGACCTGGAACTCCCACTGGCCCGGCATCACCTCGGCGTTGATGCCGGAGATGCCGAGGCCGGCCTTCAGGCAGTTGTCGAGGTGCGCCTCGACGACGTCGCGGCCGAAGATCTCGTCGGCGCCGACACCGCAGTAGTAGCCGCCCTGCGGGGCCGGGAAGCCGTTCTCCGGGAAGCCCAGCGGGCGGGAGCCGTCGAAGAAGGTGTACTCCTGCTCGATGCCGAAGACCGGCTCCTGCCCGGCGAACCTCTCGGCGACCTCCGCCAGCGCGGCACGCGTGTTGGAGGAGTGCGGGGTCATGTCCGTGTTCAGGACCTCGCAGAGCACCAGGACGTCGTCGCCGCCGCGGATCGGGTCGGGGCACACGAAGACCGGCTTGAGCACACAGTCCGAGGAGTGACCCTCGGCCTGGTTGGTGGAGGACCCGTCGAAGCCCCAGATCGGAAGCTCGGCGGCCACGGCTGCTTTCCCGGGGTCCGCCAGGATCTTCGTCTTGGAACGCAGCTTGGCCGTCGGCTCGGTGCCGTCGATCCAGATGTACTCAGCCTTGAAGGTCACGGGCCACATCCTTCGGGGGGTGGGTCTTGGCGCACTTGCGGGTGCCGCGGCGCAACGGCACCGCGTTTTCTGCCCGGCAGCGTGTCAACAGGCGATTTCTCGGCCATTGCCCCGGTGTGAACCCCGTGTTACCCGGGGCGTGTGTGCGTGACCTCACGCTGTGCCGGGCGCGGTGCCGGGGGAACGCCCGCCGCTCGGCGCCCGGCACGCAGACGGGTCCTGCTGCTCGTGGCCGAACAGCAGGACCCGCCCCCCGTCCCCGTCAGACGGCCGCCCCGGCACCGCCGGGCCGCTGCGGTACGGCGACCCGGCGGTCACCGACCACCGCCTGGTGGGGTCTGTAATCCGCTGACGTCACCCCACCTTCTCGATCACTGCCCGGCGGATCAGGAACTTGCCCGGCTCGCGGACCTGCTCGAAGGCCGCGTTGTTGAGCAGCACACAGCTGCCGGAGACCGAAGTGACCGTCACCGTCGTGGACTTGTTGTTGTCCAGGTTGGTGACCTTCAGCTTCGTGCCCGACGGGAACTGGTTGCTGGACGCCGCCGGGGCCCCGCCCTCGCCGGAGAGCGTCACGGTCGAGCCCTTGCAGACCTGCTCACCCGAGGCGGCGCCGGCGTTCCCGGCCTCCCCGTTGTTCCCTGCGCCGTTCGCCGGTGCCGACGTCGCCGGCGCGGCGGACGCGGACTGCTGTCCGGCCTGCCCGGCCTGGGGGTCCTGAGCCGACCCCCCGGCCTGCGCCGCACCGCCGGACTGCGCCGCCCCGCCCGCCTGGATGGACTCCCCGACCTGGCAGCCGGACGCCTCCTGCTTGCGCTTGATCTCGGCGACGACCGCCTCCCGGTTGGCGATCCGCGCCGCCGACTGGGCGTCCGGGTTCGCCTTCTGCGCGGCGATGAACGACTCGTTGTTGCCGAGCGCGGTGGCCAGGCCCTGGCAGGCCGTCGAGTTCGCCGCGTTCTGCACGTTCGCGGCGTTCGAGGTGGCCGCGAGGGCGAAGGCCCCGCTGCCCGCCACGGCCAGCGCGGTGACCGCCAGTGCGATCTTCTTCTTGGGGCTGAGGGTTCTCCTACGGGACATGCGCGCCTCCTGTCCCCGGCCACCTCGTCGGCGGCCGGTCGCGATAGGTACGCCGCTATGTACGAGACCCCGAACGAGGTTACTCAGCGGTTATGGAAGTCGTTGAAGTTACCTGGATCACATCGGAGTTGACGCCCGGCCGGGCGTCAAGGGACCGGGACGCCCGTCGCGAACGCAGTGCCGCCAAGGACTCTGTTCGAATTTCCGCGGACACGCGCGACACTTCTGGAACTGCCGTGACGGCAGATCAATTCACCAGCTCAGCCAGGCTTTTAGCGGCCTCTGCGGACTCCCCGATTGTCAGTGGCGACCGGTAGACTTGAAGCAGTGTTCGAGGGAGTTGCCGGGTGTTCGGACGGCTCCCTGACCGCGACAGGAGGATGCCCGTGCCCGCTGCCGCAACCAAGCCGAGGCCGACCCAGTCCACTGCCAGGCGGCCGGTCCCCATGGATCTGCCGTACGCGCCCCTGCTCAAGCGCCCGCTCCCGCCGGGGCGGCCGCGTGAGTGGTACGTCACGCACAATCGGCGTCTCAAGGCGATGCGTCTCGCGATCGCCCTGCTCGACTCCGGGGTGTACGTACCGAACCAGGCCCACAACGAGACGATACGGAGCACGGCGGAGCAGATCGGGGTGCACCCGCCGTCGGACACGACCTGCCACATGGTGCGGGCGCTGATGCGGTACTGCCGTTGAGGGGCTGAGCCGTCGGCCGGGTGTCTCCAGTCGCGGAGCGCCCGGCGCCGGCCCAGACCCTGCGAAGAGTGCGGCTCACATTCCTTCTCCGGGGGAGTGCCGCTAACGCGACAGTTCCTTCTCCAGCGGGGTCCGGAAGCGCGGTGTCACCCGGGTGCCGGCCAGCCATGAGGTCAGCCGGGCCGCCTCCGCCTCGATCGCCGCCGCGGCCTCCCGTCCGCCGCCCTCCGTCTCCAGCAGCCGCCAGACCACCTCACCGTCCGGACGCTGACCCCAGCCGCCGACCACCCGGCCGTTCCACCACACCGTCGGGCCCACGTTGCCGCTGCCGTCGAAGAGCGCGGGGCGCAGGTCCGGGGCCAGGTACCAGTCGCGCTCCTGCCAGCCCATCGCCGTGGGGTCGAGGCCCGGGAGCAGGGCGGCCCAGGGCTCGGCGGGGGCCGCCACCGGCTCCTCGTCAGCGGCCGTCACATACGCCGTCACCCCACCGTCAAGCGTCACCGTCGCCGCCGCGATCGCCGTCAGCGCCCGGCGCACTTCCGTGACCCGCCAGCCCGTCCACCACTTGAGGTCCGCCTCCGTGGCCGGGCCGCAGACCGCCAGCCAACGGCGCAGCAGCTCGGCCTGCGCCCCGTCGGACGGGACGTCGGGGTGGGGCGGTGCGACGGCCCACCGGAACTGCGACGACGTCCACGCACCCAGCGGGCGCCCGCGTACCACCCGCCCCTCGACGCCGAGCACCCGCATCAGCTGTGAGGACACGGTGTGCAGGCTCTCGTAGCTCCTGCCCGGCGCGTAGGTGAACTGTTCCTTCAAGCGCGGCTCGTCCTTGGTGAGTTCGGCGACCGTCGCCTGCCCGCGGCGGGCCAGCGCGGCGAGCGCCGAGCTCTCGACCTCCCGCAGCCACTCCTCCGTCAGCCGGCCACCGCTTCCGGCCACCATGTCCTTGACCAGCCCGGCCCGCGCCTTCGCCGCGTTGGCCGGTCCCGTCGACGCGTGCACCACGGCCGCCAGCTCGGCCGGAAACACGAACACGGTGTGCCGCATGCCGTGCATCCGCGTCAGCGTCCGGTCCTCGTAGAGTGCCCGGCCAACCTCCGCCACAGTGTTGTCCGCCTCGGCGAGCCGTGCCCCGACGGCCAGATACACGGTGGCCGGATCTGTTCCGTGCAGTGCCACCAGTGACCGGGCCACCTCCTCGGGCGTCGTCGCCCGCGCCCCTACGGCCAGCCGCTGCCGCAGTGCGAGGCGGGCCCGCCGCTCCGCCGTCCCGATGTGCCGCTGCCGCCCGCCCACACCAACCTCCCCGTCTCACCCTCGAGGGCGCCCATCCTCCCGCAGACCGGTCCACGAGCCCGGCGAAAAGCAGATGCACGGCGCGTAACCGTGTCCCTACGCTGGACACGCGTACCGGAGCCGCCCACCACCGGCTTCCGAAAGGACCGGCATCAGCCGGTGGACTCAGGGCTACTCCCACGCACCGTCCGCGGCCGCCCATCCCCAGCGACCCGCGGACACCCTGGCACAACCACCCACCCACGCCACGGAGGCCCGTCATGGGCACCATCGTCCTTGCCGGAACCGCAGTCCTCGTCATCCTGGGGTTCACCGACCACTCCTGGTGGCTCGCCGCCGGCGCCCTGCTCTTCCTGTACGTCCAGTACGGACGGGGCTCGTCCTCGGCATCGTCGGGCACGGGGGCCGCCCCGGGGACGGCGGCCACCTACCGGCAGTACCGCGAGCGTCGCGACCAGCAGGCCAAGTGGGAGCGCCGCTACCGCCGCGAGCGCCCCTTCGAGGCCCGGCGCCAGGCCCGCGAGAAGAGCAAGTGACCCGACTGGGGCCGCCCGTTCACAGACCGGGCGCGCCCCAGATCGGGAACCAACGCCCGAGGTCCTGCTCGACGCGCAGATCACCGGCGAGCGCGGCCTTGATCTGGAGCTCCAGCGCGTTGTCGCGGCGCTCGCCCGGCCCGGGAAGCGGTGCGAACGGGTAGAACGTGCCGCGCTTGTACAGATAGACCAGGCCGAGCCGTCGCCCACCCCCGTCCCGGAAGCCGGCCACCGAGCACAGCAGCTGCGGCCCGAACCCGTTGACCTCCATCGCGCTGTTCACCGCGTGCAGATCGTTGACCAGGGCGGGCAGCTGGTCGGGCGAGCGGTGCGACACCAGCCACGAGTAGCCGTAGTCGTCCCGCCGCAGCTCCACGGGCGGCCCCGTGCGGTCGGTGTCGGCGTCCAGGAGCGCCTGGACCTCGCGGTTCGCCTCGGTGAAGGCTCCGCCCTCGACCGTGGCGAAGCAGACCGCGCCGGTCCCGGTCGGGGTGAACCCGGCGGCGGCCTCGAGCGTCACCGCCGCCGACGGCAGGGCGAACAGCCGGTCGAGGTCGGGCGCCACCGGTTTCGTCCGGCCCAGCAGGATGTCCAGGAACCCCATCTGCCCTCAGCCCGCCTTGCCCGGCGCGGCCGCCTCGCCCAGCTCCGCGGAGATACGGGCGAGCTGCTCCAGCCGCTGCTCGAGGGTCGGGTGGGTGGAGAAGAAGCGCGAGATGCCCGGCTCGGCGCCGAACGCGGGCGTGAAGTAGAACGCGTTGAACGCCTGTGCCGTTCTCAGGTCCTTCGTGGGGATGCGGGCGATGTCCCCGGTGACCTTGGTCAGCGCGGACGCGAGCGCCGAGGGCCGGCCGGTGAGATGGGCGGCGGCCCGGTCGGCGGCCAGCTCCCGGTACCGGGACAGGGCCCGGATCAGCACAAAACTGATCGCGTAGACCAGCACGGAGATCCCCATCACCGCACCGAGGACCACGATGGTGTTCTGGTCCTTGCGCCCCCGCCCGCCGAAGAGCTCGGAGTAGAAGGCGAACCGTACGACCAGCCCCGCGATCACTCCCAGGAACGAGGCCACCGTGATCACGGCGACGTCCTTGTGCGCCACGTGCGACAGCTCGTGGGCGAGCACGCCCTCCAACTCGTCGGGCTCCAGCCGCCGCAGCAGCCCGGTGGTCACGCACAGCACGGCGTGGTCGGGGTTGCGCCCGGTCGCGAACGCGTTCGGCATGTCCAGCTCGGACACGGCCACGAGCGGCTTGGGCATGTCGGCCACGGCACACAGCCGGTCGACCACACCGTGCAGCTGCGGATACTCCTCCCGCTCCACGATCCGCCCGTGCATGGCGTACAGCGCGATCCGGTCGGAGAACCAGTACTGCGCGCCGAGCACCAGCGCCGCTATCACCACGACCAGCACCCAGGACTTCAGCAACGCGATCAACGCGGCGACGAACGCCACGTACAGCAATCCCAGCAGAAACAGCGTGACCGTCATCCGTACGGTCAGCCGCCGATCGCTCCGGAACCGGCTCTGCATCCTGCATCACCCCGCAGTACCCCGCAGTAAGGCACTCGTCCCAATCCCATTGTGCGCCACCCCCTCCCCATGAACCGGTCCCGAACGGCCCCATGGCAGGCAAAGAGTGCGTGAGGCCCGCGCGGACGCCCCGGCGGGCATCCCCGGGTCACCCGGACGCCGCCCCGGAGCAGTCGTCGACGGCGTCCACGAGCCTGACGTCCGTCAGCGGCACACCGACCTCGCCGTGGTCGGTCCTGAGGACGAGGCGGCCGGCTTCCGTCCGCTCCGCCTTCCCGCAGACCTCACCCCACGAGGTCCTCACCAGCAGACGGGGGCCCTCCTTCTCCGGCCCGTACCAGGTCAGTGCCACCCCCGCGACGAGCATGGCACCGCAGGCGATCGTGAGCACCACACCGCGGCCGAGGGCCCGCACGGAGCGCCGCGTCTCCATGTGGTCACCGATGTGGAGCGCCGCCGAGACCGCCGGGACACCCGTGGGCAGCCGGACCGTCGTGGGAGCCCCGTGTGCCGCCCTCAGCAGGAGAAGGGCACCCGACGCGCCGAACAGCAGGCACAGCAGCAGGGCGACGCCCACCAGGGCGTCGTAGGGTGACGCCAGCTTGCCGATGTCGGTGCGTCCCTTGATCAGCCCGAAGCTCAGCAGCCCGACGAAGAGCGCCGCGAGCCCGTTGCGCCAGGCGAGCGCCGCCGCGCGGGCCCGGGCGAGTTCGCCGGCCAGCAACTGGCGGGTCTGCCGCGCCGCCTGACGGTCGGCCGCCGTGCCCGGCGGGCCGGGAGACGCCCGCCAGTGCGTCGTCATGCCCGTTCCAGGATGATGTTCCAGTACGCCCCGCACCCCTCCTCCCCGGGCGGACGCCCGGGATGATCGGCGGTGCAGGTGCAGATCACCGGGACCTGGGCCGGTGAGGGCGCACGGCGCGGGCTGCGGAACACCCGGCCCGTGTGCGTGTACGTGAAGTCGCAGCCGCACCGGGGGCACCGGCCGCTGAACACGGCCACGTCCGCGTCGGCGGAGACGATCCGCAGGCCGGAGGTGTAGCGGGCGGCGAAGTCCCCCGCGGTGGTTTCGCGGTACGGCGTGGACGCGCCCGCGCCCGATGCGGTGTTCGTCAAGGCTGTGTCTCCTCCCCCGTACGCATCCCCAGGCATCCGGATGCGTCCGTCGGGCCCACTTCGGGGCCGTCCCCCGATCCGAAGGACGTCACCCAGCATGCCCGTGTGATCCGTACCGCTCCAGCGACTGGGCCAACCCCGCCCGGAACACGCCCGGTCGCCGGTGCCGGGAGGGCAGGCCGCCGGAGAACCGTCCCGAAACCGTCCGGAAACCGGGCGAGTTCCGGAAGGGCGCGGCTTCCTGCCGGAACCCTCGGTGAACGGGGTGTGCGAGCGTGCATCATGACACGGGGAGCACGGGGAGGATGACCATGAGTGATGCCGGTGCCGGATCTCTGCCCGAGCGGGTCGCCGCCGCACTCGCCCGCACCACGGGGTGCGCCGTTCCGTTCGAACCCGACTCCCATCGGGGGCTGAGCGGCGCGCGGCTGGACGAGGAGATCCGCGACCTCGGTCTTCTGCTGGACGAAGCCCGTGGTTCCGGCGGCGCGGACCGGCCGCGAGCCGCCCTCGAAGCCCGTGCCGGGGCGCTCCTCGGCACACGGTTCGTCCTGGCCGGGGCACCGGAGGACCGGGTGCGGGCCCTTAGCCTGCTGAACGAGGCCCGCACGTCGAAGCTTCTCGACGAGGACGACCGCTCGACCGCCCGCCGTGACCTGACGGCGCTCCTCGGGTCACGGCTGACCCGCCTGGTCCGGGACACGGGCGGCGGGACCGGGGACCGGTTGCGGGTGGACCAGCTGATGCACGCGTTCGCCGCGGGCATACCGGCCGACCAGGGCGGATCCGGCATCCTCGAGGACGTCCACCTCCTGCTCCGGCTGCTTCAGGAGTCGGACGCGGTGCCCGCCGGATCACCGGACCGCGCGGCGATGCACCGATTCGGCGCGGCCCTGGACGCCGTGGTGCGGGGGGACCTCGACGGCGTCGTGGCGATGGCCGAGGAGATGACGGCGTCCGGCACGGCCGGTCATGTTCCCCAGCCGATGCGGGCCCTGCTGCCCGTCCTGCTGGGGATGCTCCGGAACCATCCCGGGCAGCGGACCGAGACACAGGCGGACACCCCCGACTCCCCGGACGACCTCCGGCAAACGTTCCTGGAACTGACGGCGATGGCGGAGGTGATGGCCCCCGGAAGCCTTGCGCCGGAGGAGATCCCGAAGCTCCTGGACCGGCTGTCCGGGGCCGTGGACCCGTCCGGCGCACAGACGGACGGCTCACCCCTGTCCTCGAGGATGATCGCGGCCATGTCCCGCTTCGCCCTCGGGGTGCGTACGGGAGACATGGAGGAGTTCCGCGAGGCCCTGAAGCTCATGCGCGAGGCGTCCGAGTCCGACGAGTTCGACGCGCGGAGCCGGACCGAATGGCTGCCGGCGGTCGTCTCGGGGCTGCTCACGGGAGCCGCGCTCACCGGCGGCAGCCTCCAGGACCAGGAACTCGCCGACGTCCTGCTCGAGGAACTCGACCGGTACGACACGCCCACCGACACCCATGCCGTCACCCTCCGACTGTGCGCCGAATGCCTCCGCATCCAGACGGGTCTGGGCAACGCCCTCGACAGCGGTGACACCACGGCCGTCGAGTCACTCATCGACGACATCCACGAACTGGACGGCATGGCCACGGGAGCCGACGAGTGGGCGGGCGTCTTCGTGTCCTTCCTCCTGGGATCGGCCTACCTCGGCCTGGGCTCGCGCACCGGGCGCACCGAAGACGTCCGCAAGGCCACCCACCACCTCCAGCACGCCCTGGAGCAGACGGTGGACGTCCCCGCGCTGCGGAGCATGCTGGACGCCGTCTGGGCTCCCCTGCTCGCGCTGACCGCGGCCGTCGAATCGGACCCCGGTCGCATCGCCGAGGGAATCCGCCGCACCCGGTCCGTCCTCGCCCGCCCCGGATTCACCTTCGACTTCGAGCCCCGCGTCCGCGGCGCGGTCGCCATCGCGCTGCGCATGCTCCACCAGCTCACCGGGGACCCGGAGCCCCTGGACGAGGCCGTCCGGGAGCTGGAGCAGGCCCGGGCCCTGCTGCCGCCCGACGGCGCCCCGGCGACCGCCGTCGTCCATTGGGACCTGGCCCAGCTGCTGGCCGACCGCGCCGGAACCCGCCCCGGAACACCCGCGGAGACCGAGGACCTGCTGGCCGCCGTCGCCGGCGCGCGCGCCGCGCTGCGGGCGTCGGCCGACGAGGTGCTGCTCCAGCTCGGCGTGCGGCACGGCCTGCGGATCGCACGGCAGGGAGCCGACCGAGGACGTACGGCGGCCCTGTGGGCCCTGCGGGCCGGGCATCCGGAGGAGGCGGTCGGCTGCCTGGAGGCCGGGCGCTCGCTGGTGCTGGGAGCGGCGGCCGTGTCCGTCGGCGTCGCCGACCGGCTGGCCGCCCTCGGCGCCTCCGAACTCGCCGGCCGCTGGCGCGCCGCCGTGCCGGCCCGGCCGGCCGGCCCGGCGGCCACCGGCGGCGTACGGTCCCCCCTCGAACTGCTCTCCGCGTCACCCGAGGGCACGCCCACCCTGCCCGGAGACGTCCGGCGGCAGTCCCTGGCCCTGCTGCGCGGCCAGGAGGAACCCGTCGACGAGCCGCCGTCCGCGACGCTCACCGCGCTGCGCGCGGGACTGACGAGAACGCGGGCGGACGCGCTGGTCTATCTGGTCCCGGGCACGGCGGAGGAGGACGGCGCGGCCCTTCTCGTCACCCCCGGGCATCCGGTGGAGGCCGTACCGCTGCCCGCGCTCTCCGCGTCGGGACGGGCCCCGGTCACCGCCTACCTGGAGGCCGGGGCACACCGCCAGCGGCTGGCGGCTTCGCCGGACGGCGAGGTGACCCAGCAGGAGCGGAACCGGGCCGACCGGGCCTGGCTCGCCGCGCTCCAGGGGATGTGCGACTGGGCCGGACACGTGTTCTCCCCCGTCCTCGACCGGCTCGGGCTGTGGCAACGCGGCATGGCGGAGTCCGGCCTCGCCCGCGCCTCGGGCACCGAGGACCATGCGCCGGAGGCGGTGCGGCTGGTCCTCGTCCCATGCGGCGAGCTGGGCGTCGTACCGTGGCACGCGGCCGTTGTGCGCCCGCCCGCACGGTACGGCGGGCCGGACACCGTGCGCGTGTGCGAGATCGCCGTCCTCACCCATGCCGCGTCCGGACGCGAGTTCCTGCGCGCCACCGCCCGCGAGCGCATGACGCTCGCCGACCGGCCGGCCCTGGTGTTCCACGCCCACGCCGACCTGGCGTGGGCGGAGCACGAGGTCGAGACGCTGAAGGAGATCTACTACGGCCACGCCGAGACCTACTTCCGCGAAGAGGACCAGCCGGCCACCCCGGAGCGGGTCCTGGACCTTCTCGGCGGCAGCTCGGCGGCACCCGCCTCCCTGGTGCACCTCGCCTGCCACGGCCTGGCCGGCCCGGACCCGGCTAGCTCGGCCCTGCGGCTGGCTCCGACCCCCGAGGCCGAGCGGAACGGGGCCACCGACGCGGAACTCACCCTGAGCGCCCTGCTGGACACCCCGCACGACGGGGAGGCGCACCGCACGCGGGGCCCCCTGGTCGTCTGCAGCGCCTGCGAGACGGACCTCACCACGCGGGACCACGACGAAGCCCTCACCGTGACCTCGGCCCTGGTGCACCGGCTCGCCGCGGACGCCATCGGGTCCCGCTGGGCGGTTCCCGACAGCGAGTCCGAGGTCCTCATGCTGGTCCTGCACGACCGGCTCGCCGCGGGCCTCGCGCCGCCGGACGCGCTGCGCGCCGCACAGCGCTGGATGCTCACCCCGCCGGACCGGCGCCCTTCCGTCCGGGGCCTCGCGAAGATCGCCGCTCGCCGTGTCGACCGCGACTTCCGGGATCTGCCGGAGGCCTGGGCGGCCTTCGTTCACCAGGGCAGTCCGGCACCCGCCGGCACTGTGCCCGTCGCCGTCCAGGAGGGAGCCCTCGCATGACGTCGAAGGACCTGCTCGAACTGCTGGGAGCCCACTGGGTCTCCGTCCTGGCCGAACTCGACGACGAGGAGCGGACGGAGCTGGCCGGCTGTCTGCGTGCGCTGCACGAGGCGGCCGGAGCCGGGCAGCCCAGGGCAGTGGCGCGTGAGTTCCGCCGGCTGCGGCGGGCGCTCTCCGCGCTGCCGCCCGGTCACCCCGTGGCCGAGGTGCTCGAGGAGCGCCGGTACGCCGCCGGGGACCAGATCATGCCGTCGCTCGCCGCGATCGACGGCGTGCTCGACCTGCTGGGTGATCCGCCTCCGGGCCCGGAGGAACTGCGCCGGGCCGCCCGTGAGCGTCTGCTGTCCGTGCCCGCGCTGACCGCGCGGGAATTCGCCGACCTCGTCCCGGACCCGCCGGATCCGGGCGGGCTGATCCGTCTGAGCGATCCGGAGTGCGGATCCCGCTATCCGCGTTTCCAGTTCCGGCCCGGTACGGCCGAGCCCCTGCCGGTCGTACGCCGGATCAACGACGTTCTCCAGGCCGATCGCGACCCCTGGGGAGCCGCCGACTGGTGGCTGGGGGACAACAGCTGGCTGCACGGCGTCCCCGCGGAACTGCTCGGCACCCTGCCGGACGACCAGCTCGAACTGGCGGCGGTGGAACTGGTGGAGGGCGACTGATGGTAGGTCAGATCCCACCGGCCGAGGCGACCATGGAGCCGGTTCTCACCCTGCTCCCGGCCGACACGCTGATCTGGCGGTGCCACCGCCACCGCTACGGCGCCGCCGAGTTCAACCCGCGCACCGCTCACGAGTTCTTCAAGGGAAGCCGTTTCGACTCCACCGAGAAGGACCCGTACCCCTTCCTCTACGCCGCCCTCGACCCGGTGACCGCACTGGCGGAAGTACTGCTGCGCTCGGTCGAGTTCGGCGACCGCAGCGCGATCCGGCAGATCCCCTGGGCGCAGGCCTCCGCATACGCTCTGTCGGCGGTCCGCACCGCCGAGGACCTGGTCCTCGTCGATCTCACCAGCGCGGAGGCGCTGGCCGCGGTGTGGCAGGACGACTGGCTGGTCGACTGCCGTCCCGACGACTATCCCCAGACACGTTACTGGGTCCGGCTGATCCGTGAACACAGCAAGCGGGCCCAGGGCCTGCGGTGGACGTCCAAGCGCTGCCGGCCCCGTCCGGCCCTCCAGTTCTTCGGTGACCGGTGTGCCGGGCAGCCGCTGACCACCCGGTCGGAGTCGAGCCTCAGGCTCGACTCCGACACCGATGTGCAGGAGGTCAACCGGATGCTCGGCCCGCTGCGTGCCGTCATCTCCACGCCGGAGAGCTGACCGGCGCGAACGACCGCCGCCCCGCCCCCGGTTGGACGCCAGGGGTGAGGCGGCGGTCTTCGTGGTCAGCGGATCGCCTCGTGCCGCACGGTCGAGGGAAGAAGCGGCCAGGTGCGCGAGAGCTTCATGGCCGACTCGGTCACGGCGGGGTCGGAGGACTCCGTCATCACCCCGTCCAGGTAGGCGTAGGCCGCCGCCTCGTACAACTGGCGGGCGGATGCGATCCGTTCGTTCGCGGCCTCCCGCCGGTTCTCCTGCCGGGCCTGCCCCGTCTCGTGCGCGGCCCGCGCCCGCTCGGTGGCCGCGATGCTCTCCTCACGCCGCCGCTGGAGGTCCGCACGGCGCTCCAGCGCGCTGCGGAACGCGTCGAGGTAGGGGTGTTCCCTGAACAGGCCGAGCAGGAAGCCGATTCCCCCGGTGAGCAGGAGAAGCGCACAGAACAACCAGGTCACGGTCTGCGATGTCAGATGCAGCCGGTCGATCAGATTGTCCGTCGTCCCGGAGCCCAGCCCGCTGAAGCCGTCCGTGCCGGCCGGCGCGGTGGACGCCGGCTCGTGCTGTGTCACGAACTTGGCGCGAACCGTGCCGAGCACCCAGGACAGGTATCCCCACACGCCGAGCAGCGCGAGGGACGGCAGCCACGCAGCCTTGAGGGAACCCGTCGCCGCACGCCAGCGCAGCGTGCGGCCCGCCAGGTGCGGCGCCACGACCATGGCTATCGCGGACGAGATCGCCAGCGTGCCGGACATGAGGTCCGCGCCGGCGCTGCCGACACCGTGGAAGGGCTGGTACGCGATCCAGTAGATGGGGATCTCGACGGCACAGATCGCCCCGAGCAGACCCCAGGTCATCCATCCGGGGAGGCCGGGCCGGATCGGAAGGCCCTCCCAGGCGGTGGCCGAGGCGGCGTCCTGTGCCTGGGCGCGTGCGGCGCGGTAGACGTCCTCCAGGTCGGGGGAGTGGGCGGTCCCTGCCGAAGGGACGTCCGCCGTCCCGGCCGGAGCGGCGTCCGCCGCGGGCACCGACTGCCAGCCGTCGGCCTCCGTCTCAGGGGCCGGGTTCGGTCCCCGGTCCCCGGACGGGGCCTCGCCGGCCGCTCCCGTGGGGCCCGCGGTGGCTTCCGGCTCGTCGTCCCCCGCCGTGCCCGGCGGCCGCGGGGTTCCCTCGGCGCGGGGGAAGCGGGCCCGCAGCCACCGCTCCTCTATCTGTTCCCGGAAGCCGTCCCGGAAGCGCATCCAGCGGGAGGACCGCCTCGCGAGGAGGTCCAGCTGCGCTCTGCTCGTCCCTATCTCCTCGGCGGTCTCACGCAGACGCTGGTCGAGCAGTCTGGTCTCGGCCTCGCCGGCGGTGACGTCGGACGCCGCCCGTGCGTCGCTGAGCCGCGCCACCTCCTCGGCGACGTTCAGCTCCTCCCCGATCCGGTGGATGACCAGGTCGCGGACCGAGGCCAGTTCCGCGAAATAGGGCACGCGGTCACCGCTGCCCAGGACCCACGGATCCAGCACCTTGCGCTTCGCGGCCTTCCTGCCGTGCCGGCGGGCGTCGCTGAGGACTCTTTGCTCCGCCGCGTCGTCGAGGACGATGGCCCGGCGCCGCGGCAGGGCGCTCGGGACGGAGCCCCGGCCTGCGGCGGACTGCGGCTGGGTGGTCCGTCCGGGCAGCGACGTGTACCGGCGGCGCCGCCGCGGTTCGGGTGACTCAGCGGTAGTCGTTGTGGACATGGGCCTTGGCCCTCCCCTCGATCGCTTCCAGCCAGAAGGACTCGAAGTCCTTGTATGCGCTGGGTTTTGCGTTGTACTGCATGCCGAAGCCGACGGGATAGACGTCCATCCCCTTGATCCCGGGCAGCCCCCGCTTGTCCACCAGGGAGTCGATCACCTTCTTGCGCGCGCCCTCCGTGGAGATCGACGCCCTGGACAGCGCGAACTCCGGGTCGGCCTGGTCGAAGTCGCTCACGACGAGGAGCTTCGCCCCCGCGTCCGCCGACGGGACGCTCTCCCCGATGCGGGCCAGGGCGCCCCACACGTCCGAGCCGTTCTGCGTGCGTGCGCAGGCGAGTTCCGCGAGGGCCCGGCTCGCCGCGGCGCCGCGGGCCTTGTTGCGCAGGCTCTCCTGGTCGGTCGTCGCGTTGTGCGGGGGGTCGAGATCGACCCGGTCCTCACGGCACGTCGAGGTCTGTGAGGCACGCGTTATCGGCGCGTAGTCCAGCGAACCGCACTTCTGGTCGCGCAGGAAGCCGATGAGGGAGGACTTGAGCTTCGCCTCCGAGTCGAACCCCTGCCGGGTCGCGGCGCCCGAGCCGGATCCGTCGACGACCAGCCCGCACGGTGTGGTCAGGGCCTCCGGCTGGGGACTGCACGACGCCAGAGCGGCGAGGAGCCCCACCACGGGAGGGAGTGCGGCCAGCCGACGGCGAACACGGGACGACGGCCGGGGCGCGAGAGGTGCCGAGGGATGCACGATGACCTTCCTTTGCTGCAGGGATCTCATCCCCGGTAGGCGCTTTCCGCGGTGGACCCGTCCCGGGCGGGCTGGTGGTCGAGGATGTACAGGGCCTGCGCGACGGCGGACGGGTCCGAGCCGCGCTCCGGGAGCCCGGGCGCGTACCAGCGGTCGCTGAGCAGGCCGTCGTCGAGGTGGTGCCAGGTGCCGTCCAGCGCGACCTTCCCGGGCAGCCAGCCGGCGGGGCGGTGCTCCTCCAGGGCGTGCGCCCGCCGGGCACGGGTCCAGGCCGTGTCCCAGTAGCAGGCCAGCAGCTGGTTCGCCTCGTCGGCGAGCAGCTGGGCGCGGGAACGGCAGACGGACGCCGCCGACCGCCACGCACCGACCATGCTCCCGAACCTGGCCAGCGCGGCGGGTGCGGGCACACCGCGCACGGAGTACTGGGTCACCACGCGGACCGACTCCGCCTGGATGCGGGTGCTGAGTTCGCTGTGGCCCGCGAACATACGGGACCGCAGCCGTGCGGTACTGCGCTGCACCTGCGCCCTGACCCCCAGGACGTAGGGCGGCAGAACGTCGTCGGGCGGGTTTTCCGACGCTTCGGCCTCCGCCATGAAGGCCGCCATTGTGGACGCGTCCCGGAGGCCGTGCCATCGGGCACGCGTCATGGAGAGAAAACCGATTCTCACTCTTCTGGCTCGACCGCCAGTTCGGTTTATGGAGATCATTTCGAGAGCCCCCCTTCCTCGCGGGCATCTCCCGGTGGGGGCGCCACGCGACTGCGGCCGAGACTAGCGGAATCCAGCCTCGTCGGGACCGGCTCAGTGCACCGGAATTCACCGCTCCCACACGTGTTCCGGGAAACAACCGGATTTCGCCCGGAAGGAACCCGGATAATGGCCGGGGGCCAATTGCGGGCCGGTGCGCACGCCCTCGATACTCCATGCCGGGGACGAGGAGGGGGATGCCGTGGAGGTCCGCATCAGCGGGGTGCACTACCCGCTGGAAACGCTCGGCCCGGGCCGGCGGCTCGGTGTCTGGTTCCAGGGGTGCTCCCTGGCCTGCGCGGGGTGTATGTCCCGGCACACCTGGGACACGCGGGGCGGCACACCCGTGCAGGTGCCGGATGTGCTCGCGCGGTGGGAGGCGGCGCTCGCCGCGGGCGCCGCGGGACTGACGGTCAGCGGCGGCGAACCGCTGCAACAGGCGGACGCGCTGGCCGAACTGCTGGCCGGCGCGGACCGGTTGAGGGGCGCGTCCCGGCGGGAACGGGGGGCCGCCGGGGCCGCCCCCGTCGACCTGCTGGTGTACACGGGCTACGAGTTCGAGGAACTGACCCCCGGGCAGCGGCACGCCCTGTCGTACGCCGACGCCGTGGTCACCGGCCGGTTCCGGGTTGCGGAGCCGACGAGGCTCGTCTGGCGCGGATCCGCCAACCAGAGGATCAGGCCGCTCACGCCGCGGGGAGCGGTCCGTTACGGGCCTCACCTCGCGCGGGAGACCGACGGAGCGCGCCTTCAGGTGGAGACGGGCACGGAGAGCCCGGCCGCCGTCCGTGTCTACGGGGTCCCGCTCAGAGGCGAGATGACCTGGATGGAGCGGCGGCTGAAGGAGTCCGGAGTGACGCTCAGCGAACGGAGCTGGCGGCCTTGAGCAGTTCGGCATGCTCCTGTCTGCGCGTCACCAGGTGCACGGACCAGCCGGGATCCTGGCGCAGTTCCTCCCTGACGGCCCACAGGAGCCAGCGGGCGGCGATCTCGGGGGACAGGCCGCCACGGCCGGCCCCGAGGAGCGGGAAGGCGATCGTGGACAGCGGGATCGACAGGAAGTCCCGTTCCCTGCACGCGAGTTCGAAGCAGGCCCGTACGGCCTCGGCCAGCACGGCGGGTGTCACATGGTAACTGTCGCCGTTCCCGGAGGGGGTGGCGATCGCCGCGTGCAGGATCCGGCGTACCCCCTGCGCGGCCAGCGCACCCGAGGAGGTGGCGACCACCGTTCCCGGCGGCACGGCCATGCCGGTCCTGCCGTTCCGCCGCAGCCACACGCTCAGTTCGCGGGCGAGGACATCGTCGACGATCTCGCCGGAGGTGTCCCGCACGGCCGCGGCCCGGCGCAGCGCGCCGGAGACCGTGGGGCGGAAGGTCTTGGACATCTCCAGGTAGGTGTTCTCCGAGGAGACGAGGACGTCGACGTCCCTCATCTGCTCGATCGGGCACACCCGGACGGTGATCCGGTCCGTCACGCGGACGGGGGCCGCCGTTTCCCGTGCGGGTTCCGGCGCCGGGGACCGGGGCGTCGCGGCCGCGGACGGCAGGGGCCTGCCCGACACTCGTCCGCCGGCCTCGCGGGCCAGGGCGAGGATGGCCGCGGCCAGGTCCACCATGACATCGCGCTCCTGGCTCTTGCGGAAGCGCTCGGTGGTCACCCCGAAGACGGCCGCCGCCGCCTTCCTGCGGTCGGCGCCGGGGGCTCCCCGGCGGTCGGCGAAGATACCGAAGGAGTGGGCGGCCGCCCGCGCCATCGGGTCGCAGGAGCTGTCGTCCCGGAGGGGGTTGCCGCCGGCCAGCCGTCTTACGGCGGCGGCCAGCAGCGCCTCGATGCCGTCCTGTTCGTCCTCCTCGCCCCGGCACAGACCCGCGGCGACGGCCGCTGTGCGCAGCGACTCGCGGGTGCAACGCCGCAGTTTGGGCAGTCCGGGCCGCCTGAGTCCTCTGAGTTCTTCGACGAGGCTCTGGTGCGAGGGCAAGGAGCGCATGCAGAGCATCGTAATCCGGCCGGTGCGCCGATGGGTAAGCAGAAGCGAATGCTCCCATTCCGTTTATCGGCGGGCGCGAGGATAAACCCGGACCGTATTCCCGAAAACCCTCGCCATGCGGAACGCCATCGGTATTGTCGTGCGTCCCGCTGCCATGCATCCCGCTGCCATGCGTTCCGCTCCTATTCGCCCTCCGCGTATTCTCCCCGGCGGTCGCCCCGCGTTTTCCGGAAGGCCGGCTGATGACGAGCACTCCTCCCACCCGATTCGTCGACCCCTCGGACGGCGCCTTCACCGATGCCCGCGCCATCGAAACGCGCCCTGTACTCGGTGCCGTTCCCCCGGAGCTCGACCGGCGATTCACCCGGGTCGCCCTGCTGCGCCGAGGGGAAAGACCCGCGGAGGCGGTCGTCCTGCGCGTACTCGACCGCGAAGGGCGTCACGCCTCGCCCGAGGTGCCCCTGGTGCTGAAGTGGTACCACCGCCTCCACGCGCCCGACGAGGAGGTCACCCGACAGCTGAAGGCGCTGGGCGAGGAGCCCGGAGCGACGGTGGAGCGACTCCTGGAGTCGGGGACGGCGGACGGGCACCCCTACCACCTCTACCGCTCGCACGGCGAAGAGGACCTGGGGCCCTACCACGCGGCCCACCCGGACGGCATGCCGCCCGAGAAGGTCAGGAACGTGGTGGAACAACTGCACGCCGCGGTGACGGCCCTGCACCGACGGGGCGTCGTCCACCGGGACATCACCCCCGACAACATCATGGTGCCGGCCCAGCGCCCGGACTCCGCGGACCTCGTGCTCATCGACTTCGGCGCCGCCGTGTACCGCCCGGACGAGATGACGGACCCCCGGCACGACTGGCGGGGCAAGCCCCTCTACCTCGCCCCGGAGGCCGGCCCGCTGCGCCAGACCGTCTCCGAGGAGGGCGACTGGTGGTCCGTGGGCATGGTGATCGCTCAACTCGCCCTGGGGAAACACCCCGTGGACTTCCGCGACGACGAGACCGTGCTCGGGCACATAGCCACGCACGACCCCGACGTGAGCGGCATCAGGGACCGCAGGACCCGCAATCTGTGCGAGGGACTGCTGACCCGCGCGCCGGAGGACAGATGGGGGGCCCGCCAGGTCGACGCGTGGCTGCACGACGAGGATCCCGACGTCGCGGCCCGGACCGACGGGCGGATCCTCGGCGGCGAAGCCGAGCGTCCCACGGTGCGTCCCTTCCCGTTCCACGGGCAGGAGTTCACGCAGACGGAGGTCCTGGCCTGGCACCTGGACGTCAACCACCGTGCGGCCGGGCAGATGCTGGCCGACACGGAGGACCGCTCGAAACTGGTGGAGTGGCTCGAGCAGTTCGACACGGTGGGCGGACGCAGTCCCGAGGAGCGGCGACGACTCGCCGCGCTGCGCCGGGAACTCGCGGACCCGCCCTCCCCCGAGGGCGTCGTGCGCCTGATCAACTGGCTCGGACCCAGCCTCGACGTGGCGTGGCACGGGGCTCCGCTGCACGTCCAGGGAACGCGCAGGCTGACCGCGTCCGCCCGGCAGGGCGACGCGAGCGCCGGCACGCTGGTGCGGGACCTGGCCCGACATCCGCAGATCCTCGCCCTGCTGGCGGAACGCCCTCAGGGCGAAGGGCTGGACGAGGCGGCCAGACGCTGGCAGTCCCTGAGAGGCCGCTGGAGCCCCGCCGTCCAGGAGATCCTCCGCTCCGGTGGCGTGCGCCGGGTGCGAGGCGCCCGCGCCGCCCTGCGGCGGACGGTCGCCGTGGACGCATGGCTCCTCGACCTGGCGCGCGAGCCCGACCGCACCTCGGCCGTGCTCGCCGATGCCATGGGCCGCTTCCGGCGGGCGCTGCCGATGCCGGTGCCCTGGTTCGACGCGCTCCTGGAAACCGGTGACGATCCCCTGAGACTGCTGGCCGCCCATCTGCTGTCCGCCCATGCCCGGGCGGAGGCCGGCCGGCTTCACGAGGAGCGGGTCACCGAGGAAGCCGAGCGGATGATGGCCCAGGACCAGGACGGTCTGTTCACCGTCCTGCGCCGCCTGGACCGGCTGCCCACCCTGGGCTGGGCGCTGCTCGGCGCCACCGTGGTCACGGCTCCCTGGTGCTTCGTCACCGGACTGGCCGACGTGCTGGGCCGCGCCTCCCAGGAGGCGGTCGTCCTGGCCTGGCTGGAGGCACTGCCGGGGGCGGCGGTCGTGTTCGCGGTGGAGCTGCTGACCGCCGTCTACATCGGTCCGCCCTTCTACCACCCGCGCAGATCGCTCGCCGGACTGGTGATCCGCACCGCGGAGCGTCCCGCGAGGCTGGCGCGGTCCCGGGGCATCGTCAGCCTGCTGCCGGCGGCGGCCCTGCTGACCCTGGCCGTCTTCGTGGGCTTCTACGCGATCGTTTTCGCTCCCTGGGCCTGGCCGCTGGCCACGGCCGTGGGCGTCGCCGGGTGGAGCCTGCGCCGCTGCCACGTCTGGCGGAGGGAACGACGGGCCCATCTCGACAGTCGCCTGGCCAACCGCCGGGCCGGCGCCGGCGCGCCCCGTACGTGAACAGCGACATCCGGGCTGCGGCGCCCGGAGGAAGAAGGGAAGACAGGCTATGAGCGCAGGACTGGCGGTTCCCACCCTGGACGTGGTGGCGCCGACCGTGACCTTCCCCCCGCCGCCGCCCCCGGTCGATCCGCAGACACTGCCGCACACCGGGATGCTCGACCTGCATCACGCGGCTTCCTCGCATCTGGCGGACGCCGCGGGGCACACGCTGCACCAGGCCGCGGACGCGGCGCTCCAGGCGCTCGGCTCGCTCAGCGGCGTCCTCCTGGCGGGACGTGCGGCCCTGCTCACCACGCGCGTACTGGCCGCCGCGGCCGTACGGGCCGCCGAGGAGCAGCGCTGCCTCGAACGGCAGCAGGAACTCTCCGCCACGGCCGCACGGCAGTGGGAGGCCGCCGCCTTCGCCGCCGTGCGGGCCAACGCCCGCAGAACGGCCCTGCTGGCCCGGGCGGCACGGGCCGCCCGGGGACCCGGTGGGGGGCCACCGCTGCCCGACCTTCCGCCGCCGCTGGAGCCGATCGGCACACAACTCGATGTGCTGCGACAGCAGTTGAGCGCCCTGGAAGCGGCCGTGCAGCAGGCCGAGGAAGCCTACGCGGCCTGGGAGATCAAGCGCCTCGGCAGCTGCCTGGAGTCGGCGGTCGAGGACGACGACTGGCAGCGCACCGTGCGGGACCACCGGCAGAGGATGCTGCGCCGGTTCACGCGATCGCGCACGGCGGAAGCCGAGCGGAGCGAAGAGGAGACACCGGACCCGCTCGCCGGCACGGAACAGACCGTGGAGGAGGTCCGCAAGGCGGGGGCGGACATCCTCAGCGCCCTGGACCCCTCCGCCGCTTCCCGGACGGCCGAGCTGGCGGCCGCCGCGGTCGGTCATGCGGTGCGCCAGGCCGCCGCCAACCCGAGGAGGGCGCGGATCCACCTCAAGGAAGCCCGGAAGTTCGTCCGTGACGCCAACAGCACGGCGCGCAGCGCACGCGAGGCCGAGGAACGTGCCGCCGCCCAGCTCGACTTCCTCTCCTACGAGCCGCCCGAGGGCGCCGAGAGGCTGGAAAGGGCCCCCGAGGAAGAGGGGTTGCTCCGCCGGTTCCTGGAGGAGGGGGTCCCGCTCAGCCCGGCCGGGCGGGCGTCGGTGGAGCAACGGGTGAAAGAACGGCTGGGCGCCCTGGAGGCGCTGTATGTGAGGGAGCAGTGCACCAGGGTCATGGCGGAGCTGGCGGAGAAGTTCGGCGGTCCGGCCGGCGCGGGACGGCCCGCCGGGCAGGAGCTGAGGCTCGACTGGACGCCCGAGGGATGGGAGCCGGACCACTGGCTCAGGGCGACGCTGGACGGGGGGACGTTCCGCGTCGCCACCATGTACCGGGGAACGCCGGGTGAGCGTACGCCCCCGGAGCGCGCACTCGACGACGCGCGCTGCAAGGAGGCGCAGGAGCAACTGGCCCGGTTCCGGGAGATCGCGCGGGAGTCGGGTCTCACCGTGGACTTCGTGATCGAACGCACCGAAGGAGCGGTCCCGGGCCTGCCGGGGGACGACGCCGTCCGGCTGGACGAGGTGATCAGCGAGATGCGCGACGCATCGGACGAACGACGGGACGGCCCGTCGCACCGAACGGTGGACGACGACGGTCGCCGCTAGGGCGCAGGCAGGACCCGTGAGGCTGGGGAGGAAAGTTGGAGCTGTCCAAGGGAGATTCACTCCCGTCGTTCGTCAGGGAACTGACCGACACCTTGAGTGTCCACTCGCATTACGTTCTGCACGGCAACATCCGCGACCTGCACCTGGTCAGCCGCCAGGGACGGGAGCGGTACAGTCCGCTGCTCGAAGTGCTGTGGAACCCGCTGTTCGACCTGGGCTACCAGGCGCTCGTGCTGTGTGACCAGGTGAGGGGCTTCCGGGTGGCGGCAGCGTCCCAGGAGGCCAAGACGGCCGTCGAGGAACTGCTGTCCACGCGGTGGTTTCCCGGGGGCAAGGCGTCCGAACGCGAAGCGGTGCTCGACCAGATGCGGGCCGTCACCTCCGGGTGGGCCGACCAGCGTGCCCAGATGCTGCGTGACGGCAGGCAACTGCCCGCGCTCCGTGTCGCCCTGGTGATCGATCACGCGTCCCGCCTGGTCACCGACCCGACGCGGCTGACCAACGACGAACGTGACTTCTTCCTGGCCTGTCTGAAACTCGCCAACGAGACCAGCCCCGTGGCGACCTCCCGGGCGGCGGGCCGCATCGGCAGACGGACCCCGGTCGACCTCTACAACCCGGTGATCTGGCTCGCTGACAGCGAGCGTGACCTCCCGAACTGGCTGGTCTCCGGGAGCGAACGCATCCGCGCGGTGGCCGTGCCCGAGCCGGACGCGGACGAGAGGAAGACGATGGCACGTCTCCTCCACGAGCGGTACGAGGGGCCCGTCCGCCCGCCGGGGCCCTCGACCGACGGACAGAGCACGGAGGCCGAGAAGGCGGTCGCCTCCTTCGCCCGGGCCGCGGCCGGTATGAGCCTGCGAGCCATGGACGAGAGCGTGAAGCTGGCGCGGGCCCGGGGCATTCCGTTCCGTGCGCTGTCGGACGCCGTGCGGATCTACCGGCTGGGGGTGGAGAAGAACCCCTGGAGCCGTGAGGAGATCCGCCGGCGCATCGTCCAGGGTGAGGACGACCATCCGGACAACCAGCTGTCCATCCGCCGCCGGGTGCGCGGACAGGAAGCCGCCGTGGCGATGACGCTGGACATCCTCAAACGCGCCGCCATGGGGCTGTCGGGTGCGCAGGCGACCAGTCCCGGTCACCGGCCGCGCGGTGTGCTCTTCTTCGCGGGCCCCACGGGAACGGGGAAGACCGAGCTGGCGAAGGCCGTCGCGGCGGTCCTGTTCGACAGCGACCAGGCCTATCTCCGTTTCGACATGAGCGAGTTCTCCGCGAAGCACTCGGCCGACCGCCTGGTCGGGGCCCCGCCGGGATACGTGGGCTACGAGGCGGGCGGGGAACTCACCTCCGCCGTCCGCGAGAACCCCTTCCGGGTCATCCTCTTCGACGAGATCGAGAAGGCCGACCCGGGCATCCTCGACAAGTTCCTGCAAGTGCTCGAGGACGGCAGGCTGACCGACGGGCAGGGCGTGACCACCTACTTCAGCGAATGCGTGCTGATCTTCACGTCCAATCTCGGGATGCTGCGCACCGATCCGGCGACGGGGGAGCGGGAGTGGATCGTCAAGCCCGGCACCCCCTACCGCCGGCTGGAGGCCACCGTCAAGGACAACATCAAGAAGCACTTCGAGCAGGTCATCGGGCGGCCCGAGCTGATGAACCGGATCGGCGGGAACGTCGTCGTGTTCGACTTCATCTCCGACGAGGTGGCCGAGGAGATCTTCCATCTCCAGGTCGGGAACATCCAGCGGCAGCTGGCCGCGGGCCACCAGGTCACCCTGGAGCTGGAGGACAAGGCCCGACGGCAGCTCCTCGGCTACTGCACCAAGGACAAGTGGAACGGAGGGCGGGGCATCGGCATGGTGCTCGAGACCCACCTCATCAATCCGCTGGCCCGGGCCCTGTTCGCCGATCCGGACATCGGCGGTGCGACGGTCGTCGTGTCGGAGGTCCGGCAGGCCGAGAGCGGGCGGGTGGACCTGATCGTCGACGTCAAGAAGGGAACCGGCAGCGGTGGAGGTTCTGACCTGGGGTGACGACGAGGAGGAACCGGACGCGCACGACGACGCCACTCCTCCCGGTCCCGAACGCGGTCCCGAACAGGATCCCGGGCCCGGCGCCGACGCCACCCCGCCCGGCCCCGAGCGTGATCCCGGGCAGCAGCACGGACACGGCGACGACGACACCTGGGTGACCGTCGAGGACACCGCCAAAGGGCGTCCGCCGGGACCCGCGCCGTCCCCGCCGGCGAGCGGCCTCCCGTGCCGCCACTGCGGAACGGTCGTCATGCCGGGTGCCGCCGCGTGCCCGGTCTGCCTGAGGCCGCCCGGCACCGGCGCCGGGCAGCCCGCCGAGCCGGCGGCCGGGGCACTGAGGCTGGTCTTCGGGGGCGCCGGCCGGTGTCTGGAGGTGCCGCCGGGCGCCGAGGTGCACCTGGGGCGCAGCCGCGGCTGGGCACCTGAGACCGCCGAATTCCTCTCCGAGGCCACCGTCTCGGCCCGGCACGCCACCGTCTCGTACGCGTCGGACGGCACGGCCTGGGTCACCGAGGTCGCGCAGGGCGCCACCAACGGGACACGGCTGAACCGGCGGGTGCTCGTGCCCGGGCAGCGCGAACGGCTGCGCAATGGCGACACCGTGGAACTGGGCCCCCGGGTCGACTTCACGGTCCGGCTCCACGGTACGGCCGAGGAGAACGACCCGGAGGACCCGCCTACTCGGCCCTGAGCGCAGACGAACGAAGCCGGCGCCCGCCGCCACCGGTTCGCCGACATCCGGGTCACCCAGAACCGTCGGGCCACTTCCCGGTGACTGGCCCCGGCCTCGATCAGATCGGCGGCTACGAGCCGGACTGGCTGAGTACCTCGGGCACGCGGACCCCGGCTTCACGCTGCGCACCTACACGCACCTGTTGCCGAACAGCCGGGATCGAGCCCGCAAAGCCATCGACCAGGCACTCCAGAGCGGCAGGACGACGCTGCCTGGGCCGGCCCCGGAAACCGGGGGCGAAAAGCCGAGGGCCGGCTCTCCCGTACTGGGAGAGCCGGCCGACGGCCCACAGCCGGCCCAGGGGAGCGGTTACCCGCTCTGACCTGGGGCGATATCACACGTCGAAGTAGAGCTCGAACTCGTGCGGGTGCGGACGCAGCTGGAGCGGAGCGATCTCGTTCGTGCGCTTGAAGTCGATCCACGTCTCGATCAGGTCGGCCGTGAAGACGTCGCCCTGGAGGAGGAACTCGTGGTCGGCCTCGAGGGAGTCGAGAACGGCCGGGAGCGAGGTCGGGACCTGCGGGACACCCGCGTGCTCCTCGGGGGCGAGCTCGTACAGGTCCTTGTCGATCGGCTCGGCCGGCTCGATCTTGTTCTTGATGCCGTCCAGGCCCGCGAGAAGCAGGGCCGAGAAGGCCAGGTACGGGTTGCCGGAGGAGTCCGGGGCGCGGAACTCGACGCGCTTGGCCTTCGGGTTCGAGCCGGTGATCGGGATACGCATGGCCGCGGAGCGGTTGCGCTGCGAGTACACCAGGTTGACCGGCGCCTCGAAGCCCGGCACCAGGCGGTGGTACGAGTTCACCGTCGGGTTGGTGAAGGCCAGCAGCGACGGGGCGTGCTTGAGGATGCCGCCGATGTAGTAGCGGGCGGTGTCCGACAGACCGGCGTAGCCCTGCTCGTCGTAGAACAGCGGGTCGCCGTTGCTCCACAGCGACTGGTGGACGTGCATGCCCGAGCCGTTGTCACCGAAGATCGGCTTCGGCATGAAGGTCGCGGTCTTGCCGTTGCGCCAGGCCACGTTCTTCACGATGTACTTGAAGAGCTGGAGGTCGTCGGCGGCGGCGAGCAGCGTGTTGAACTTGTAGTTGATCTCGGCCTGGCCGGCGGTGCCCACCTCGTGGTGCTGACGCTCGACCTTCAGACCGGCCTTCTCCAGCTCCAGGGAGATCTCGGCGCGCAGGTCGGCGAAGTGGTCGACCGGCGGGACCGGGAAGTAGCCGCCCTTGTAGCGGACCTTGTAGCCACGGTTGTCCTCGAGGGCGCCCGTGTTCCAGGCACCGGCCTCGGAGTCGATGTGGTAGAAGGACTCGTTCGCGGTGGTCGCGAAGCGGACGCTGTCGAAGACGTAGAACTCGGCCTCGGGACCGAAGAACGCCGTGTCGGCGATCCCGGTGGAGGCCAGGTAGGCCTCGGCCTTCTTCGCCACGTTGCGCGGGTCACGGGAGTACTGCTCGCCCGTGATCGGGTCGTGGATGAAGAAGTTGATGTTGAGCGTCTTGTCGCGGCGGAAGGGGTCGACCCGAGCGGTCGACAGGTCCGCGCGCAGCGCCATGTCGGACTCGTGAATGGCCTGGAAACCACGGATCGACGATCCGTCGAAGGCCAGCTCCTCATCCGGGTCGAACGCCTCAACGGGCACCGTGAAGTGCTGCATGACGCCCGGCAGGTCGCAGAAGCGGACGTCGATGAACTTGACGTCCTCGTCCGCGATGAACTTCTTGGCCTCGTCGGCGTTCTGGAACATCCAGCTCCTCCTACTCCCGACCGTCCGTGCCGGGGTGGTAGTTCCTCGTGCGGCCAGTGCGGTGGCACACGCTGTAGCCGACCATAAGGACGGGGGATTTCTCAGGCGTGACCCATTTGTTTCTCCCAGGTTAACCAGCCTGAGGCCGGGCGACCCCACCTCACCGCGCGCGAAATCGGGCGCAGTACCGTGGACGGGTGGACAACAGGCAAGCATTCGGCTCGTGGCTCTCCGGCCCCCGCGCGGCCATGGAAGAAGCCGGAGCGGACTTCGGGTACCGGGGAGAGCAGCTCGGTCTGCCGAAGGAGGGACCGGGCTCGGTCGCCGGCCCGGGCCGGCGCATCGGCGCGCTGGCCGTCGACTGGGGTCTGTGCGTGCTGATCGCATACGGTCTGATCACCGACGGCTACACCCCCCGGACCACGCCGAACTGGGCACTGCTCGTCTTCCTCGTGCTGAGCGTCCTGACGGTCGGTACGGTCGGCGTCACCCCCGGCAAGCGGCTCTTCGGCATTCGGGTGGTGGCCGTGGACACCGGCCGGGTGGCCCCCCTGCGCGCCCTCGCGCGCACGCTCCTGCTGTGCCTGGCGATCCCGGCCCTGATCTGGGACCGCGACACCCGCGGCCTCCACGACCGCCTGGCCAAGACGGTGGAGATCAGAATCTAGCCCCCGCCCACGCCCCCCGCCTCAGGGGCGCGGGGAACTGCGCGAACACCCCACCGACCACCCCGACCGACCCGCGCCCAGGACCCCTCCCGAGCCACCCCACCCCCAAAACAAGCGGGGCCCTCGAAGAACCGCACGGGTTCTTCAAGGGCCCCGAAAACCCGGGCGGGCCCAGCGGCAGCGTCACCGCTGGCGACCACCCCGCGGCATCCGCATCCCCTTCGGCAGCGGCCCCTTCGGCAGCGGCATGTTGCTCATCAGATCGCCCAGCGCCCGCAGCCGGTCATTGGTCGCGGTCACCTGCGGACCGGTCAGCACCCGCGGGAACTTCAGCATCGTCGTGCGGAGCTTCTTCAGCTCCACCTGGCCCTCGCCCGTGCCGACGACCAGATCGTGCACCGGCACGTCCGCGACGATCCGGGCCATCTTCTTCTTCTCGGCGGCCAGCAGGCTCTTGACCCGGTTGGGGTTGCCCTCGGCGACCAGCACGATGCCGGCCTTGCCCACCGCCCGGTGCACCACGTCCTGGCTGCGGTTCATCGCGACCGCCGGAGTGGTGGTCCAGCCACGGCCGATGTTGTCCAGAACCGCCGCGGCGGCGCCCGGCTGGCCTTCCATCTGGCCGAAAGCGGCGCGCTCGGCCCGGCGTCCGAAGACGATCGCCATCGCGAGGAAGGCGAGCAGGAAGCCGAGGATGCCGAGATAAACGGGGTGGTGGATCAAAAAACCGATCGCGAGGAAGACACCGAAAATGATGATTCCGACAGCCGCGAGTACAAGACCGATCTTGGGGTCGGCCTTGCTGGTCATCTTGTAGGTAAGGGCGATCTGCTTCAGTCGCCCGGCGTTCGCAGCGTCCGCTGCCGGTTCCTTCCTCGCCATGCCACGAAGTCTACGTGGCCCAGGGAGCGGCGACGACGGCAGTGCCGCGTGTGGGGGGAGCGGTGGGGACGCTCCGGGAGGGGAGGAGGAGGGGAGAGAGAAGGGAAGAGCGGTCGTCCTACGAGCGGGACGATGCCGCGGATTCGAACACGCGCTGCGCCTCGACGCGGGCCTTGGCGCGGCGGCGGTCCTCCAGGACGGAGGTCCAGGCGTTCTGGCGGGCGGTGCGCTGCCCGCCGCTCATGAGAAGCGCCTCGATGGCACGGAGTGCATCGGTGAACGACGGGATCGCGGTGGCGCGTACGGGCGCGGCCTGCATGGCGGAGGTTCCCCCTCGGGTCGGCGATTGGGCAGGGGCTGTACGTGGCGTGAGTCCAGCGTCACTGTTTGGTGTTACCAGGGCGTGACTGACCGGTCAAACGCCAATGAAGCCTTGATGCGGAGTCCCAAAAGCCTGACGCGGCCCTGACGGCGCCCCCATCTGCGGGGACGGTCGGGACCGCGTCAATCGGCCATTACGGCTCAGTAGTCGGTTGTGTGCGGGTTCACACGCGGGAACTGGCACGGGGTGCCGGCAGCATATGCGAACCGGTGTCAGACGGCCTGCGAAGCGATGTACGCGCCGCGCTTCTCGATCGCCATCCGGTAGAGCCGTCCGGCGCGGTACGAGGAGCGGACCAGCGGGCCGGACATGACACCGGAGAAGCCGATCTGTTCGGCCTCCTCCTTCAGCTCCACGAACTCCTGCGGCTTGACCCACCGCTCCACCGGGTGGTGGCGCACGCTCGGGCGCAGATACTGCGTGATGGTGACCAGCTCGCAGCCGGCGTCGTGCAGCTGGCGCAGCGCCTCGCTGACCTCCTCGCGGGTCTCGCCCATGCCGAGGATCAGGTTCGACTTGGTCACCAGGCCGTAGTCGCGAGCCTGGGTGATCACCCTCAGGGAGCGCTCGTAGCGGAAACCGGGACGGATGCGCTTGAAGATCCGCGGGACGGTCTCGACGTTGTGCGCGAAGACCTCCGGACGGGAGGAGAAGACCTCATCGAGCTGTTCGGGCACCGCGTTGAAGTCGGGGGCGAGAAGCTCGACCTTGGTGTGACCGCCCTCGCGGTCCGCCGTCTGCCGGTGGATCTCCCGGACCGTCTCGGCGTACAGCCAGGCGCCGCCGTCCTCGAGGTCGTCGCGGGCGACACCGGTGATCGTGGCGTAGTTCAGGTCCATGGTGACCACGGACTCGCCCACGCGGCGGGGCTCGTCGCGGTCGAGCGCCTCGGGCTTGCCGGTGTCGATCTGGCAGAAGTCACAGCGCCGGGTGCACTGGTCGCCGCCGATGAGGAAGGTGGCCTCGCGGTCCTCCCAGCATTCGTAGATGTTGGGGCAGCCCGCTTCCTGGCAGACCGTGTGCAGGCCCTCGCTCTTCACGAGGTTCTGCATCTTCGTGTACTCGGGACCCATTTTCGCCCGGGTCTTGATCCACTCGGGCTTGCGCTCGATGGGGGTCTGGCTGTTGCGGACCTCCAGGCGCAGCATCTTGCGTCCGTCGGGTGCGACTGCGGACACGTCGGCTCCCTGCCTGTCTGCGTAGACTTTCGATTCTTCGGCGTACACAGCGTACGCCCGTGATGTATGGGCCCCCGTGTGTGGGCCAACCACGGGCAGCGGGGGTGCATTCCCCCGCTCGGCCGCTACACCGACGTCCGCTCGATCTCCCGCGGCTTCAGGTCGGCGTTCTCCAGGACGTCCTTCAGGTGCCGTTCGACCACCGGCAGCACCTCGCCGACGGTCACGTCCCGCCCCAGCTCGTTCGCCAGGGAGGTGACGCCCGCGTCCCGGATGCCGCACGGGATGATCCGGTCGAACCAGATGTTGTCGGGGTTCACGTTGAGCGCGAAGCCGTGCATCGTGACGCCCTTGGCGACCCGGATGCCGATCGCCGCGATCTTGCGGTCCTCCCGGCGCTGGCCGGCGTTGGAAGGCGCGTACTCCGGGCCGTTGAGCCGCGGGTCGAACTCCTCGTCGGTCAGACGCGGGTCGAAGTCCAGGGAGAGACCGCCGAGGGACGGGCGCTGTTCCACCGGGTCGCCGAGCACCCAGACGCCGCTGCGGCCCTCGACCCGGGTCGTCTCCAGGCCGAACTCCGCACAGGAGCGGATGAGGGCCTCCTCCAGACGGCGCACATGGGCGACGACGTCGACCGGGCGCGGGAGCTTCTGGATCGGGTAGCCCACCAGCTGGCCGGGGCCATGCCAGGTGATCTTGCCGCCGCGGTCCACGTCGATGACCGGCGTGCCGTCCAGGGGGCGCTCGTCGGGCGCCGTGCGCCGGCCCGCCGTGTAGACCGGCGGGTGCTCGAGGAGCAGGCAGGTGTCGGGGATCTCCTCCGCGAAGCGGGCGGCATGCACCCGGCGCTGTTCGTCCCACGCCTCCTGGTACTCGACGGCATCGGCCCCGAACCCCATACGGACGAACCGCAACTCACTCACGGCAAGCGCCTCCCTAGAAGCTTCGTAAGGCGCGACGGACGCCCACGCCACTGTACGTCCGACCGGGTGACGGTGGGGCCGGGTGCCCCGTCAGCCGGACCGGGCAATCCTCACACGATCGGATGAATGCATATCGAAGACTGCGATCACCCGCTCACTCTCCGCTACATTCGCGCCGTCCACGAGGCCATGAGGGCTGCTCACCAAGGCGATACGGGTACCGCGGCGACCCGGGGAGGCGCACATGCCTCCCCGGGCCGGTGGCGGTGCCCGGAAGGCAGGAGACCGCACCGCAGATGACGGAACGACCCGCGCAGCGCACCCCCAACCGACAGCTCGCCGCGCTCATCGCAGAAGCGGGGTTCTCCAACGCCGGTCTCGCCCGTCGCGTCGACCAGCTGGGTCTCGAACACGGGCTCGATCTCAGATACGACAAGACATCCGTGACCCGATGGCTGCGCGGGCAGCAGCCGCGCGGCACCACGCCCGCGCTCATCGCCGAGGTGTTCACCCGGCGGCTCGGACGCCGGCTCACCGCGCAGGACCTCGGGCTGGACGCCTGCGCCCCGGTGTACGCGGGCCTGGAGTTCGCCGCCACCCCGGAGGAGGCCGTGGACATCGTCAGCGGTCTGTGGCGCAAGGACTCCGGCAGCCATGCCGAGCTGCGCAAGATCGCGTTCACCCCGGCCGGGCTGGTGGTGCCCAGCCGGGACTGGCTGATCGGGCGGGCCGACGACAGGGTGAGCCGCGGCGAGACGATCGCCCGCGTCCCCGCCCAGGGCCGTCCCGCGTCCCCCAAGTTCTCCACCGCACCCGAACCGGGGGGCGCCTCGTCGCGGCAGCGCAGCCAGTCCGAGCGCGGACCGGGCCAGAAGGTCACCGGCGGGGACATCGCCGCGCTCCGGTCGGTGGGCGAGCTGTTCCGGGCCCTCGACCACGCGTACGGCGGGGGACACGCCCGCCAGGCGCTCGTGCGCTACCTGGAGCACGAGGCCGAGCCGATGCTCCGCGGCACCTACGGCGAGCAGACCGGCCGCCGGCTGTTCGCCGCGGCCGCCGACCTCACCCGGCTCGCCGGCTGGACGTCGTACGACATCGGCGCCCACGGTCTCGCCCAGCGCTACTTCGTCCAGGCGCTGCGGCTGGCCCAGGCGGCCGGGGACCGCCTCTACGGGGCCTATGTCCTGATCACCATGAGCCGGCAGGCCGTCTATCTCGGTCATGGGCGCGAGGCCGTGCAGCTGGCGCGCGTGGCCCAGCAGGGCGTGGGCACCTCGCCGCCGCCCGCCGTCCAGGCGCTGCTGCACGCCGTGGAGGCGCGCGGCCACGGTGTGCTCGGCGAGGTACGGGCGTGCACGGCCTCGCTGGTGCGGGCCGAGCGCGCGCTGGAGTCCGCCCGGCCGGGCGACGACGCCCCCCACTGGGCGCGGTTCTTCGACGAGGCGCAGCTCGCCGACGAGTTCGGGCACTGCCACCGGGACCTCCAGCAGTACCGGGCCGCGGTCCAGCACGCCGAACGCTCGCTCCAGCTGCGGGCGCCCGGCTACGCCCGCAGCAGGCTGTTCTGCCGGGTCGTGCTCGCCTCGGCACGGCTCGGCCTCGGCGAGCTGGACCTGGCCTGCCAGCTCGCGGCCGAGGCCGCCGGGCAGGCGTCGGAGATGCGGTCGGTGCGGGCGGTGGAGTACGTACGGGACTTCGAGCGCCGACTGGAGCCGTACCGGGACGCGGCACCCGTGCGCGGCTACCGCGACAAGGTGGCCGCGCTGGGCTGAGCCTCAGGCCGCCGTGGGCAGCGGGTCCGCGAGGCGGGTCGGGCCAGCGCCCAGGTCGGCCAGGACGGCGGACGCGGCCCGGCGGCCCGAGTGCAGCGCGCCCTGGACCGTACTGGTGTCCCGGTGGTCGCCGCACACATACAGCCCGGCCAGCAGCCGCACCGGCCGGCGGAGATCGTGCGGCGGCCGCATCGCCGGCACGGCCCGCGCGGTGTGGTGTACGGCGAGCGTCTCCCAGCGCGTGGTCGAGGTGCCGTACAGCCACGCCAGATGGGCCCTTACGGCACCGTCGACATCGTCGGGGGGCGTGCCGAGGACCGTGGAGGAGACCAGGGCGCGGCCCGCGGGTGCCCGGGACGGGTCCACCAGGCTCACGACCGCCGTGTGCGCCACCGGGCCGTCGCGGTCCGCGTCGAGCAGCAGCGAGGCACCCGTCCCCGGCGGCTCCTCCATGGTGTGGTGGACGACGGTGACGGGGTGGAAGTCCGGCACGCGCAGTCCCGGCAGCAGCTCGGCGGCGGCGGACGCGTCGGTGGCCAGCAGGACGGCGTGGCACCGCAGTTCACCGTGTTCCGCGGTGGTCACCGACGTCGTGGAGATGGAGGTGGCACGCACCCCGGTGTGCACGGTGCCCGGCGGCAGCGCCCGGGCCAGCAGCTCGGGCAGGACCTCCGCGCCGCCCTCCGGCATGCACAGCCGGCCGCTCGCGAAGGCACGCAGAGCGAGATCGGCACAGCGGCTCGACGTGGTCAGCTCCGGGTCGCACAACAGGGCGGCCAGCAGGGGGCGGAGAAAGCCGTCGACGGTCCGGGCGGGGATCCCGCGTGCCGCGAGGGCGTGCCCGGTGGCCGACTCGGGCCGGGCCAGCAGCCGTTCCATCGGGGTCGAGGCGATCCGCGCCAGTGCCGCACCCAGCCGGGCCTGGTCCATGGCACTGCCCAGCGGGGTGGCCGGCCGCGACCCGGTCCCGCGGGATCCCGTCGCCAGCGACCGGGCGGTGCGCGCCAGGCCCGAGCCGCTCACCGGCCAGGGCGCGGACGCCGTACGAGGAGCGGTTGCGAGGGCGCGTACGGCGCTCAGCGCCGTCCGTGCGCCCCCTGCGCCCCCGCCCGCCGGTGCGGCACCCGCACGGTGGTGGCGCCCCTCGCTGTGCACCAGGACACCCGGCGCGAAGGGGCGCAGGACGAGGGTTTCGAGCCCCGGGGTCCGGCGCAGTTCGGGGTACGCGGTGGACAGGAACTGTCCGATCCGGTCGAGCCGGAAGCCGTCGACCTTCTCGGTCGACATGCGCCCGCCGACGTAAGGGGCGGCCTCCAGGACCGCAGTCGTGACTCCTGCGCTGGTCAGCCGGTGGGCCGCCGCGAGGCCGGCGAGCCCGGCCCCCACGATGACGACGTCCGCCTGATACACGGGCTGTAGCACGTGCCCCTCCTCGAGGTTGTGCGGCCGGTGGAGACGTCATGCCCCCAACAGGCTGGAGAAATACCCGAGTTCGGATCGAGCGTAGGTCCGTGAACGGTCAGGTGAAGTCGCGCATCAACAGAGCACGGTCGCACAGCGGTCGCATACGGGCGGAAGCGGCCATCCCGTGTCTCCCGCTCCCCGCCGGGCACCACGGCCACCCTGCCCCCTACCGCTCCAGCGCGGCCCGCAGTGCCTCCTCGATCCCCGGGAACGCGAAGGAGAACCCGGACTCCAGCAGCCGCTTCGGCACCACCCGCGCACTTCCGAGCACGTCCCCGGACATCTCACCGAGCGCCACCCGCAGGGCCGGCGCGGGCACCGGGAACAGCGTCGGCCGACGTAGCACCCGCCCCATCGCCTCGGTGATCTCACGGTTCGTCAACGGCTGCGGAGCCGTCAGATTGAAGGGCCCCGTCAGGTCCTCACGGCCGATCAGATGGCGCAGCGCCGCCACCTCGTCGTGCAGCGCGATGTACGACCAGTACTGGCTCCCGTTCCCCATGCGCCCGCCGAGCCCCGCCCGGAAGAGCGGGAACAGCCGCCCCCAGGCCCCGCCCCCACGGGCCACCACCAGACCCGTCCGCGCGAACACCGTCCGTACACCCGCCTCCTGAGCCGGGGCCGCGGCTTCCTCCCACTCCACGCACAGCGAGGGCAGGAAGCCGTCGCCGGGCGGTGCCTGCTCGTCGACCACCCGGTCCCCCGTGTCGCCGTAGAAGCCGATCGCGCTGCCGCTCACGAACACACGCGGAGGGTCGGGCAGAGAGGCGACCGCCTCCGCGAGCGCCGCCGTGCCCAGCACCCGGCTGTCGCGGACCGTCTTCTTGTACGCGTCCGTCCACCGGCGGTCACCGATACCGGCCCCGGCGAGGTTCACCACGGCGTCGCACCCGACGAGCCCCGCCGCGTCGATGTACTGCCCCTCGGGGTCCCAGCAGACCTCGCCCTCGCCCCGGGCCGCGCGCCGCACCAGACGCACGACCTCGTGGCCGTCCGCGGTCAGCGATCGCACGAGGGCGCTGCCGATCAGACCGGACGCACCGGCCACGGCGATTCGGGAACGTTCCATGGGCCCATCCTGCCCCGTGGGCCCCGCCCGACCCGCCCGGCGGCCCCGGAAAATCCCCGGACGGGCTCTCGTGTCCCGGCCGTACAGTGAGCCCCATGCCCGTTCCGTACATACGCCTCGCCACATCCCACGACGAGGACGCCCTCGGCCGCCTCGACCGGGCCACCTGGTCTTTGCTGCACTCCGTACAGCCGCGTCCCGAGCCGCCGTACGAGCCTTTCTTCACCGAGCGGTTCGGGCCGCGGGACCACCTCGTCGCCGAACTCGCCGGCGCCGTCGTCGGCTTCCTCCGGCTCGGCTTCCCGACACCGCTGGAGTGCAACGCGCACGTCCGGCAGATCCAGGGGCTCGCCGTCGCCGACGAGGCCCGCGGCGCGGGGGTCGGCCGGGCCTTGCTGCGGGCCGCTCAGGCGGAGGCGAGGCGGCGGGGAGCGCGGCGCCTCACCCTGCGCGTCCTCGGACACAACACCCCGGCCCGCACGCTCTACGAGTCCGAGGGGTTCGTGGTGGAGGGCATCCTGCCCGAGGAGTTCCTGCTGGACGGGACGTACGTCGACGACGTGCTCATGGGCCGGTTCCTGTGAGCCGGGTGAGGCTCACGAGGTGACGAGGTCGCCCGTGTCCACCGGCGCCGTGGCGTGCGCCGCGCGTCCGGCGTCGCCCGCGACCTCGTCCGCCGTCAGCACGTACCCCGTCTCCGGGTCCGAGGTGGAGCGGGCGAAGACGACGCCGTAGACCTGGCCGTCCGTGGTGAGCAGCGGACCACCGGAGTTGCCGGGCAGCACGGTGGAGCGGATCGAGTAGATCTCCCGGGTGACGGTGTCCGTGCTGTAGATGTTCTGGCCCGTGGCATGGATCCGGCTCGCGACGGTGGCGGCCCGCAGTGTCAGATCGCCGTCCTCGGGATAGCCAGCGACCACGGCCGCGTCGCCGCGCTTGGCCTCGCCGTCGAAGCGCAGCACGGGCGCGCGCAGATCCGGCACATACAGCACGGCCACGTCCCGGTCCGGGTCGAAGAGCACCACCCGGGCCGCGTACGAGGGGCCCACGCCGCCGACGCGGACCGTCGGGTCGTCGATGCCCGCCACCACGTGGGCGTTGGTCATGACATGCCGAGTCGCGTACACGAAGCCGCTGCCCTCACGGCCCTGGGTGCCCGAGGCGCCCTCGATCTTCACCGTGCTGAGCTTGGCGGCGTTCGTCGCGCTCGCCGTGACGCTGTCCCCCGAGGGCTTGGCCACCCCGGCCGTCGGTTCGTTCTCGAACGGGTTGAAGACCTGCGGGAAGCCGGCCTGGGAGAGCGCGGTCGTGGCGCGCGAGAACCAGGCCGGGGTGGTGTCCGGCATCGCCTTCTGCACGGTGCCCAGCAGCCGCGACTCCCGGATCGCCTCCGTGACCATCGGGGAGGAGGAGGCCCCGAGCACGCTCGCGGCCACCCACGCCACGATCAGCACGGCCAGCGTGTTGGCCGCCGCCCCGCCGATCCCGTCCGCCACCCGCAGCGGACCCCGGCCGGCCCGGTCCAGCTCGCGCCGCAGCTTCAGCGCTAGGCGTCCCGCCAGCTCGTGGCCCACCACCGCCGGGACCAGCACGGTGAACACCGCGGTCACCGTCGCCCCCGTCGTCCCGCGCGTCACCAGGTTCATCACCCACGGCAGGATCCACACACCGACGACGGCCCCGCCCACGAAGCCGGCCAGGGAGACACAGCCGGCCACCAGTCCGCGCCGGTAGCCGGACGCCGCGTAGGCCAGGATGACCAGCATCAGCAGGATGTCGAGCAGGTCCACGAAGCCGCCTTTCTCTAGGACCCCTTAGTACGCGCCGCAGGGGTCCAGTGATCAGCCACACGCGCGGGGGGCCGGGGAAGACGGCCGCACGCGTCGACCAGTAGAAACGTCCTGGACCGGGACAATGGTTCCGCCAGGTGGCACAGCGCACATCGCGGATGCACGGGGACCGGCCGACAGTGGGTTCATGTGTGTCGTGCCAAGAGCCATGCCGATCCGGCCACGGTGTGTACGGCTCCCGGGGACCGCCCTGCTGCTGCTCGGCTGTCTGCCCGGGTTCGCCTCCTCCTTCGCGCTGATGACCTGCGCGTCCCGCGTCGAACGGACGGTGACGGTCCGTCCCGCGCACGCGGTGGAGGCCCGCTCGGCCGTGCTGCATTCGGCGCCCAGGCCGCGCATCGTGCCGCGGTCGGCCTGGTCGCACGGGGGCGTGACGCACCGGCCGCCGCCGCGCTACGACGACAAGGTCATCGCGGTGTTCGTGCACCACACCGACTCGCCCAACCGTTACGCCTGCGCCGACGTGCCGCGCATCATCAGGGCGCTGTACGCGGGCCAGATCGGCTACCGCCGCTGGGACGACATCGGCTACAACTTCCTCGTCGACCGCTGCGGCAGGATCTACGAGGGCCGGGCGGGCGGCGTCGAACGTCCCGTCACCGGTGCCCACACCCAGGGCTTCAACCACCGCACCGCGGGCATCGCCGCGATCGGAACCTTCACGGCGGGCGTACCTGTGCCCCGGGCCATGACCAACGCGATCGCGGCCCTGGCCGCATGGAAGCTGGGACTCGCGGACATCGACCCGCGCACCAGGGTGCGGCTCGTCTCCAGCAACGGCAAGAGCCGTTACCGGCAGGGCGTCACCGTCCTGCTGCCCGCCCTGGCGGGTCACCGGGACGGCTACGCGACCAGCTGTCCCGGCGCGGCCCTCAGCGCCATGCTCCCGGCGATCAGGCAACGGGCGGCGCATCTCCAGGGCAGGCGGTGACCGAAGCGGGACTGTGGGCGCCGGCAGCCGGACCGGGAGCCGCGTCAGTCCTTGAAGCGTTCCCACAGCCTGGGGTAGCGCTCGGCGAGCACGGACTCGTCCTCCAGGTCGAACGGTGTTCCCTCCGGCTCGGAGGCCGTGGGCGCGATGCCCAGGTCGGGCGCCACGGTCCCGGTCAGCTGCTCGTACGCCTCGTCCGCGGCGTAGCCCAGCTCCTCGCCGTCCCCGTCGACCTCCTCGTCGAAGTCGCCCAGAAGGCCGGCGAGCGAGTCGGGGTCGTGCAGGGCTCCCTCGAAGACCTCCCGGCCCTGGCCGATCAGCCAGCACCGGAAGAAGTCGAACGCGTCGTCGCTCGCCCCGTCGAGCAGCACCCAGGCGGCGCCCCACAGGTCCCAGCGGTAGGAGCGGTTGTAGCGGCCCTCGAAGTGGCGGGCGAAGTCCAGCACGGTGTCCGGATCCAGCCGGAGCAGCCGTTCGACCAGATGGTCGGCCTGCTCGTCGGGGTCGCCCCCGGCGGCCTCGCGGCTCGCGTCCACCAGCTCCCAGAACTCCGTCTCGTCCATCACGGGACCAGCATCGGCCCTCGGCGGGTGGGGCGCACGCGGAGTACGGCGGAACGTCACGGGCCGTAGAGCCGGGTGAGCCGCAGTGCGTCCCGTGCGAAACGGGCGCGCAGTTCCCGCGGTGCCAGTACCTCGACCTCCGGCCCCAGCGCCCTCAGTTGCGCGTGCGCGACCTCCTCGGACTCCACCGGCAGGGTCACCGTCACCCATCCCTGCCCGTCCGGGGCGCCCACAGCCGCCAGCGCCGCGCGGGCCGACGCGGGATCCACGGCGTGGGGCAGCCTGCGCACGCCCTCCCCGGACAGCCGCACCACGACCTCGGCGCGCAGCAGGGACCCCGCGAACTGCTCGGCCCGCTCCGCCCAGAAGGCGGGCAGATCGAACTCCTCGTCCCGCGTGAACCGCTCCCCGCCGAAGGCCACGGCCGTGAACCGGTCGATGCGGTACACCCGGAAGGCCCCGGCCGCCGCCACCCGCGCGCACAGGTACCAGACACCCGCCTTGAGCACGAGCCCGTACGGCTCCAGCTCCCGCTTCACCTCGTCCGTGCCCCGCCGGTACCCCGCGGTGATCCGGCGGTCGTCCCAGACCGCGTCCGCGACCCGGGGCAGCAGCGGCGGGGCTTCCGGCTCCGTGAACCAGGCCGGTGCGTCCAGATGAAAGCGCTGCGCCGCCGTACGGGAGGCGTCGCGCAGCGAGGGCAGCAGAGCGGCGGACACCTTGAGCCGGGCCGCGGAGGCCGCGTCCTCGAGGCCCATCTCGCGCAGCGCCCCCGGCACCCCGCTGAGGAACAGCGCCTCCGCCTCGCCGCGCCCGAGCCCGGTCAGCCGGGTGCGGTAGCCGCCGACGAGCCGGTAGCCCCCGGCCCGCCCGCGCTCGGCGTACACCGGGACCCCCGCCTCGGACAGCGCCTGCGCGTCCCGGGTGACGGTCCGCTCGGACACCTCCAGCTCACGGGCCAGCTCGGCCGCGGTCATCGATGTCCGGGACTGGAGCAGCAGCACCATCTTGATCAGGCGAGCGGCACGCATGGGGCCATCATGCCCCCGGCCGCCGACAGCGAAGGGGCACGGCGGCCGCCGTACCCCTTCACCCTCACCGCGTCACGGGCCCTTACAGGCCGTACTTCTCCCGGGCCTCCTTGACGGCCGTCGACTCGACCTCGCCGCGCCGGGCGAGCTGGGCGAGGGCCGCCACCACGATCGACGGGGCGTCGACGCCGAAGTGGCGGCGGGCGGCCTCACGGGTGTCCGAGAGACCGAAGCCGTCGGCGCCCAGCGAGGAGTAGTCCTGCTCCACCCACTGCGCGATCTGGTCCGGCACCTGGCGCATGTAGTCGGACACCGCGAGGACCGGGCCCTCGGCGCCCTGGAGCGCCTGCCGGATGTACGGCACCCGCTCCTCGCCCCGCAGCAGCGCCGCGTCCGCCTCCATGGCGTCCCGGCGCAGCTCGCCCCAGGACGTCGCAGACCACACATCGGCCGCGACGCCCCAGTCCTCGGCGAGCAGCTTCTGCGCCTGAAGCGCCCAGTGGATCGCGGTGCCGGAGCCCAGCAGCTGGATGCGCGGGGCGACGGGAGTGCCTCCCTGCTCGAGCGAAGTCGAGAGCTCGCGGGACACGGGGGACAGGCCCGCCGACTCCGCGGTGTTGAAGCGGTACAGGCCCTTGACGATGCCCTCGTCGATACCGAGGCCGGACGGCTTCGCCGGCTGCGGCAGCGGCTCGTTGTAGACGGTGAGGTAGTAGAAGACGTTCGGGTCCTCGCCCGGCGCCGTCTCGCCGTACATACGGCGCAGACCGTCCTTGACGATCACGGCGATCTCGTACGCGAAGGCCGGGTCGTAGGTCAGCGCGGCCGGGTTGGTGGCCGCGATCACCGGGGAGTGGCCGTCGGCGTGCTGGAGGCCCTCGCCCGTCAGCGTCGTACGGCCCGCGGTGGCGCCGACCAGGAAGCCACGGCCCAGCTGGTCGGCGAGCTGCCACATCTGGTCGGCGGTGCGCTGCCAGCCGAACATCGAGTAGAAGATGTAGAAGGGGATCATCGCCTCGCCGTGCGTGGCGTACGCGGTCGATGCGGCGATGAAGTCGGCCATCGAACCGGCCTCGGTGATCCCCTCGTTGAGGATCTGGCCGTTCTTGGCCTCCTTGTAGTACATCAGCTGGTCACGGTCGACCGGCTCGTACGTCTGGCCCTTCGGCGAGTAGATGCCGAGGGACGGGAAGAGCGACTCCATGCCGAAGGTGCGCGCCTCGTCCGGGACGATGGGCACCCAGCGCCGGCCCGTCTCCTTGTCCCGGACCAGGTCCTTGACCAGGCGGACGAACGCCATGGTGGTCGCCACGTTCTGGGAGCCGGAGCCCTTGTCGAAGGACGCGAACGACTTCTCGGCCGGGGCGGGCAGCGGCGCGAGGGAGTGGACGCGGCGGGCCGGGGCGGGACCGCCGAGGGCCGCGCGGCGCTCCTGGAGGTAGCGGACCTCGGGGGAGTCGGCGCCCGGATGGCCGTAGGGCACCACGCCGTCGGCGAACCGCGCGTCGGAGATCGGCAGCTCCAGCAGGTCGCGCATCGCCTTGAACTCGTCCACCGTCAGCTTCTTCATCTGGTGGTTGGCGTTCTTCGACGCGAAGCCCGTGCCGAGGGTGTGCCCCTTGACCGTCTGGGCCAGGATCACCGTGGGAGCGCCCTTGTGCTCCACGGCGGCCTTGTACGCGGCGTACACCTTGCGCGGCTCGTGACCGCCGCGCGAGAAGTGGAAGCAGTCGAGGATCTTGTCGTCGGTCAGCAGCTTCGCCATCTCGACGAGCGCCGGGTCCTTGCCGAAGAAGTCCTGGCGGATGTAGGCGGCGTCGCGGGTCTGGTACGTCTGGACCTGCGCGTCCGGTACCTCACGCAGCCGGCGGACGAGCGCGCCCGTGGTGTCGAGGGCGAACAGCTCGTCCCAGGCGCTGCCCCAGAGCGTCTTGACGACGTTCCAGCCGGCACCACGGAACTGGGCCTCCAGCTCCTGCACGATCTTGAAGTTGGCGCGGACCGGGCCGTCGAGGCGCTGAAGGTTGCAGTTGATGACGAAGGTGAGGTTGTCCAGCTCCTCACGGGCGGCGAGCGCGAGTGCGGCCGTCGACTCCGGTTCGTCCATCTCGCCGTCGCCGAGGAAGGCCCAGACGTGGGACGCCGAGACGTCCTTGATGCCGCGGTTGGTCAGATAGCGGTTGAAGCGCGCCTGGTAGATCGCCGACAGCGGGCCGAGACCCATGGAGACGGTGGGGAACTCCCACAGCCAGGGCAGACGGCGCGGGTGCGGGTAGGAGGGCAGACCGTTGCCGCCGGACTCCTGGCGGAAGTTGTCGAGGTGGTGCTCGTTCAGGCGGCCGTCGAGGAAGGCACGGGCGTAGATGCCGGGGGAGGCGTGACCCTGGATGTACAGCTGGTCACCCGAACCGTCGCCCTCCTTGCCCTTGAAGAAGTGGTTGAAGCCGGTCTCGTAGAGCCAGGCGGCGGAGGCGAAGGTGGCGATGTGGCCGCCGACGCCGTACTTGCTGCCGCGGGTCACCATCGCGGCCGCGTTCCAGCGGTTCCAGGCGGCGATCCGGGCCTCCATCGCCTCGTCACCGGGCACGGACGGCTCGACGGCGGTCGGGATGGTGTTGACGTAGTCGGTCTCGAGAAGCTTCGGCAGCGCGATGCCGGCGCCCTCGGCGCGCTCCAGCGTGCGGCGCATCAGGTACGCGGCACGGTGCGGTCCGGCCGCCTCGGCGACGGCGTCCAGGGAGGCCTGCCATTCGGCGGTCTCCTCCGGGTCGCGGTCCGGGAGCTGGTCGAGCTCGCTCGGCTGGATGGCGTTGGGGTCGGTCATGTCGCCGCCTTCCTCAGTCGAAGGGGGTGCCCTCATCGGTAAGGGCCGGGGGTTGCCCTTGGTCTTTGGCAGGACAGGGCAGCGGACTTCGGTGGAAGTCCGTCGGCGACTGTAACCCGCTGATCGATGATCGATCAAAGGGGTGAAGGCCAAAAACTCTTGATTTCGAGAAAGTCGGCACGGGGTGCCTCCGGTGGAGACACCGAGTGTCGGTCCAAACCTGGATCTCCGCAGGTGGCGTGCGTCTGAGCGGGGGGCTGCTCCGGTGCTCGGGACGTCCCTACGCCCGCGGGGCGCACCCGAGGACATGCGCCTTCACGATCTCCGCGATCCGGGGGTCGCGCCTCTGGAACGCGGCCACCAGCTCCTCGTGCTCCTCCGCGTACGACTGCTGCACCGTCCCCAGCCAGCGGATCGACAGGGCCGTGAACACCTCGATGCCCAGACCCTCCCAGGTGTGCAGCAGCACCGAGTTGCCGGCCGCCCGCACCAGCTCCCGGTGGAACGCCACCGTGTGCCGCACCTGGCCCGTCCCGTCCGACCTGCGGTCCGCCTCGTAGAGCGCCGAGACGTGGGGCTCCAGGGCCGAGCAGTCCTCCGCCAGCCGCTCCGCCGCCAGCTCCGCCGCGATGGCCTCCAGACCGGCACGGACCGGGTAGCTCTCCTCCAGATCGGCGGCCGTTAGATTCCGCACCCGCACGCCCTTGTTGGGCGCGGACTCGATCAGCCGCAGCGACTCCAGCTCGCGCAGCGCCTCCCGGACCGGCGTCTGACTGACCTCCAGCTCCGTGGCGATCCGCCGCTCCACGATCCGCTCGCCCGGCTTCCAGCGCCCGCTGACGATCCCCTCCACGATGTGCTCGCGGATCTGCTCGCGCAGCGAGTGGACGACGGGCGCGGTCATGAGGGGCTCCTTCAGTGGGGGCCCACCGGCCCCTGGGGCGTTCGACGTTTAGACAATACGGCCGCAGGCCCGTGCGGGAAGGGCGCACGGGGGCGCTTTCTCGCAGGTGAGACGAGGCTTACACACCGCGGGGACCGACAAACGCGGCGCCCCCGCCCGGAAGGTCCCGGACGGGGGCGCCGTAGCGGTCGGTCACCATGTCGGTGGCTCAGAGGCCCAGCTCGACCTCGAACTCGCCCGCCTCCAGGATCGCCTTGACCGCCGTCAGGTAACGGGCCGCGTCGGCGCCGTCCACCAGACGGTGGTCGTAGGAGAGGGTCAGGTAGGTCATGTCACGGACGCCGATGACCGTGCCCTCCTCCGTCTCGATGACGGCCGGGCGCTTGACCGTGGCGCCGATGCCGAGGATCGCGACCTGGCCCGGCGGCACGATGATCGTGTCGAAGAGCGCACCGCGCGAACCGGTGTTGGAGACGGTGAACGTCGCGCCGGACAGCTCGTCGGGCGTGATCTTGTTGGCGCGGACCTTGCCCGCGAGCTCCGCCGTGGCCTTGGCGATGCCGGCGATGTTGAGGTCGCCCGCGTGCTTGATGACCGGGGTCATCAGGCCCTTCTCGGAGTCCACCGCGATACCGATGTTCTCGGAGTCGAAGTAGGTGATTGTGCCCTCGGCCTCGTTGATCTTGGCGTTGATGACCGGGTGGGCCTTCAGCGCCTGCGCCGCCGCCTTCACGAAGAACGGCATCGGGGAGAGCTTGACACCCTCGCGGGCCGAGAACGCGTCCTTGGCCTGGGCGCGCAGACGCATCAGGCGGGTCACGTCGACCTCGACCACCGAGGACAGCTGGGCCTGCTCGTGCAGGGCCTTGACCATGTTGTCGCCGATGACCTTGCGGATCCGCGGCATCTTGACGGTCTGGCCGCGCAGCGGGGAGACCTCGAGGGCCGGGGCCTTCTTGGCGGCCGGGGCCGCTGCGGCCGGAGCCGGGGCGGCAGCGGCGGCCTTGGCGGCCTCGGCGGCGGCCAGGACGTCCTGCTTGCGGATGCGGCCGCCGACGCCGGTGCCCTTGACGGTGGACAGGTCGACGCCGTTCTCGGCGGCGAGCTTGCGCACCAGCGGGGTCACGTAGGCGCCCTCGTCGGTCGGCTGGGCGGCGGCCGGAGCGGCCGGAGCCGGGGTGACCGGAGCGGGCGCGGCGGGCGCCGGAGCCGGGGCGGCAGCGGCGGGTGCCGGAGCCGGGGCGGCGGGAGCCGGGGCCGACGCGCAGGGCAAGGGCGTCAAGCCGCCGCAGGAGACGCGGCAGTCCAAGCACCGCCCCGAGGGCACGCCGAAGAC